>NZ_JBGLQX010000001.1:0-387298 GCF_041403065.1 Aeromonas sp. S16(2024) | reverse complement strand
GAAGGCGATCCTGACTATAAAGTTAACTGCATATCACAGGCCTATAAGTATTTGTTTTGTAGGCAAAAAACTATTTTTAATTTTTAACAAAATGTTCACGATCTCGCCCTGCTCATTCACCCTGGGCCGCCATTGCTCGCTTAAACATCCATTAATAGGTATCAAATAATATTGTTCATTCGAAACTCTTTTTTTAGACGGCTATTTTATATAGGCAAACTTTCCCCGTTTTCTGAACCCAAGCCAAACTGGGAACAACAGTTCGCTTGTGCGGCACAAGGGGACTCTTTATTCTCTAAATAGCTTTTCCGAATAGTAGAACACTGCACTCTTGTAGCCTCTACAAGTGGCTCTGCACACGTATCACGGTTTCAGCCTTGTCATGTCAGACCTCGCCGCTTGATAGCAGTAAAGCCTTACACTACAAGGCTTACGGCAAGGTGCAGCACTATTAGAACCTGTGGTTTAGCCCCTCTGAAGAGGTTGCATCAATCAACCTAATATCAACCAGTTAAAAACTTTTTAAACATTGAATTCCTGTGCCATACATTAAATGCAGGCAAGGTCAGATTGACCCACACAGGCTGAACTCAGTGTTATTTATTACTGCACAACCCATGCCTGCTGGCCCGACATCTATGTCGGGCCAGCATGGTTGTGTGCTCATCCCCCGTCGGAGTCATACCAGAATGGAAAATAACGATCTGTCCATAGTCGAAAAAAGGTTGGTTGCCAGATTCCTGGATATGTTCATCAAGTTTGGCCTTATCCTGGCACTGGGCTCTTTCTGCTTCACCGTGTTCTCTCCCTTCATGAACATGATGCTGTGGGCGCTGATCCTGGCCGTCACCCTCTATCCCCTCCACCAGCGCTTTGCCGCGCGCCTGGGCGGCAAGCAGGGACGGGCCTCCACCCTGCTGGTGCTGCTGGGCATCCTGCTCATCGTGGCCCCTACCGTCGTCATGATCAGCTCCCTGGGTGACAGCGTCAGCGCCCTGGTCGACAAGGTGGAGAACAACACCCTGGTGATCCCGGCCCCCTCCGCCGACATCGCCGAGATCCCGCTGGTGGGCGCCAAGCTCCATGCCGTCTGGCTGAAAGCCTCGGTGGACCTGCCCAGCCTCATCGTCAGCTACCAGCCGCAGCTCGGGGATCTCGCCAAGAAGGTCGTCGGCATCCTGGCCAGCATGGGAGGTGGCTTGCTCGGTTTCGTCGTCTCCTTCATCGTGGCCGGCATCATGATGGCCTGGGGTGCACCGGGCGCCTTGAGCGCCGATCGCATCGCCATGCGCATCACGGATGAACGCAAGGGGCTGGCGCTGACCAAGCTGTGCACCAGCACCATACGTGCCGTCGCTCAAGGGGTCATCGGGGTCGCCTTCATCCAGGCGCTGCTGGCGGGTATCGTCATGATGCTGGCGGGGATCCCGGCCGTCGGTATCTTCTTCGTGCTGGCGCTGATCCTCGGCATCGCCCAGGTACCCGTGATCCTGGTGACGGCGCCCGCCATCGCCTACATGTGGAGCACGGGTGATCACGGCACTGCGGTGAACATCATCTACAGCGTCCTGCTGATCGTCGCAGGCATGGCCGACAACGTGCTCAAGCCGCTGCTGCTGGGTCGCGGTGTCGATGCCCCCATGCCGGTGGTGCTGCTGGGCGCCCTTGGCGGCATGGCGGCCAGTGGCATCCTCGGCATGTTCATCGGCGCCACCCTGCTCTCCATCGGCTATCGCATCTTCATGGCCTGGGTCAACGAAGGTCTGGCTTCTGCGGATAAATAACCCCATGGCCGTCCAACGTCACCGCCCCCTGTTCGCGGGGGGCGCATGCCTGTTATTGAGTGCCTGCACAGTGCTGGGCCCCGACTACCAAGCCCCCAGAGTCGAGGAGATGGCCGGCTGGCACAGCGCCAGCGAGGGTCAGCAGGCGAGCGCGACCGCCGACTATCGCCAATGGTGGAACCGGCTCAACGACCCCGTGCTGAGTGCCCTGGTAGAGGAAGCGCTGCGAAAGAACCCGGATGTGCGGATCGCCGGCTTGCGGATCCTCGAGGCCCAGGCCCAGCTCGGCATTGCCGAGAGCCTGCTCGGCCCCCAGGCCACCGTGGGCACGGGCGAGTTCCTGCAAGCCGGACAGACCCGGGGCGGCCACAGCAGCGCCGGCAGCAGCTATGGCGCCGGGTTCAACCTCGGCTGGGAGCTCGACTTCTGGGGCAAGTTCGAACGCGGCATCGAAGCAGCGGATGCCAACTACTTCGCCACCCTGGCCCAGTATGATGACATCCAGGTGCTGATGGCCGCCCAGGTGGCCCAGCTCTATGTGAGCATCCGCACCCTGGAGGCTCGCCTCTACATAGCCCGGGAGAATGCCCGCCTCCAGCAGCGCAGCCTGGAGATCACCGAGCGGCTGTTCAAGAGCGGCAACAGCGCCGAGCTGGACGTGCAGCAGGCCAAGACCCAGTACCTCGGCACCCTGTCCGGCATTCCGCAACTCGAGACCAGCCTGCGCCAGAGCCAGAATGCCCTCTCGACCCTGATTGCCAGGCCCCCGGGCCCCCTGCCCGAGATGGCCACCAACACCGGCAAGATCCCCCAGGGGGAGCTGGCCCTGGTCACCGAGATGCCGGCCGATCTGCTGCGCCGACGTCCCGACGTGCGGGTCGCGGAACGGCAACTGGCCGCCCAGTCTGCCCTGATCGGCGTGGCCGAGAGCGAGCTCTACCCCTCCATCACCCTGCTTGGCACCCTGGGCGTCAACGCCACCAATGGGGAGAGCGGCACCTTCTCCTGGGCCCTCGGTCCCTCGCTCAGCTGGAACCTGCTCGATCAGGGACGGCTCGGCAACCAGATCCTGGTGCAGGACGCCCGCTTCCAGCAGTTGCACGAGCGCTATCGTGACAGCGTGTTCAAGGCGGCCCGCGAGGTGGATGACGCGGCCGTGGCCTACGCCAACGGCCAGGACGAGATCGTCCTGCTGACCCAGACCGGCGAGGCCGCCCGTCGCTCCCTCGAGATAGCCAACACCCAGTATCGCGAGGGGATGGCGGACTTCCAGCGGGTGCTCGACTCCCAGCGCGCCCTGTTCAACCAGCAGGAGCGCCTGGTCAACAGCCGTGGCGCCCGGATGCGCGATCTCATCACGCTCTATAAGGCGCTGGGTGGCGGTTGGGAACAGGGGCGCGAACGTCCCCTGGTGACCCCCGAGGTGGAGGCCCAGCTGCGCACGCGCGCCGACTGGGCGCCCCTGCTCGACGCAACCCACTCTCCCATGACACAGAAGGCAAGCCCCCATGACTGACAGCACTGCATCTCCCGGCCAGGCCAGCCGCCGCGCCACCCTAGGGCTGCTGGCTGCCATCCTCCTCCTGCTCATCTGGTATCTGCTGGCGGACCGGCTGACCCCGTACAGCGCCCAGGCCCGGGTGCAGGCCTTCGTGGTCCCCGTCGCCGCCGAGGTGTCCGGCCAGATCAAGCGGGTCTATGTTCACGACAATCAGGATGTGGAGGCAGGTTCCCCCCTGTTCGAGATCGACCCCGAGCCCTATGACATCGCCCTGGCCAAGGCCAGATCCGACTACCAGACGGTCTTGAGCGGCGTCAAGGCGAACACCGAAGGGGTCAAGGCGGCCGAAGCTTCCCTGATGGCCATGCGCGCCGCCTATGACAACGCGGCCAAGGATGCGGAGCGACAGGAGCGGCTCTATCGCGAGGATCCGGGCGCCATCTCGGTGCGTCGCCTCGAGGTGGCCCAGGCCAGCCGCGAGACGGCCAAAAGCCAGGTGGCGGCAGCAGAGGCCGACGTCCGCCGCGCCATCGAAGCCGCCGGGGCGAGCGGCGATGACAACTCCCAGTTGCTCAGCGCCCGCTCGGCGGTCCACAAGGCCGAGCTGGATCGCAAGAACACTCTGGTCACGGCTCCAGGACGCGGGCTTATCACCGACTTGAGCACAGATACTGGCCAGTTTATCGGGGCCGGCGCACCGGCCATGACACTGATCGCCATCCACGACGTCTGGGTGTCGGCGGATCTGACGGAGAACAACCTCGGCAACATTCGGCCAGGGGACAAGGTCACCATATTGCTCGACAGCTTGCCCGGACAGCTGTTCAAGGGGGAGATCCGCAGCGTCGGCTACGGGGTGGGCGATGGCAAGAGCCAGCCCGCCGGGGCCCTGCCCACGGTGGACAACAACCGCGACTGGCTGCGTCAGGCGCAGCGTTTCCCGGTCAAGGTCGCCTTCCAGAGTGACGACTTTCCGCCGGTCGAGGCGCTGCGGGTCGGCGGCCAGGCCGATGTGCTGGTCTACACCGGCGAGAGCGGGGTGATGCACTTCCTGGGGGCGCTCTATATCCGGCTGATGAGCCTCTTCTCCTTCCTCTATTGAGGCGCCATATGCATAACGCCGACAGGGCTGTACTGCGCATTGGCACCGGCATCGGACTCGCGACGGGGATCTGTTACGGCCTGGCCCTGCCCATGCCCCACCTCGGCGTCATCATGGCCTGGGTGGTGCTGTGCCGACCCGGGGAAGCCCTTGGCCTGAAGAAGGGGCTGGCAGGGGGGCTACTGCTGCTGGGGATCATGGCCGCCGGGGTGCTGCTGGTCCCCCTGCTGACCCACTATGCCCTGGCGGCCGTGCTGCTCATCGCCCTGCTGCTCTACCTGCTGATGCAGCAGTCGATGGCCGGCAAGGGGGCCGCCGCCATGCTGCTCATCATGGCCATTACGGTGATCCCGGTGGCCGGGCTCATCGAGCAGTCCCTTGCCATCGCCATCGCCCAGATGATGGGACTGGGGATCCTGATAGGCACCCTGGTCAACCGCATGGCCCACGCCCTCTTTCCCCCCCTGCCGGTGGCAGGGGGGGCGGCCAGGCCGGTGCCATTGCCCCCCGAACATCCCGAGCGGCTGGCGCTGCGCGCCGTCGCCATCGTGCTGCCGGTGTGGCTGCTGGCCCTCGGCAACCCGGCGTTCTACATTCCGGCGGTGATGAAGACGGTAGCGCTGGCCCAGCAGAGCACCTCCCTCAACGCCAGACAGGCGGGCCAGGAGCTGGTGCTCTCGACCCTGGCGGGCGCCCTGCTGGCGTTCGCACTCTGGATGGGACTCAGCCTCTGGCCCTCCCTCCTGATGCTGGTGCTGATGCTCTCCCTGATGACCCTGTGGCTGGCGCGGCGTCTGATCCGGCTGGTGGCGGGGCGCTTCCCGCCCTCATTCTGGAGCAACGCCTGGATCACGGCGCTCATCCTGTTTGGCCCGGCCATAGAGGACAGCGCCACCGGCAAGGATGTGTGGTTGGCGGCCGCCATGCGTTGCGGCCTCTATCTGGTGGTGGCCGGCTATGGCTGGCTGTGTATCTTGCTGCTCGAGCAGTGGTGGCCGGTCGGCCGCCCGCTGACGGAATCCCAGTTAGGAGATTGATATGTTTACGATTTTTCTGGTCGGTATCCCGGTGATCCTGGTCAACATGCTGCTGCAATCCCTGGTGTCCGTCTGGTGCATCCGCTTCTACATCAGGCGGTTCCATCGCCGCGAGGGGGCCCTGGCCGGCATGCTGGCGCTGTTTGGCATCATCACCCTGGTGATGCTGGGCAACCTGGCCCAGATCGGCGTCTGGGGAGGGCTCTTCCTGTGGCTCGGGGAGTTCGACACCCTGCAGGAGGCCATCTACCACTCCGGGGTCAACTTCGCCACCCTGGGCTATGGCGACATCGTCATGAGCCCGCAGTGGAAGCTGCTCGGGCCGCTGGAGGCGGTCAACGGCGCCCTGATGATAGGCCTCTCCGGCGCCTCCATGCTGGCGGTCTTGCAGCACCACATTCGCAAGCAGCTCAATGACAGCGCCCCCTGATCGGGCGGTGCTCAGGGTGTAGAAAAGGGCCACTCCATGGAGTGGCCCATTTTCATGCACAGCAGACGATTGGGCCATGTCGGCCGGGCAGGGCTATTCGGCGAAGGCCATCTGCCAGGTCTTGAAGCCGCCGGAGAGGTTCTTCACCTTGAAGCCGTGCTGGCTCAGCAGGCGGCAGGCCACGTGACCGCGCAGGCCCACCTGACAGCTGATAAGCAGCTCTTTATCCTTGGGCAGCTCATCGAGACGACCGCGCAGCTCGTCGAGGGGAATATGCAGGGCCCCCGGGATGCGGCCCAGTTTGTCGAGCTCGGGGCCATTTCGCACATCCACCACCATCTGGTGAGGGTTGCGGGCCTGCACCTCGGCCGCGTGGCAGAGGATGGTGTCCCCTTTCAGGTGGTTGCTCGCCACGAAGCCCGCCATGTTGATCACATCCTTGGCCGAGCCGAACGGCGGCGCATAGGTGAGCTCCAGATCCTGCAAGTCAAAGACGGTGAGACCTGCGCGCTGGGCTACCGCCAGCACATCGATGCGCTTGTCGATGCCATCCTTGCCGATGGCCTGGGCGCCGTAAATCTTGCCATCCGGGGCAAACAGCAGCTTGAGGCTGACCGGATGGGCGCCGGGGTAGTAGCCGGCGTGGCTGCCCGGGTGGGCATAGACCTTCTCGAACGGCAGCCCCAGCTGCACCAGTCGCTTCTCGTTAAGCCCTGTGCTTGCCACCGCCAGGTCGAACAGCTTGCAGATGGCGGTCCCTTGCGTCTTCTTGTAGGTTTCGCTTCGGCCCAGCATGTTGTCGGCGGCGATGCGCCCCTGCCGGTTGGCGGGGCCCGCCAGCGGGATCAGCACGGACTCGCCGGTGACGAAATCGGTCTCTTCGACTGCATCCCCCACCGCGTAGATGAAGGGATCCGAGGTGCGCATGCCGGCATCCACCCTGATGCCGCCGCGCGGGCCCAGCTCCAGCCCCGCCTTGGCGGCGAGCAGGGTTTCGGGCTTGACGCCGATGGCCAGGATCAGCAGACCGGTGTCGAGGTGGCTGCCGTCATTGAGGGTCAGGCGCAGGCCACCGCTTTTAGCAGTCGGCACGGCGGAGGTCTTCTCGGCAGGCAGATCCAGACTCTCGATGGCGGTGAGGCCGGTGCGCAGGCGCAGGTCGATCCCCTCTTCCCGGATGCGGGCGTGGAGCATGTTGGCCATCTCTTTATCCACCGGCGCCATCACCTGATCGGCCAGCTCCAGCAGGGTGACCTCCAGCTTGCGCTGATGCAGCGCCTCCATCATCTCCAGCCCGATAAAGCCGCCCCCCACCACGGTGACATGGCGCGGCTTGTCATGGTGCAAAGCCGCCAGGATGCGGTCCATGTCGGGGATGTTGCGCAGGGTATAGACGTGGGGGCTGTCGATGCCGGGGAAGGGAGGGCGAATGGGCGCCGCACCCGGGCTCAGCAACAGCACATCGTAAGGTTCGCGCTGCTCGTCACCGGTTTGCAGGTTGCGCACCAGCAGGGTCTTGCCCGCCTTGTCTATCTCGATCACATCGTGGAAAACCCGCACATCGACGTTGAACCTGCGCTTGAAGCTCTGGGGCGTCTGCAGCAGCAAGGCATCCCGACTGGGGATATCCCCCCCGATGTGATAGGGCAGACCGCAGTTGGCGAAGCTGACAAACTCCCCCCGCTCGAACATCACTATCTCTGCCTCTTCGCTCAACCGACGGGCGCGGGCCGCCGCCGAGGCGCCCCCTGCGACGCCACCCACAATCAGGATCCGTTTCATCTGCAAGACTCCACTCAACAGGAAATGACCAATAAATTAGACCCATCTAATTTAGGTTTCAATGAAATTTTGTTTGCCACGGATTTGCAGTATTCTTGCCCTCCGACAATTGCTCAACAGGATAGTGTCAGTTCATGTCGTCTACCGCGCTCAGTCATCTCCCGACAGCCAGCCAGGCCCCCCTGTTCTTTCGCCTGGATACCCGTAGTCAACGGCTGGTCGCCCTGACCGATGTGATGCAGACCCCGCTCCACTGGCTCGATGAGCCCCGCAGCGCCTGGCCGGCCCAGTTGCCCGATGCCCTGCGCCAGCCCATAGAGCAGCGGCTCGCCAGCGGCAAGGGGGGCAAACTGCTGCTGCGCTTTGCCGCCCAGCAGTGGCACATCTCTCTCTCCCATGAACAGGACGCCTTCTGGCTCATCTGCCTGCAGACCCAGCCCCAGGAGAGTGCGGCCAGCTTGTCGCTGCAACTGCCGCGCCTGAGCCAGATGGCCAGTCAGCAGCAGTATGCCGCCATGCTGGAGAGCCTAAGGGAGTGCCTGGGAGCCGATCGCCTGATCCTCTGGCACTACCAGGCCAACGGCCCCCTTGGCAGCGAGCAGCTGACCCCTGTCTTCACCCTGAATGCGGACTCTGTCGGTGCCATTCGCGGTGACAGCCGCTTTATCCGGGCCTTGCGTACCCGGGGCGCCCTGAGCTTCTCGGAGGCCGCCCATCAGCCCATGCTGAGCCAGCACTATTATCTGGCCAATGCCAACGTCAGCTCCCGCCTGGACGGCGCCCTGCTGGAGCAGGAGAAGCTCATCGGCGTGCTCAGCCTCGAATACGCCGAGACGACCCTGATAGGTGACGAGACGCTGCAACTGGTGCGCCACTGCGCCCAGTTGCTGGGCCACTGGCAGCCCGAACCCGAGGTGAGCGAGGCCTCTCCGTTCACCCTGCCTGCCGGGCTCATCTGCAAGACCGGCAATGAGTATTGCCGCGCCCTGGTGCGCTGGGCCATGACCGCGAGCGGCGCCCGCATCGGCTGGCTCGGGGAGTTTCAGCTGCGCGGCCAGGATCTCTGGCTCATCCCCCGCTGCGTGCTGGAAGGAGAGACCTTCTCCGCGGTCAAGCCCATGCGGATGGAGATAGGCCCAGGCCGGGAGATCTTCCAGCACGGCCAGAGCCTCTATGTGGAAGACCTGCCCCTGCGCTATCCCCAGGCCACCCAGTTGCTGGCCTTCAACGCCAAGGCCTACATCGGCATTCCCCTCCAGGGTCAAGGCGGCGCCCCCCTGGGTCAGCTCACCCTGCTGCTCGACGGGCCGCTGGACGATCCCATGCCCCTGCTCGATGCCCTCTACGAGCAGCGTGAACGGGCTGCCATCGAGTTGCAGCGCCTCGCCAACGACGATGCCCTGCGCCTGGCCGAAGTGGCCTTCAATACCCACGACGGTCTGCTGGTGATGGATCACGGCGGCATAATCCTCAAGGTCAACGCCTCCTTCAGCCGCATCACAGGGTTCGGGGACGATGAGATGCTCGGTCAGCATATCGAGGCCCTGAGGCCCACCTATTATGGCGACAGCCTCAGGGAGGAGGTCATCGTCGCCGTCGATGAGCAGGGATACTGGCTCGGCGAGGAGCAGTGCCTGCACAGGGACGGGCATCTCTTCCCGGTGCGCCTCATGGTGAGCGGCGTCAAGGATGAGGAGGGCGAGATCAGCCATTTCGTCTGCAGCTTCCACGACATCACCCAGGAGAGGGAGACGGCCCGCCACATAGAGCGGCTCGCCTATTACGACGATCTGTGCGACCTCTACAACAGGCGCAGCCTGAACGACATCATGCAGCGCACCCTGCAAAGCCAGAGCGGGCAGTGGGGGGCATTGCTGCTGCTGGATCTCGACAACTTCAAGTCGATCAACGACTCCCTCGGCCACGCCTGCGGCGATCTGCTGCTCCAGGCCGTGGTGGTGCGGCTCAAGTCCCTGCCCCAGGAGAACCTGGTGCTGGCCCGTACCTCGGGGGACGAGTTCGCCCTGCTGTTCACGGCGCTGGGTCAGGGCTATGTCACCGCCAAGATACTGGCGGAGCACTTCGCCCGGGAGCTGATGGGGATTTTCCGGCTCCCCTTCGACATCGGCGATCACAAGCTGCACTGCAGCGCCTCCGTGGGGATCAGCCTGTTCAGCGACGATGACAAGGATCACCTGATCCTGATGCAGCAGGCCGACACCGCCGTCCACATGGCCAAACGGGCCGGCCAGGGCAACCACATCTTCTTCAGCGAGGCCATGGCGGAGAAGGAGAAGAGCAAGCTCTCCCTGAGCAACCAGCTGCGCGATGCCCTGCGCAACAACGAGCTGGTGCTGCACTATCAGCCCCAGTACAGAGTCGACAACGGCAGCCTCTCCGGCGTGGAGGCCCTGCTGCGCTGGCAGAAGATGGACGGCACCATGATCCCCCCCGGGGACTTCATTCCCATCGCCGAAGAGACCACATTGATCCAGGAGATAGGCTACTGGGTGATGAAGACCGCCTGCGCCCAGTACAGTTTCTGGCTCAACAACGGCCTCGCCATCCCCCACCTGTCGGTCAACGTCAGCGCCCGCCAGTTCCACACCGCCGGCTTCGTGCAACAGGTGGAGTACGTGCTGCGCGATACCGGGGTGCCCCCCTCGCGCCTGCTGCTGGAGGTCACCGAGTCCGTGGTGCTGGAAAACCGGCTGGACAGCATCGCCAAGATCCGCCAGCTCAAGGCCCTGGGCATCCTCATCTCCATCGATGACTTCGGTACCGGCTACTCTTCTCTCGCCTATTTGCGCGATCTGCCCGCCGATGAGGTCAAACTGGACAGGAGCTTCATCCAGACGCTGGTGCACAGCGAGCAGGACAAGGCCATCGTCAAGGCCATCCTGGATCTCGCCAAGGTGTTTCGCTTCACGGTGACCGCCGAAGGGGTGGAGGACGAGGAGCAGCTGGCCGTGCTCAAGGCCCTGGGATGCCAGCACTACCAAGGCTTCCTGACCAGCCGCCCGCTCCCCGTCAAGGCACTGGAGAGTCTGCTGGGTGCCACCCCGGCGGGCTAAACTGGTAGGATTTATAGGGCTTTATGTCATAAAATAACGACCGCTCGAACCCTGTCCGAACAATTGGAGTCGTCTATGTCAGTCATTAACCGGATCCCTGCCGTTGAAACCAGCGGCCCTGCCGATCAGGGTACTCAGCGGATCCCTGCCACCACCGTTAGCGACGCCAGCAGTCCCGACATCATTGGCCGGATCCATTCCGTCGAGACCTGCGGCACAGTCGACGGCCCCGGCATCCGCTTCATCGTGTTCATGCAGGGCTGCCTGATGCGCTGCAAGTATTGCCACAACCGGGACACCTGGGACACCCAGGGGGGCCGCGAGGTCACAGTGCCCGAGTTGATGCAGGATCTCACCAGCTACCGCCACTTCATGAATGCCTCAGGCGGCGGCGTCACCGCCTCCGGTGGGGAAGCCATGCTGCAGCAAGAGTTCATCGCCGAGCTGTTTGCCGCCTGCAAGGCGCAAGGGATCCACACCTGCCTGGATACCAACGGCTTCGTGCGTCACTACGACGAGCTGCTCGATCGGGTGCTCGACAACACCGATCTGGTGCTGCTGGACATCAAGCAGATCAATGACGAGAAGCACATACCGCTCACCCACGTCAGCAACAAGTACACCCTGGAGTTCGCGCGCTACCTGGCGTCCCGCGGCCAGACCATGTGGATCCGCTACGTGGTGGTGCCCACCTGGTCCGATGATGACGAGAGCGCCGAAGGGCTCGGCCAGTTCATCGCAGAGCTCGGGGATTGCGTCGAGAAGGTGGAGCTGCTGCCCTACCACGAACTCGGCAAGCACAAGTGGGACGTGCTGGGAGACACTTACGATCTGACCGGGATCAAGCCCCCCAGCAAGGAGACCATGGACAGGGTCCAGGGCATCCTCGGCAAGTACCACCCCAACGTGAAGTATTGAGACAGGAGGCCGCCCGGGACTGGGCGGCCTCTTTTTATTGCGCCGCCAGCGCCCGGGTTCATCACCGGGCAGTGAGATCCGGGGGAACATGTCATGAGTGAAGGACAAGTCGCCGCCCTCCTGCTCTGGCTGGTGCTGCTCGCCTTCAGCCTGAGTGCCTCCCTGCTGCGCACCCTCCACGCCAACCCCCTCTATCAGCACCTCTGCCTGGGGAGCGCCATCGCCCTGGTGCCGCTCTGGACCTTGCGGGCGGGCCTTCATGAGGGGCTGGAGATCCACTTTCTCGGCCTCACCAGCCTGACCCTGCTGCTGGGCTGGCGCCTCGCCCTGCTCGCCCCCTGCCTCACCCTGCTGATCCTCGGGGCCTTTGGTGTCACCGACCTGGCGGAGTTCGGCTGGCAGGCGCTCATCGGCGTCGCGCTGCCGGTGGCCACCAGCTGGCTGCTGTTTCTGGCAAGCTGGGCCTGGTTGCCCCGCCACCTCTTCGTCTACCTGTTCGTGGCCGCCTTTCTTGGGGGGGCGCTGAGCATCTCGGTCAAGATCCTCGCCAGCGCCCTACTGATGGGGATGAGCGGCGCCCACCCCTGGCACACCATCAGTGCCGACTACCTCTCCATCTGGCCGCTGCTGCTCTTCCCCGAGGCCCTGCTCAACGGCATGGCCATGACACTGCTCGCCGTCTACCGGCCCCACTGGGTCAACACCTTCTTCGACAGGGAATATCTGGGACGGTAAGCCTGCCCCGTGATCCAAAAAAAGCCCGCGACTGCGGGCTTTTTTGTCTCTGGCTTTTGTATCAGGTCATACGCTGCGGGGGCGCAGGTGGGCGTGCCAGCGGGCCTCCCACTTCTTGAACAGCCAGACGATGGCGAAGGTGAGCAGCATGTAGAGCAGGCCTGCGGTCAGGAAGGCCTCGAACGGGCTGTAGTAGCGGGAGTTGATGATCCGCGCCGCACCTGTCAGGTCGACTATGGTGATGATGCCCGCCACCGCCGAACCCTGCAGCATGAAGATCACCTCGTTGCTGTAGGCGGGCAGCGCACGGCGAAACGAGTTGGGCAAGATGATGCGGGTGAGGGTCTGCCAGCGGCTCATGCCAAAGGCACTGGCCGCCTCAATCTGCCCCTTGGGCATGTTCAGCACGGCGCCGCGCACTATCTCGGCGGTGTAGGCACCGGTGTTGAGGGTGAACGCCAGCAGGGCGCAGAACCAGGCCTCGGAGAAGAGCACCCAGGCGGGGCCGTTCTTGAGCCACTCCCACTGGGCGGCGCCGTAGTAGATGATGAACAGCTGTACCAGCAACGGGGTGCCGCGGAAGAAGTAGATATAAGCCCAGATCGGCCCCTTGATCAGCCAGTTGCGGCTGTTGCGCAAAATGCCCATGGGCACCGCCAGCATGAGGCCGAGCATGAGGGAGGCCGCCACCAGCCAGATGGTGGTGTAGAAGCCCTCCCAGTAGGTGGGCCACTCCTTGAGAATGATGGAGAAATCCATGGCTTACCTCGTCTTGATCGTGATGTAGATACGCTCGGCACTGACACCGCGACTATCACAGTAAACGAATGACTGCATTGAATACGGCATGGCTTACCTCGTCTTGATGGCGTAGTGACGCTCGGCCCACTTGAGCGCCGAGGTCGAGACCGCGGTGAAGATCAGGAAGATCAACGCCACCGCCATGTAGAAGGTAAACGGCTGCTGGGTCGAGCCCGCCGCCAGGGACGCCTTTCGCACCATGTCATCGAGCCCGATGATGGAGACCAGGGCCGTAGTTTTGAGCAATACCAGCCAGTTGTTGCCAAAGCCCGGCAGGGCGTGGCGCATCATCTGGGGGAAGAGGATCCGCACAAACACCTGGGTCGCCCGCATGCCAAAGGCGCGAGCGGCTTCCAGCTCTCCCTTGTCCACCGCCAGGATGGCGCCGCGGAAGGTCTCGGTCATGTAGGCACCGAAGATGAAGCCTATGGTGGCGACCCCGGCCGCAAAGGGACTGATGTCGATGTAATCCGGCAGCAGGGAGACCCACTCCTGATTCGGATTGCTCTCCAGCAGGTAGTTGTTGTAAGCCTCGTTGACCCAGCTGCAGATCCCGTTGATCAGCACCTGGCCACCGAAGAACAGCAGCATCATCAGCACCAGATCCGGAATGCCACGAATGACTGTGGTGTAGGCGGTCGCGATGCCGCGCGCCCACTTGTAGGGGGAGAGCTTGGCCAGGGCACCCAGCATGCCGAGCACCAGCGCCAGCAGCAGGGAAGCGAGCGCCACCTCCAGGGTGACCCAGGCCCCCTCCAGCAGGGAGGCTTCGTATCCTTTCAAATCAAACATATGCGGCTCCATTGCAACGCATTGAGCGGGCTTGCCCGTCCCAATATCCTTTCAAACCAAACACATGCAGCTCCATTGCAACTAAGCGGGCCCATCGCTCCCTTGCGAGAGACAACGGGCCCGGTGAGGACAGACGAGGGTCAACCTGTCGTGATGATCCGCCGCAATCCCTTCGGCGGCTACCCAAGGTAGCGCGCCTGGGGGTTACTCGCCGTAAACGTCGAAGTCGAAGTACTTGTCGTTGATTTCCTTGTACTTGCCGTTGGCGCGCAGGGCCAGGATGGCGGCATTGAATTTCTCTTTCAGATCCTTGTCAGCCTTGCGTACCGCTATGCCGGCACCCTCGCCAAACCACTTGGGATCGGTCAGTTTCGGGCCGACGAATTCGAAGGCGTCACCACCCTCTTTCTTCAGCAGGCCATCGCTGATGGCGGCGGAGTCGGCCATCACATAGTCAACCCGGCCGGATTTCAGATCGAGATAGGCCTCGTCTGCGGTGCCGTAGCGCTTGATGGTGGCGTTGGGGAAGTTGTCGGTGATGTAGGTGTCCATGGAGGTGGCGCGCTGCACGGCGATGGTCTTGCCATCCATGAAGGCCTTGTCGAGCTGCACCTCGGTGCCTTTCTTGGCGGCGAAGCGGGCCGGAATGTGCTGGTACTTCTGGGTGAAGTCCACCTTCTTCTTGCGCTCTTCGGTGATGTCCATGGTGGCGATGATGGCGTCATACTTGCGCGACAGCAGCGCCGGAATGATGCCGTCCCAGTCCTGCTTGACCAGGGTGCACTTCACCTTCATCTCGTCGCACAGGGCGTTGGCGATGTCGATGTCAAAGCCTTTCACCTCGCCGCTCGGCTCGGTCCAGGAGAAGGGAGGATAGGCCCCTTCCACCCCGATCCGCACCTCTTTCCACTCCTTGGCCATCAGGCTACCGGAACACAGGGCCGTCATCACGGCAGTCGCCAGCATCAGCTTGTTCATGTATCTCTCCTTGATAAACACGTCGATCGTTGAAAACGCAGAATATTGAAAAAACCGCCCATCCATCAATAGATGGACGAGATGAATTGTTTGAAGCGCTCGGATTTGGGATGGGCGAAGATCTCCTTGGGATTACCCTCCTCCTCCACCCGCCCCTGGTGCAGGAACATCACCTTGTTCGACACGTCACGGGCAAACGACATCTCGTGAGTGACCACCAGCATGGTACGCCCCTCTTCGGCCAGCTCGCGCATCAGGCCGAGCACCTCCCCCACCAGTTCGGGATCGAGCGCCGAGGTGGGTTCATCGAACAGCATCACCTCGGGCTCGACCGCCAGGGCACGGGCGATGGCCGCCCGCTGCTGCTGACCGCCGGAGAGGTGACCGGGGTAGTAGTCGCGCCGCTCCCACAGGCCCACCCGGTTGAGCAGTTGCTCCGCCTTGGCGATGGCCTCGGCACGGGGCACCTTGAGCACCTGGATCGGGACTTCGATGATGTTCTGCATGATGGTCATGTGCGACCAGAGGTTGAAACTTTGAAACACCATGGCCAGGCGGCTGCGAATACGCTCCACCTGACGCATGTCCTCAGGCAGGCGTTCACCGGCCCGATTGCTCTTCATGCGAATAAGCTCGCCATGGAGTGATACCGTGCCGGAAGAGGGGGTTTCCAGCAGATTGATACAGCGTAGAAAGGTCGACTTCCCCGAGCCCGAGGAGCCGATCAGGGAGATCACATCCCCCTTGCGGGCCGTCATATCGATGCCCTTGAGCACTTCGTGGGTGCCAAAATACTTGTGCAGTTCACGAACTTCCAGTGCGGCAACGTCGCTCATCCATTACAACCTTGTCTGTCCCTAGACGCCGCTACGGCGTGACTCCACCATCTCAAATTTAACAAAAAGTTAACCGATGGCAACCTTCAGCGAAAATATCATTCAGGTAGTTAAAAAACAATACAGAACCGAGGTATTTAGTGGTTTATCTGTATTTTTATTGGCCTTGGCGGTATTTTTCAGCACTTTGTCTGCATAAAATCCGCTTTGCGCCACCTCTGAGATACCGCCTTTTTATACCCTGAGCGCACCAGTAGCAAGAAGATTAAGCCATTTCAGCCAGAAGCCATTCAGAGTCACTTTATTCACCCCGACTCAGCCGAGCAAAACGCACTTTTTTCTAAATGGAATTGATTTCATTGGCGATGACGACCCGAGGCCAGGGGGCTCCGGGAAGGCGGCCTCGCAATGTAAAAATAACAAACCGATAAAAAAAGGGTCGAATGAAGCATACAAACTCATGGATTTATGACTCTTGACCAATAAGTAGTGGTAATGTGTCGTTTTCCCAGTTTTGTGACCGAGGCCCCAATGTTGCTGAATGTGTTGCTGATCCTGCTGCCGCTGGTTATCGGCTATCTTGTCCCCCTCTCCTCCCCCCGGCTCATCAAGCTGATCAATCAGTCGCTGGGCAAGATGGTCTATCTCATCCTGTTCCTGATGGGGCTGGGGCTGGCCTATGTGGAGAACCTCGGCAGCAACCTGGCGGTGATCTTCAAGGTGGCCGGGGTGATGCTGGCCGCCATCACCGCCTGCAACCTGCTGGCGCTCTGGTGGCTAGACAGACGCAGCCCCCCCACCCACGAGGCGAACGACGCCAAGATGCCTAGCAAATTGCATCTGCTCTGGGAGTCACTCCAGCTCTGCTTCGTGGTGCTCGGCGGCGTGCTGCTGGGGCTGCTGGTGGACTTGCGCGCCCTGCCCATCGACAAGTGGAGCGAGTGGGCCCTGATGCTGTTGCTGCTGCTCATCGGCATCCAGATGCGCAACTCCGGCATGCGGCTGCGCCAGATCCTGCTCAACCCCTGGGGCATGAAGATAGCCGCCACCGTCATCCTCAGCAGCTGGCTCGGCAGCCTGCTGGCGGCCCAGTTGCTGGGCATGCCCTCGAGCCACGCCCTGGCGCTCGCCTCCAGCTTCGGCTGGTATTCGCTGTCCGGCATACTGGTGGCCGACAAGCTGGGCCCGGTGCTCGGCTCCGCCGCCTTCATCAACGATCTGGGACGCGAGCTCATCGCCATCCTCATCATTCCGGTGCTGATGCGTCGCCACCCCTCCGCCGCCATCGGCTATGGCGGCGCCACCGCGCTGGACTTCACCCTGCCGGTCATCCAGAAATCCGGCGGCATCCAGGTGGTGCCGGTGGCCATCGTCTCCGGCTTTATCCTGAGCCTGCTAGGCCCCATTTTGATCCTGGGCTTTCTCGCTATCTGAGCCTGGAGACAGCCCCCAGGCGAACAAAAGCCCGGCAGCAGTGCCGGGCTTTTCGTTTACTGACGGGCGCGCAGTGACGATCAGGTTCGCCACTGGCCGCCGCTCATCACCCTCTCGATAGCGAGGCTCCCCGGCGCTATCAGCAGCAGATCCGCATCCTGCCCCACCCCTATCACCCCCTTGCCAGCCAGCCCCAGAGCTCGCGCCGGGTTGGCCGTGACCACCCCCAGGGCGACCTCGAGCGATACCCCGAGGCCGCAGGCGCGAACGCACTCCTGCCACAGGCTGGCAATCTGGCCGCTGCGCATCTCCACAAGACGCCCCTCGCCGTCAAAGCGCGGCAGGCTGGCGTTGGCATCCGAGCTGAAGCTGATGCGATCGGCAGGCACCCCGGCCGCCAGCAGCGCCACCAGCGCCTCTGCCGCCAGTTGCTCGCCATCGTCCAGCAGCTCGGGGAAGCTCGAGGTGGTGAGATCGATCCAGCCCCCCGCCCTGCCCCAGTCGATGGCCTCGGCAAAGAGCCAGGGGTTGCGGTTGCAGTGGGTGGGATAGATCTGGCGCAGGGGGATGTCGGTGTTATCGCGCAGGGCCCGCAGCGGCGCCAGGGCCCCGCGGCCATCCCCGACGTGGAAGAAGCTGACCCCGCTCTTGCCCGCAAGCAGCCCGGCCACCCGCGCCTCGCTCACCAGCCGCGCCAGCTCGTCATGAGTCGGCGCACTGGATCTGTGATCGCTGATGGCCAGCTCCCCCACCCCCAACACCTCGGGGATCAGCATGATGTCCGACTCCACCCTGCCGGTGAGGGTCTTGACCGGCAGGTGATAGGAGCCGGTGTACATGTAAGCGCTCACCCCGGCGGCGCGAAACTCGCGCACCTTGCCGAGCACCTGGGCCGGGGTGCGGGTCAGGCTGTCGGTGCCGAGCGCCGCCACGAGCGTGGTGACCCCGGCCCTGAGGGCCTCCCCCGCCGCGAGTTCAGGGGTACGAAAGGCAAAGCCCCCCTCGCCACCGCCTCCGGTAATGTGAGCCAGGGGATCCACCAGCCCGGGCACCAGGTAGCTGCCACGGCCGTCGACGCGCACCAGCGGCCAGTCAGAGGGGACAGTCAGCCCCTTGCCCAGCCAGGCGATGCGGCCGTCGGCCACCAGCAGATCCTGCTGGCCGAGCGGGGCCGGGCTATGAATTTCCGCACCCTCGATCAGGGTCAACATCATGCATGCTCCTTGTGAGAGAACTGCGCCACAGAGGTGGCCATGGCGCACTGTACCCAGCATCCGCACACGGGTGAAAGCACTTCCTGCACGCAGCCATCGTCCGCCGTGGGCAAGGGGCGCCAGATCCGCTAGGCTCAGCGGCAATGTTCACTGACGGGTCGACCCTAATCCCATGAATTACCTGGCGCACCTCCATCTGGCGGCCCACACCCGCAGCTCCCTCACCGGCAACCTGCTGGGGGACTTCGTCAAGGGGCCGCTGCCCACTGGCCTCGCGGCTCCCTTCGACGAGGGGATCTGGCTGCACCGCAAGATAGATGCCTTCACCGATTCCCACCCCGAGCACAGGGCGGCGGTCGCCTGCTTCGAGGCTCCCTGGCGCCGCTTTGGCGGCATCCTGGTGGACATGCTCTACGACCACTGGCTAAGCCACCACTGGCAGCAATTCAGTCGGGATCCCCTGCCCCGCTTCCTGCAGCAGAGCTATGGCCAGCTGCTGGCGGATCACGCCCGCCTGCCGGAGGGGCTGCCAATGGCCCTCAGGCGGATGGCCGAGCAGGACTGGATCGCCTCCTACCGGCGCCGGGAAGGGCTGGGTCAGGCCCTCAACGGCATAGGCCGGCGCCTGCGTCGTCCCCTGCTGCTGGGGGAGGCGCTCCATACCCTGGATGAGGAGCGCTGGCGCGACTGCGAACAAGGGTTTCTGCGCTTCTATCCCGAGCTGATGCGCTTTAGCGAGCGGCAACTCACTCACTACCGCAGGGGCCAGGACGAGGCAGGGTCAACACAATGAAAAACGCCCCGAGCGGGGCGTTGAGAGGGTGGTATTACCGGGCGTCATCCTTTTTTTTGCGGATGCTGAGGCCAAGCTCACGGCCGCGCAGGCGGGCGTAATAGATGGTGCCGATGAAGGCCAGGGTGGTGAACACCAGCTCAACCACCGCCAGCCACCGCTCCCCTTCATCCGTGGTGATGAGCGTCAGGGCGTGGAGGAAATAGGGCATCAGCACGAAGTTGCCCCAGGCGTGGGTGTAGGGGTTGCCCTGCACTATGCCCTTCAGGGGGAACAGCAGCGGCACAGTCCAGATCACCGGTAGCAGCCAGGGGTTGAGATCCGGGTGGGGCGAGAGCCACAGATGCCAGAGGATGACCCAGGCCAGCAGGCCGAAGAAGCCGACCAGGGTCAGCAGACGGGCGAAGCGGGTGCTCACTTGAGGATCTCCAGCACCAGCTCAGGCGGGCGGCCGATGCGGGCCTGGCCATTTTTGATGACGATGGGGCGCTCAATGAGCTTGGGATGCTGGTGCATGGCGCGAATGAGGGCATCGCCGCTGACATCGCCGAGCCCCAGCTCCTTGTAGAGATCTTCCTTGGTGCGCATCAGCTGGCGCGGATCGGTGAAGCCCAGCTGGCCCAGCAGGGTGCGGATATCATCCTCACTCGGCGCCTGTTCCAGATAGAGCACCACCTCCGGGGCTATCCCGTGCTGTTCCAGCAAGGCCAGGGTTTCACGGCTCTTGGAGCAGCGCGGGTTGTGATAGATTTGGGTCTCGCTCATGGTAACTCCCTGATATTGCAAGATGGGACAACAAATGGCGCTATTGTAGGGGAAACGGATGGGCAGGGTAAGCGGGAGGGCGGTGGAAATGAAACGAATATGTTGGCTGATTGTGGCCACTCTGCTGGGGGCCTGCTCGCCGGCCCCCCAGTTCATCGACGGAGAGGGAAAAAACGTCAGCCTGAGCGCCCTGGCGGGCAAGCCGCTGCTGGTCAACTACTTCGCCCCCTGGTGCGCCCCCTGCCTGCGGGAGATGCCCCTGCTCGCGGCGCTGCACCGGGAGGGACAGATAGGGGTGATCGCCATCAACTATGATCCCGCCTCCCCCGGCGAGCTGGCCGAGCTGGCCCGGCGCCATCAGATAGCCGTGCCCCTGATGGTCCCCCTCGATGAGGCCAGCCTCCCCTTCCCAAGACCCGGCGCGCTGCCCACCAGCTACCTGCTCGATGGCAAGGGGCAGTTGCAAAAGACCCTGGTGGGGGAGCTCGATGAACACAAGCTCGCCGCCATCCGGGCCTGGGCCGCCACACAGCCCTCCGAAACACGGCCCTGATGGCCCCATGACGACACGGGGTGCACCATCTCTGGTGCACCCCGTTTCATGCAGGAGTGGTCAGCCGGACTAGCCCTTCAGGCTGTCCAGATCCTTCTTCGCCCGCTCCAGCTGAGTGATGCGCGCCTCGATGCGGGCCAGGGTCAGCTTGTCGCTGGTGGTACCACGGGCCACGATCAGCTCGTCGATGGCCGCCTGGTAGTCACCACGCAGGGAGAGGGTCTCCGCCCGCGCCATGTGCAAGTCCGTCATCCGTCCCGCCTTGCGATAGGCATCCGACAACAGGCTCCAGGCCAGGCTGTTTTCGTCGTGCTCCCGGGCATAAGGATCCAGCAGGGCGATGGACTTCTGGTAGTTGCCCGCCTCCAGATAGGCGTTGCCGAGGTTGACCACCACCACCTCGTTGTCCGGCATCCGGGTGCGGAAGCGCTCCAGCCGGGCGATGGCCTGGGCGCTGCGCCCCTTGGCGAGATCGATGTCGGTCAGGGCATCCACCACGAAGAGATCTTCCGGATGGCGGGCGGCCAGACTCTGCATCAGGGTATCGGCCTCGTCGGTGCGCTTGAGCTGCAGCAGGGCCAGCGCCTTGCCATAGGTGGCGGCGTCTTTCAAGGGGTAGTCCCCCTTCTGCAGGCGGCTGTCGAAATAGGTGAGCAGCGCCTGGGGGCTCTCGGTGCCATAACGCACCTGGATGCGCACCTTGGCCAGCCAGAAGTCGAGGCTGGGGGGCAAGGCACGGCGGCCATAGCTGTTGGCGCGGGCGCGCGCTTCGCTGATCCGGGTCTCCGGCAGGGGGTGAGTGAGCAGCATCTCGGGCGGCTTGCTGGCGTAGCGGTACTCCGCCGCCAGTTTCTGGAAGAAGCTGGCCATGCCCATGGGATCGAAACCGGCATCATAGAGCGTCTTCATGCCGATGCGGTCCGCTTCGTACTCGTTGTCACGGGTATAGTTGATGGCCGACTGCATGGAGAGCCCCAGCGTAGTCTGCAGCGCGGCTATACCGGCGGTGGGGTTGATCACCGCCAGCGCAATGGAGCCCACCAGGCCGGCCAGGGTCATGGCCGAGCTGCTCGCCTGCGCCTCCATGTAGCGGGCAATGTGGCGCTGGGTCACGTGGGTGATTTCGTGAGCCAGCACCGAGGCCAGCTCGCTCTCGCTGTCGGCGTAGAGGAAGAGGCCTGTGTGCACCTTGACCCGCCCGCCGAGGAAGGCGGCCGCATTGATGCTGGAGTCGTTGATGAGGAAGAAGGTAAAGGGGAAACGCACCCCGTCGGCATTGGTGAGCAAGCGCTGACCCAGATCGTCGATGTATTCGTTCAGCACGGGATCATCGATGATGGGCAAACCCGCCCGGGCGAACCGCATGAAGGCGTTGCCATAGCGCACTTCCTGCTCGATAGGCAGGGCGGCAACCCCGGCGGTGCCGATGTCGGGCAGCTGGTTGTTCGCCTGAGCCTGAAAGGTCGCGCTCATCAGGGATACCAGCAGGGGAAGCGATGCCATCAAGGGGGAAAAACGGGCCACAGTGTTTCTATCTCCATCAGAAAGTGCTCGGGGGCAGAATACCCTTGCCCATCAAGGCCCACAAGCGTTGTTTCGTCCTCCCATCACGGCCATAATGACGGCCATCACGCACCATGGAGCCGCCCCCGATATGGAACCGCACTGGGAACAGCTCGACCTGACACCCTGGCGCTGTCCAGAGCCGCTGATCCGGCTCAAGCTGTGGCTGCGCGGCGCCCGGGCCGGTCAATCCCTGCACCTCACACTGGGGGATGCCGGCTCCAGGCAGGACATTCCGGCCTGGCTGCTGCGGCAGGGTCATCAGGTGCAGCGCCTGCAGGAGTCGCAAGCCGGTCTCGCCCTGCTGCTCATCGTCCGGAGCACGCCATCATGATGGCGCCAATGCCCATGATATGGCCAGACTCCGGGCAGCCCCTTTCCATCGCCATGACCCGGTAAACCAAGGAAGCCTCGATGTTAGATGTATTGAAGCGCTGGTATCAGACCCGTTTTTCCGATCCCGATGCCGTCACCCTCTTCCTGCTGCTGGTGTTCTGCTTCGCCGTGCTCTGGCTGTTCGGCGATCTGCTGGCGCCCCTGCTGGTGGCCGTGGTGATGGCCTATCTGCTGGAGTGGCCGGTCAGCCGTCTGCAACGCACCGGGCTCTCCCGCCCCCTGGCCACCAGCCTGGTGCTGCTGTTCATCACTGTGGCCACCCTGATGCTGCTGGGCCTCATCCCCACACTGGTGAGTCAGGGCGTCAACCTCGCCAAGGAGGCGCCGGCCATGCTGGCCCATGCCCAGGACTATGTGCGCACCCTGCCACAGAAGTACCCCGAGATAGTCGACGTCAGCCTGGTCGAGACCATCATAGACAACATTCGCCAGCGCATACTGACCGGAGGGGAACAGCTGGTGAGCGCCTCACTCAGCTCCCTCATCAACGTGGTGGCCATCCTCATCTACGCCATCCTGGTGCCGCTGATGGTGTTCTTCATGCTCAAGGACAAGCAGGTGCTGATGGGCAGCCTGCGCCGCTTCCTGCCCCGCAACCGCACCCTGGTCAACCGGGTCTGGGTGGAGATGAACGACCAGATCATCAACTACATCCGCGGCAAGGTGATCGAGATCCTCATCGTCGGGGTGGCGACCTACATCCCCTTCGCCCTGATGGGGCTGCGCTACTCCGCCCTGCTGGCGGTGGCGGTGGGCTTCTCCGTGCTCATCCCCTATATCGGTGCCGCCGCCGTGACGGTGCCGGTCGCCATGGTAGCCCTGTTCCAGTGGGGGCTGACCCCGGATTTCGCCTGGCTGATGGTGGCCTATCTGGTCATTCAGGCCCTCGACGGCAACCTGCTGGTGCCCCTGCTCTTCTCCGAGGCGGTCAACCTGCACCCTGTGGCCATCATCATCGCCGTGCTGGTGTTTGGCGGTCTCTGGGGTTTCTGGGGCGTCTTCTTCGCCATCCCCCTGGCAACCCTGGTGAAAGCCGTGCTCAACGCCTGGCCCAAACGGGACGATGCGCCCTCCCCCGCCCCCTGATGAGAAGAGGGGCCGCCGCCTCTCTTTCTGTTATTCCCGCGATCTCGTCGACCGCAGACTCAGTTCCCGCCTGAATCCAGGCGGAACACAATGATGCTATCGGCTTGAATTTAAAATAGAAACAGGCTTCACTGACCAGGTTGTCGGCAGTATGCTCTGCCAGCCCCGACTCTGAAGGATCAATCCATGTTCCCTGTTCGCCCCCTGCACAGCGCCGCGCTTGGCGCGCTCCTGACCCTGCTGTTCGCGACCCAGGCCCGGGCCGAGGTCGATCTCGGCTCCCTCGATATCTTCGTGCAGGACAGCCCCATCAGCCCGGTGCCCAAGGGGCTGGTGCTAGGCGGCGCCGTCATCGGGGGCGATGCCCGCTATCAGGGCCAGGATGACACAGCCCTTGCCGTGCCCGGTTTTATCTACTTCGGCGAGCAGTTCATGTTCCTCGGGGACAGGGCCCGCTACTACTTTCACAAGGATGACAGTTTCGCCGCCTACGGTTACGGCAGGATGCGCTTTGGCAACCTGGATCCCGACGATGCCCCCGAGCTGGCCGGCATGGAACGGCGCAAGTGGGAGCTGGAAGGGGGCGTAGGCGCCAGCCTCATCACCCCCTACGCCCTGCTCAGCACCCGTCTCAGCACGGACGTGACCGGGCGCAGCAACGGCCAGGAGCTGCTGCTGTGGGCCGACTTCCCCATACTGCGGGACAAGCTGCTCATCATGCCCGGCATGGGGATGATGATCCGCAGCAGCAAGATGGCGAACTACTACTTTGGCGGCGTCTCGGGGGGCGAGGCCACGGGGCTGCGCCCAGAGTGGGACACGGGCACCACCCTCTCCCCCATGGCGGCCATCATTACCAGCTACCGTTTCAGCCCCCACTGGATCGGCATGTTTGCCGCCAACTACGAGCGCTACGACGACGACATCGCAGACAGCCCCATCGTCCAGCACAAGGGGGAGCTCTACGCCGGCTTCGCCCTGGGTTACATCTGGTAACTCCGCCGCCAACCAACAAGAAGGGAGCCCATGGCTCCCTTCTTGTTTGGTGTGATCAGCGCACGGCAAGGGGCCGTCACAGGGCGGCCAGAAACTCGGCCAGGGTCCGGTTGACGAACTCGGGGTTCTCCAGGGTCGAGATGTGGCCCGCGGCCGGGATCTCCTTGAAGGGGCAGGCCAGCGCCTCGGCCATCAGATAGCCCTCCAGCACGGGACGCGCCTTGTCCTCGCAGCCTGTCATCACCAGGCTCGGCACTGTCATCTCTTCGAGCCACTCGATGCGATCCTCCCGGGTCACGAAGCTGCGCCCCACCGCCACCAGGCTCGCCACCTTGTCGGCGGGCCACTGGGCCAGCCGCGCCTTGAAGCCGCCCATCAGGGCGGGATCCGGCTCATGGGCAAAGAACAGCGGCGCCACCTGATCGATGACGGGGGCCGGCAGACTGCCAAGCTGTTCGATCGTGGCCAGCATGCCGAGGTAGCGCTCGCAGGGGATCTGGGGCTCCCAGCCAACGAAGGTATCCATCAGCACCAGCCCCTTGAGGCGAGCGGGCGCCATGCGCGCCAGCTCCACGCCCCACATGCCGCCAATGGACAACCCCACCAGCACGCACTGCTCGATGTCGAGGGCATCGAGCAGTGCCAGGTGATCCCGGGCCAGGGTTGCCAGGGTGCAGCCACCGTCAGGGAGCACGTCGGAATCACCGTGGCCCCAGAGCTCGGGGACGATGCAGCGATAGCTGCCCTTGAGCGCCTCGACTTGTGGCGCCCACATGGCACTGTCCCACAAATAGCTGTGGCCAAAGAGCAGCACAGGGCCCTGCCCCTCGTCCAGATAGGCCATGCGGCGGCCCGCTATCTCCATAAAATGCTTCATGTTATCTCCTGTTGCCAGCGGCTGCTGATGAGACGGCCGTGCAAAATCGCCATAAATGGCTTCATGTTTTTTCTGTTGCCAGCGGCTGATGAGGCGGCAGTATCAATCGCCATACCCATACAATGGCTTCATGTTTTTTTCTGTTCTGCTGGCAGCGACGGGGCGGCAGTGTAACACGCCACCCTTGGCAGTGGCGCCTCCCTGGTGCAAGCTGGGGTGGCCCACAAAAAGGACTCGAACAGGAGAAGATCATGCCGAAGGAAAAGAGCAAGAAACGCCCGCGCCTGGACAAGAAGACCTATGAACACCACCTGGCCCAGCTGCAGGAGGAGCTGGTCAAGCTGCAGGAGTGGGTCAAGCAGGAGGGGCTCAAGGTGGTGGTGCTGTTCGAGGGGCGCGACGCCGCCGGCAAGGGGGGCGTCATCAAGGCGATCACCGAGCCCCTCAATCCCCGGGTCTGCCGGGTCACCGCCCTGCCCGCCCCCTCGGACCGGGAGCGCACCCAGTGGTACTTCCAGCGCTATGCCGCCCACCTGCCCTCGGCGGGGGAGATGGTGCTGTTCGATCGCTCCTGGTACAACAGGGCCGGGGTGGAGCGGGTCATGGGATTTTGCACCGACGCCGAATACCGCGAGTTTCTGCGTGCCTGCCCCGAGTTCGAGCGGATGCTGACTCACGCCGGCATCACCCTCATCAAATACTGGTTCTCGGTCAGTGACGAAGAGCAGGAGAAACGCTTCAAGGAGCGCATCAACACCCCCATCAAGCGCTGGAAATTCAGCCCCATGGACTTGCAGTCCCGCTCCCGCTGGGTGGAGTATTCCCGCGCCAAGGATGACATGTTCACCTACACGGATACCCAGGACAGCCCCTGGTTCGTGGTCGATGCCGACGACAAGCGCCGCGCCCGCCTCAACTGCATCGCCCATCTGCTCGGCAAGGTGCCCTACGAGGCGATCCATTACGAGCCCATCAAGCTCCCCCCCATCAAGACCGAGGGATATGAGCGCCCGCCCCTGACCAGCCAGACCTTCGTGCCCGACATCACCGCCGCGCTCGATACCTGATCCCCGTCACCCTGCCCGCTTGCCCGCACGGCAGGCAATAAAAAGCCGGTCTTTCGACCGGCAAAAAGGCATTGAATACTAAGGAAAACCAGCGCAATAAAACCATCAGGTGCGGATATATCTGGCGGTACGGGGGAACGCCTGCTCCTTGGCATCAAACAGGTAGCAGGCCTCCGCCGGAATGCCGACGCTGTACTGCTGACCGGTGGCCACATCCACATCCGAGCTGG
Source organism: Aeromonas sp. S16(2024) (assembly GCF_041403065.1). Lineage (NCBI taxonomy): Bacteria > Pseudomonadati > Pseudomonadota > Gammaproteobacteria > Aeromonadales > Aeromonadaceae > Aeromonas > Aeromonas sp. S16(2024). The sequence goes on along the minus strand of NZ_JBGLQX010000001.1, from coordinate 360,554 downwards.
CCTTGACGGTGAAGTCGTGACCATCCACATCCATGTAGACGAAGGACTCGGCCCCCAGATGCTCGGCCACCTGCACCACGCCGCTCACCTTGCTGTCGGCGTGGGCGTGATCGAGCGGCACCAGGTGTTCGGGACGAATGCCCAGCTCCACCTTGTCACCGACAGCGCCGCTGCGGGCATCGATCCGGGCCCGCACGGTATCGCCGGAAGTCAGCTTGACCACGCACTCCTGCTCGCCAATCTCCAGCAGCTCGCCCGCCAGGAAGTTCATCTTGGGGGAGCCGATGAAACCCGCCACGAACTTGTTGTCCGGGTTGTGGTAGAGCTCGAGCGGCGTGCCGAACTGCTCCAGGTTGGTGGTCGCCTCGCCCTTGAGCGGGCTCAGCACTACGATGCGGTTGGCCAGGGTCATGGCCTCCACCTGATCGTGGGTCACGTAGATGATGGTGGAGTTGAGCTCCTTGTGCAGCTTGGCGATCTCGATGCGCATCTTGACCCGCAGGGCGGCGTCCAGGTTGGACAAGGGTTCGTCAAACAGGAACACCTGGGGTTGCTGCACGATGGAGCGGCCGATGGCCACCCGCTGGCGCTGACCGCCGGAGAGCGCCTTGGGCTTTCTGTCCAGCAGGGGTTCGAGCCCCAGGATCTCGGCGGCACGCATCACCCGCTTGTGGATGTTCTCCTTGTCCATCTTCTTGAGCTTGAGGCCGAAGGCCATGTTCTCGTAGATGTTCATGTGCGGGTAGAGGGCGTAGGACTGGAACACCATGCCCACGTTGCGCTCCACCGGCGGCACGTCGTTCATGTAACGACCGCCTATGGTCAGCTCACCACTGGTGATGTCCTCCAGCCCCGCGATCATCCGCAGCAGGGTGGACTTGCCACAGCCGGACGGGCCGACGAAGACGATGAACTCCCCTTCCTTGATGGCCAGGTTGATGTTGCGCAGCGTGTCCTTGTGGACAGCCGGATCGTAGTTTTTGCGAACGTTGTTGAGTACTACTTCAGCCATGACGAGCTCCGCTCTGAAATCTGTGCAAATCGTGATAGTCGGGGGAGCACTCCCCCGGCCATTAAAACCTTAACCTTTCACACCGCCCGCGGTGAGGCCACCCACCAGCCAGCGCTGCGCCATGAGGAAGACGACAGTGATGGGCAGGCCGGACAGCACGGCGGCGGCGGCGAAGTCACCCCACAGATAGTTCTGCGGATAGAGGTATTGCTGGGCACCGACCGCCAGGGTCAGGTTGTTCACATCCTGCAGCAGGATGGAGGCCACGGGCACCTCGGTGATGGAGCCGATGAAGGCCAGAATGAAGACCACCGCCAGGATGGGCACCGACAGGGGCAGCAGGATCAACCTGAATGCCTGCCAGGGGGTCGCACCATCGATGGCCGCCGCCTCCTCCAGGGAGGAGTCTATGGTCTCGAAGTAGCCCTTGATGGTCCAGACGTGCAGCGCTATGCCGCCCATGTAGGCCAGGATCAGGCCGCCGTGGGTGTTCAGACCCAGCCAGGGGATGTAGTCGCCAATCTTGTTGAACAGCGCATAGATGGCCACCAGTGCCAGCACCGCCGGGAACATCTGGAAGATCAGCATGCCCTGCAAGATGGTCTGCTTGCCACGGAACCGCAGGCGGGCAAACGCATAGGCACAGGTGGTGGAGAGCACCACTATCATCAGGGCGGTGATGCCCGCGATCTTGATGGAGTTCCACAGCCAGGTCAGCACCGGGAACGGCGGCGGCGTGATGCTGCCATCGGCGTTGGTGATGGACATGCCGAGCGCCAGCTTCCAGTGATCCAGGGTCGGATTGGAGGGGATTATCTCCCCCACCGAGAAGTTGCCGTTACGGAACGAGATGGCGATGACCATGATCACCGGGAAGATGATCAGTGCCAGGAAGCCCCACATGACCAGGTGGGTTGCCCACACCCGGTATTTCACTGATTTGGGTTGTACGATAGCCATTGAGAAGCCTCCTTACAGCTTGTCCGCTTTGGACAATTTCAGGTTGAGCAGTGCAAGCGCGCCGACGATCAGGAAGATGGCGGTGGCGATGGCACTGGCCAGACCGTAGTCCTGACCACCCGAGCCCTGGAACGCGATCCGGTAGGTGTAGTTCACCAGCAGATCCGTGGTCCCGGCCGGGGTACTGGCCCCTATGATGTCCGGCGCCCCGTTCGTCAACAACTGGATAAGCACGAAGTTGTTGAAGTTGAAGGCAAAGGATGCAATCAACAGGGGGGTCAGCGGCTTCATCAGCAGCGGCACCGTGATCTTGAAGAAGTTCTGTACCGGACCCGCACCGTCCATGGCGGACGCCTCATAGAGATCCTCCGGGATGGCCTTGAGCAGCCCCATGCAGAGGATCATCATGTAGGGGTAGCCGAGCCAGGTGTTGACGATGAGGATCATCACCTTGGCCAGGAAGGGGGTGGTGTACCAGTCCGGCTTGATGCCGAACGCCGCTTCCAGGAACAGGTTGATCTCGCCGAAGTTCTGGTTGAACAAGCCCTTGAACACCAGGATGGAGATGAACGCCGGTATCGCATAGGGCAGGATCAGCATGACCCGGTAGAAACCGCGACCTCTGAGCTGCTCCCACTGCACCAGACAGGCCATCACCATGCCGATGGCCAGGGTGAAGGCCACGGAGCAGGCGGAGAAGATCACTGTCCAGACGAAGATCTGCATGAAGGGACCCTGGATACCCGGGTCTGTCATGATGCGGACGAAGTTCTTCCAGCCCACGCTCACCACGAAGCCAGGGGCCATGCCCTTGCCGACGAAGTGACCGTCAGCATCTATGTACTGATAGAAGCCGGTATCGCCGTTGGGCAGCATCAGCTCGCCGTTCTGGTTGTCCCGCAGCAGGTTGCCGTCCTTGATAACGACTCCTGACTTCAGCACGGCTCCGTCCACCAGCTGGGTATAGAGGGGCTTTTGCGCCGCGAACTTGCGCAGGCTGCTCAGGGTCAGGTGGATGGTGCCATCCGGCAGAACCAGATCCAGGGCGCTCAGGTGAGTGCGGTGATCGACGATGGCACGTATGGGTGCCGCCTTGTCGAGCGCTTCCCCGTTCAGGGGTTGCAACTGAACAACCTGTGGCTCGTCACGGACCCGTCCCTCACGGACGGCCAGGGTACGCGCCTTGTTGTTCAGCAGGGTAAGGGGTTGACTGATAAAGGATTGGTCGTCCTGTTGCAGCAGCAGCTGAAACTGATTGTTCTCACCACCCAGGAGGGTGAAATCGAATTCACCGCCGGTCACCTTATAGATTTTTTTCAGATGGAAATCCCGTGCCTGCTCGAGGGAGAGCAGGTTGGCACCCGAGTAGTTGGTGAAGGCGATGCCGATCGTGTAGGCAAGAGGGAAGATGATAAAAACAACCATGCCTGCCACACCGGGGAAAATATAGCGGTGGGCATAGGTCTTCTTGTTCATGAAGACATAGAGACCGACGGAAACGACCACCAGATCGAGCAGGGCAAACACCCACTCGCCGCTGGCATACATCATTACGGCCGCATAACCATTAAGCACTGCAATGAGTGCCGCCATGGTCCACTTCAGCCAGACGTACTTGTCTTTCTTCGGACCGGCATAGGATTCGATAGAAGGTACAACTTCCATGCCAATTAACCTTTATTGCGCCAAGAGAGATTGGAGAGAGTGGGAGGCCCGAAGGCCTCCCAGGTGCTAGCTTACTGGACGATGCGCTTGGCAGCGGTATCCAGGGCTTCGTCAACGCTCTGACGGCCAGAGGTGACGTTCTTGAGGGCTGTTTCGAAGGAAGACCAGAAACGGCTCATCTCGGGCACGGACGGCATCGGCTCGCCATTCTGGGCGTTCTGCATGGTGGCCTTGATGTTGGGGTCGGTTTCCAGGGTCTTCTGGAAGGACTTCAGCGCCACGGCACCCAGCGGCTTGTCGGCGTTCACCGGCGCCAGACCGGCATCGGTCAGCAGGTAGTTTTCCAGGAACTCGATGGCCAGATCCTTGTTCGGGCTGGCGGCGTTGATGGTGGCACCCAGCACGCCGACGAAGGCCTTGGCCGGATTACCCTTCAGAGTCGGCAGCGGCGCTACGCCGTACTTGATGCCGCTCTTGTCCAGGTTGCTCCAGGCCCAGGGGCCGTTGATCATCATGGCCACTTCACCCTTGTTGAACTTGGCATCCATGACACCGTAGTCGATGCCCTTCTCCAGGTGACCGGACTTGATCATCTCGGAGATGTAGCCGACGCCGGCCTTGGCACCCGCGTTGGCCACGCCGGTGTCTTTCACGTCATAACCGGTAGCGGTCTTCTTGAAGGCATAACCACCGTTGGCAGCCACCAGGGGGTAGCTGAAGTAGGGGGTGTCATAGGCCCACATGATGGCGCGCTTGCCACTCTTCTTCAGCTCTTCGTCGATCTTGGCGATCTCTTCGAAGGTCTTCGGCGGGTTGGGCAACAGATCCTTGTTGTAAATCAGGCTGACGGCTTCGACCGCGACCGGGTAGCCATAGGTCTTGCCATCGACTGCCATGGCGTCCCAGGCGAACTGCTCGAACTTGGCCTTGGTGGCGGCGTTCGGCGTCACTGGCACCAGCAGACCGGCCTTGACCCACTCACCGTAACGGTCGTGAGCCCAGAAGAAGATGTCCGGGCCGTTGCCGGTGGCGGCGGCTTGCTGGAACTTCACTTCTACCTGGTCCGGGTGCGCAACGGTCACCTTGATGCCGGTCTCGGCTTCAAACTTCTTGCCTACTTCGGCCAGGCCGTTGTAGCCCTTGTCACCGTTGATCCAGATGGTCAGCTGACCTTCGTCAATCGCAGCAGTGGCTGAGCAAGCCACACCCAGGGTAGCCAGACCGATCAGGGATGACAGCAATTTCTTTTTCATGAGCCTTTCCTTGTATTAGTTCCGCGCTGTAAGAGCATTGTGTGCGAGATGAATATTATCCCAAGCCTGCAACGCCTCACATGACACGCCTCGCATTTTTGAAATGCAATTACGTATTTTCTTCCAGAAAGTTATGAAAACATTTTCTTATTTCAGCGACTTATCGGGATTTATCGCCATATTTTTGGCCTTGCGTGGAAAATTAATTACCAAAAAGAAATAAATTTACACCATTGAAAGGGGTTTCACCCCATTGAAAACCCTTTCAACTCCATTATTTTGTTTAATGTGTTAACAAAAGTACCAAGCCGGATTCCAGACTCATCTCCCCCTTAAATAAAAAGGCACCGGAGCGAACTCCGGTGCCTTTTTGCCAGAAATGGTGACTGGATCACATTATGACTGGCGCAGCAGCTGATCCTTGAGGTTGGGCGGCACGCCACGAATGGTCAGGGTGTCGGTCTGGGGATCGTAGAAGACCCGGCTGTTCAGCAATTTCTGCTCGAAGCTCAGGGTCAGACCGCCACCTGAGCCGACAAACTTGGTCAGACCGCGCAGTGTGGATCGATCGGCCGGGAAGCGATCTTCCAGTTCATATTCCTGACCGATGAAGCTGTAAAAATCGAGATCGCCGTCCCCCGGCAATTCCGCCGAGAGCTCCTTGATTTCGATCTCTTCACCGGCGCTCGCCTGCTCGGTGCAATATTTGAAGACCTGCTTCTTGTAATCATTGCGCTCGGCGGGTTCGAGCTGGCGGCTGTCGCAGTAATCGTCCACCGCCTGCAGCAAGCCTTTATTTTGTACCTTGGCATCCATGCCCTCGCGGGCACCCAGCAAGTCCATGAAAAAGTCCCCCAGCTTGCGACCGACCCGCCCCTTGCTGAAGGTGATATAACGGCGAGAGTCCGGCTGGGTTTTCCACTCGGTCAGATCGATGCGGGCCACCAGGTTGAGTTTGCCGATATCCAGATAATGAATGTGACGCAGGTCCAGCGCCTCGCTGACGGTGACGCTCTCCTTGCCCTCCAGCAGGGCGATCATCAGATAATCGACCCCCACATAGTTGTATTTGGCAATCAGCAGCACCCCCTGTTCATCGAGGGCGTGCTCCACCAGCTGCTTGACCAGCATCTGGGTCAGGGTAATAGAGAAGGGGACGAATTCGGTCTGCTCGCCAAGCAGCTGTTCGAGGGCGATGCGAAAGGCCGGAGACGGCTGTTTGGGAGCCTCTTCACCTTCTGCCAGCTCGGCGACGTCGGCTTCCGGGTCTGCAAAGAAACCGAAGCCCTTGCCACCCTTGCCGTTGTAGATGCGATGCAGTTCTGCCATCAGCCCTTGCACCGCCTCGTCGGCAGGCAGAGTCTGACTGCGGGTATCGGCGTGGGGCTGACCGTCATTGCCGGCGCGCAGGGAGTGAAGAATGATCTTGTCGATATCGAGACTCATGTCACAAAGCCATAGTGTTAGCCGAAAGGGTGAAGTATTATAAGGCGCTTTGAACCGAGATGAACCCAAGATTATGCCCATCGTATCAAAGTACAATAACGAGCAGTTTGACGCCCTGATGAACGACCTGATCACCGCCCTGGAGAAACACAAGGCGCCGGTGGATCTCAGTCTCATGGTGCTTGGCAACCTGACCACCAACATCATCAACGGTATGGCCCCGGCCCAGCGTCAGGCGATCACCGAGAAGTACATCCAGGCGCTCACCGCCTCGGTGGATCATCGCCACGATGCTCACTGAGTTTCTTCGCATTCTTTGATGTTTTTCAAGCAGATGGATCATTATGGTCGAAACCGGCAACCCCTATCGTGATAACGTTTCTCGCCTGATCACCTGGGGGCATTGGTTCTCCTTCTTCAACATCATCCTGGCCATGCTGATCGCGACCCGTTATCTGGGTTCCATCAGCTGGCCATCGACCACGCTCGGGGTCACCTATCTCATCGTCAGCTGGATAGGCCATTTCTCGTTCCTGAGCTTCGTCACCTATCTGCTGACCGTCTTCCCCTTGAGCTTCGTGCTGCCCAGGGAGAAGCCACTGCGCTTCATTTCGGCCATCATCGCCACCCTGGCGCAGGTGCTGCTGCTCATCGACACCCAGGTGTTCCAGCTGTTCAAGTTCCACTTGAATGGCCAGGTGTGGCAACTGCTGCTGGATCAGGCCCAGACCGAAGAGGGCTCTATCTGGAGCATCATCTTCGTCGCCGTGCCCACCATCTTCCTGCTGCAACTGCTGCTGTCGGCCTATGTGTGGCGCAAGATCAACAAGCGCAAACGCCGCCAGTACGGCAATCAGGTGGGGCTGGCCCTGCTGGTCTGCTTCATGCTGACTCACCTGGTCAACAGCTGGGCCGATGCGACCCTGTATCAGCCCATCACCATGCAGCGCGCCAACTTCCCGCTCTCCTACCCCATGACAGCCCGAAGCTTCCTGGCCAAACATGGCTGGCTTGATCTCGAGCAGTATGAGAAGAAGGCCGAGAACCAGGGCAGCGCCGAGCATCGCCTGCTCTATCCCCTGCGCCCCCTCAGCGTGAGTGCCCCGAGCGAGCACAAGAACCTGCTGGTGGTGGTGGTCGACTCCCTGCGGGCCGACATGCTCAACAACATCAACATGCCCAATCTGCAGCGCTATGCGGATCAGCACCTCAACTACAGACGCCATATGAGTGGCGGCAACGATGACGCCATGGGGATGTTCGGCCTCTTCTACGGGCTGCCCGGCCACTACTATGGCGACATCCGTGCCGACAAGCGCCCGCCGGTGCTGTTCGACGAGATGCTGCGCCAGGACTACCAGTTCGGCCTGTTCGGTGCCCTGGAAGACGCCAAGCAATATCAGCAGAGCCTGCTCGCCGGCCTGCGCAAGCAGGTGTTTGTCTCCCGCCAGAGTGATGACACTCGCCTCATCGGCGACTGGCAGCAGTGGCTTGGCACGCGCACCGCGGACAGGCCCTGGTTCTCCCTGGTCTATCTCTCGAGCCCGGGAGATTATCAGGTGCCAGCCAGCCTCAAGGGCCCCTTCCAGCCCGAGCTGACCCGGTTCAACCCGGCTACCGCCTACAGACCCGAGAATCTGCAAAAGCTGGAGAATCGCTACAAGAACTCGGTGTTCTACACCGACCAACTGCTGGAGCAGATGCTCTCCCAGCTGCAGCAGCAGGGGCTGAGCGAGCAGACCATAGTCGTCATCACCTCCAATCACGGCCAGGAGTTCAACGAAACCCAGAGCAACAGCTGGGGCTATGGCAGCAACTACTCCCCCTATCAGGTGCAGGTTCCCCTGGTCCTCGCCTGGCCCGGCGTCGAGAGCCAGCCACAGGAGCAGGCAAGCAGCCACCTGGATCTGGTGCCGACCCTGATGAAGGGCATGCTGGGGGTACGCAACCCCCCTCGCGACTACAGCACGGGGCGCAGCCTGTTCGACACCAGCCCGCGCAACTGGCTGCTGGCTGGCGATCAGAATGACTTTGCCATCTATCAGGACAACACCATCACCCAGTTCAACAAGCAGGGTGACTTCGAGCTGCTGGATCGCGCCACCTATCGCCCCATCAAGCACGGCACCCCGGACATGGGGGCCATGATCCAGGTGATGAACGAGCTCAACCGCTTCTATCGCACCCCCTAGGTGCTAGCACGGCTCCAATCAGCCCGCCTTCTCGGCGGGCTTTTTATTGTCTCGAGATCCAGGCGAGATGCCTTTCTCCCCTCCCCCGACCAGTGCCCTTCGCAAACGTATGCCCTGCAACTACTGATTCATCTCTCAAAAAACTCAGTCCGATCAAGATCATAAAACAAAGATGATAATGATTATCAATCATTGAAGCAAAGGGATTCATCTGCAATAATCCGCGCCCTTCAGGCTTAAATAAAAATCATTATCAACAATGAAAACTCTGCTTCACTACTGGCCCATGCTGCTGTCCGGTACAGCCCTGGCCGCCAGCGATCCCGCCGGGACAGATCCCGAACACAGGGCCCACGAGACCATAGTGGTCAAGGGGCAGCGCATCGAGCAGAAGCTGTCCGATGTCTCTGGCTCCATCACCGTCATCACGGAGGAAGATCTGGATCGCCAGGTCGCCACCGAGCTCACCGACGTGTTCAAGAACGAACCCGGGGTCTCGGTGACCGGCTCCGCCGGTCGGCCGCAGAACATCATCATCCGCGGCATGGGCGGCAACCGGGTGCTCATCATCAAGGATGGGGTGCGGGTCAGCGACGGCTTCGGCGCCGACGACCTCAACGACAAGGTGGGCCGTTTCAGCTTCGATCTCGATGACGTCAAGCAGATAGAGGTCGCCAAGGGTGCCGGCTCCTCCCTGCATGGCTCCGACGCCATCGGCGGCACCATAGTCATCTCCACCAAGCAGCCGGAGGACTACCTGCAGGGACAGGATGCCTATCTCGGCAGCAAGGTGCTGCAGGACGGCAGCAGCGACAAGCAGAAGCTGAGCGCCACCGGCGCCGCCCGGGTACTGGATAGCGAGCACCTGCTGCGGGTCTCCGGCTGGCAGGGGCACGAGACCGCCAACTATGACGAGAGCCGCATCCCGGCGGATCTGGACGGTTTCAGCGCCTCCACCAGCTCCCGCTTCCCGTTAAGCGATCACCACCTGCTGCGCCTGGAGCTCGACTACTTCGAGGACAATGCGAAGCGGGATCAGGGGCCGCGCGAAGTGCCCCAGCCCGACGGCAAGTGGCAGGTGCGCCAATACCACGAGCAGGGCAGCCAGCGCACCCAGGGGGGCAAGCTTGGCTGGGAGGCGAGCGATCTCGGCAGTCTGCTGGCGGATCAGTTCACCTGGAGCCTCTATGGCAACCACGCCAAGAACAGCGCCAACAAGCGCAGCCTGCTGCAAAACGACCTGCTGAGCGGCTATCCCCGCTACCGCAGCGAGCGGGAGCTCTCCACCTTCACCGAAGAGAGGGTCGGCAGCGAGCTGGACGTGCGCCGGGATCTCGTCACCGGCGCCATCGCCCACAAGCTGAGCTACGGCGTCGAGCTGGAGCGTACCCGCCATGAGCGGCCAGTGGAGAAGCTGAGCCTGGAGGCGGGGGTGCCCCAGCCCAGCCAGTCCGAGCCCTTCAGCAGTGCCCGCACCGACCGGGCCGGCGTCTGGCTCGGCGACGTGGCGACCCTGGGCCGGTGGCAGTTCACCCCCACCCTGCGCATGGATCACCAGTGGCTGCGCCCGCAAGATGGCAATCAGGGCGAGAACCACAGCTGGCATCTCTCCCCGAGCCTGGCCACCAGCTACCGCGTCAACGAGCAGTGGCGCAGCTGGCTCAGCTATGCCAACGGCTTTCGGGCCCCCTCCTACGACAAGGTGTACGGCAACATTCCCCACTACTTCGCCCTGCCGCCATTCCAGATCATCGCCAACACGGATCTGAAGGAGGAGACCAGCCACAGCCTTGAGTGGGGGCTCAGCGGCGAGGGGGAGAACTGGAGCATCAAGCCGGCCCTCTTCTACAACCGCTACTACAACTTCATCGACTGGCGCGAGGTGGGGCTGCGCCTGAGTGACGGCGTCACCCTGCGCCAGTACCGCAACGTGGCCAAGGCCGAGACCTGGGGCGCGGAAATCGCCGCCAGCTACTGGCTGACCCAGGAGTGGGAGCTGGCCACCAAGCTCGGCTGGGTCGACGGGGAAGACAGCCAGGGCGAGGCACTGCGCACCCTGACCCCGCTGGAGGGCAACACTCGCCTGAGCTACCAGACCCATGACTGGAGCCTGGGGGTGCAGGCGGACTACGCCGCGGCCATGAGCCGGGTGCCCAGTTGCGGCAACAGCCTGACCAAGAGCCAGGATGCCTGCCTCACGAGCGCAGGCTGGTTCAGTCTCGCCATGACGGCGGACTGGCTGATCACCGATGCCCTCAAGGTCAACCTCAAGCTCGATAACCTGTTCGACACCCGCTACACCCGCTATCAGGACGTGGCCGGGCTGCAAGCCGGTACCGACGCCGGACTCTTCACCCAGAGCGGCCGCACCTTGAGTGCCAGCCTGCGCTACACCTTCGTGGGGATCTGATGCACAGCCTGCTTGTACTGGCCAGTCTGCTGGCCACCCCGGCCCCTGCCGCCCCGCTTCCTGAGGCAACCCAGGAGGCAGCGCCCCTTATCCCCGAGCGTCCACAACTGATGAAGGGGGAGATAGCCCGCCTCGATCCCTATGGCGGCTGGCGTGACGACAGTCGCCGCGCCCCCGAGCTGCTGGCGCTGCTGCGCGAGCAGAACCGCTGGACCGAAAAGCAACTCGCCGCCCAAAAGCCCCTCGAAACAACGCTGCAAGCGGAGTGGCAGGCCAGGGAGCGGGGCGAGCCCATGCCGGAGGAGTGGCTGAGCGCGGCCGGCAGCCAGTGGCGCATGGAGGCGGACGGCAGCCTGTGGCAGCGCAGCGACGCCCGCTCCGCCCCCCGCCAGCGGCTGGCCCCCCGTCAGCCCGCTCAGGGTTACTACGAGATTGCCGCCTGGTCCCTGCGCCCGGATGGCCGCCTGCTTGCCCTGGCCGAAGACCACCGAGGGGACAGGGACTACCGCATCACAGTGCTGGATCTGGCGAGTGGCGAGACGCTCGCCTCTTTGCCACACCGCGCCAGCGATCTGCTCTGGAGCCTGGATGGCAAGACCCTCTATACGGTCGCCAACGAGCGCCATACCCTGCGCCCCTGGCAGCTGTGGGCCTGGCAGGCAGGCAAGGAGGCGCTGGTGCACCAGGAGGCCGATCCCGCCTGGCTGCTCAGCCTCTATCGTACCACGGACAAGCGTCACCTGGTGCTGCAGAGCAACAACCACGACAGCTCGGAGCAATACCTGCTGGACGAGGGCAAGGCAACCCTCATCAAGGTGCGTCAGCCCGGGCTCGAATACTACCTGGATACCCAGGGGGACAGGGTGCTTGTCAAGAGCAACCGGGACGGGGCCATGGGGCTTTATCAGGCGCCCAGCCTGGCGAGCCTGGCGGCTGGTCCCTGGCAGCCCCTCTGGTCCGGCGAGGGCCGGGAGCTCGAGAAGTGGCGCCTGTTTGCCCGCCACACAGTGCTGCAATACCGCAAGGCAGGGGACGACTGGCTCGACGTGCTGGACGCAGGCGGCAAGCTGACCCACAGCCTGGCGCTCACCGAAGGGGCGGGCACGGCCTGGATCCAGGGGGCCCATGATCCCGCCAGCCAGCAGATCCTGATCCGCCGCCAGGGCATGGCCGAGGCGCCGCACCAGCGCTGGCTGGATCTCGCCTCCGGTCAATGGCAAGCCGCTGACAAACCGGTCGCGAGCCCCCTCTATCAGAGCGAGCGGCGCTGGGTCGTCGGCAAGGACGGCGTCAAGGTGCCTGTCTCCCTGGTGTGGCGCAAGGACATCCAGGCGCCCAAGGCGCTGCTGCTCTACGGCTATGGCGCCTACGGCACCCCCATGCGCCCCTACTATCAGCCCCAGGTGCTGAGCCTGCTGGATCGCGGCTTCGTCTACGCCATCGCCCATGTGCGCGGCGGCGGCCTGCTGGGGGAGGCCTGGTACAAGGATGGCCGCGGCCAGCAGAAGCAACACAGCGTGGACGATTTCCTGGCGGTGGCAGACAGCCTGGCCCGGGATCCCGCCATCGATCCCGACCGGCTGTTCGCCATGGGGGGCAGCGCCGGCGGCCTGCTGGTGGCGGCGGCCCTCAATCAGGCACCGACCCGCTTCGCCGGGGCCGTGTTGCAGGTCCCCTTCGTCGACCTGCTCGGCACCATGCAGGATCCCGAGCTGCCCCTCACCCGCCAGGAGTACGGGGAGTGGGGCAATCCGGCCATCCCGGCCGACTATGCGGTCATGCGCCGCCTGAGCCCCTACGACAACCTGCACGCGGCCCCCTACCCGCCCCTCTATGTGACGGCCGGGCTGCACGACAGCCAGGTGCCCTACTGGGAGCCGCTCAAGTGGCTGGCCCGCCTGCGGGCCCACAGCACAGGGGCCGGTCCCTATCTGCTGCACACCGAACTCGACGGCGGCCATCTCGCCAGTGCGGGCACCGCGCAGCAGAAGGCTGCCCGTGAATATGCCTTCCTGCTCTCCCTGGCTGGGGTCCGTCACTGATGTCCGCATTCACCTTTTCTGTTTTGGAGTCACCCATGAAACCCTCCTCCCTGGCCCTCTGGCTGGCGGCAACCCTGCTCCCCCAGCCCCTGCTGGCGGCCGAGCTGCAGTTTGTCGATGAGCCACCCCTGACCACCACGCCCCAGGCCTGGCTGGAGCAGCGCCTCGGCGTCACGCTCGCCCCCGACTACGACAGGGCCAGCCTGCTCGGCCATCACCATAGCTTCCGCATGCTGGTCAACGGCCTGCCGGTGGCCACCACCCAGGCCGCCGTCAGCATAGACGGCGCCGGCAGACCCTGGCGCCTCTATCACAATCTGCGCCCCTTGCAGAGCGCCGCGCCCGGCTGTGATGCCAGCACCAGTCTGGATCCCTTGCTGGACCAGCTGCGCGCCGACGGCAGCCAGATAGACCCGCTGGGGCCGGTCGAAGCCTGGTACTGGCGCGACGGCGACACCCTGGTGCCGGCCCTGCGCCAGCGGGTGAGCGAACACAAGGAGGGCAATGCCAAGGCCACCCGGGTCCAGCTGTTTGCCAGTTGCGAGGGGGATCGCGAGCTCGGCCGCTGGGGCGATCAGGCGAGCACCCAGGCGCTGCGTACCCCCGAGGCGGGGGATCAGCGCGTCCTGGCGCGGGTGTTCGATCCCGATCCCCGCACCCAGTTGCAAGACGCCAGCCTGGTCTGGCACGAGGCCCTGGTGCTGGCGGATGCAGCCTATCAGGACAAGGTCTCCCTGCCGGTCAGCCTGCAGGGCTCTGACTATGTGCTGAGCGGCCCCCATGCCAGGGTAGTGGATGCCATCGAGCCCACCACCGCCCCCTACCAGGCGGACAACCAGCAGGCCTTTCGCCTGACCCGGGACGACCCGGGCTTTGCCGACATCAACGCCTACTACCACCTGGATCTCGCCCAGCGCCACCTCAAGGCGCTCGGCTTCACCGACCTCATCCCCGGCGCCCTCGACGTCGACACGGACGCAGGCTATCAGGACAACTCCCTCTACGATCCGTTCGAGCGCAGGCTGGAGCTGGGCCGCAGCGGCGTCCCCGATGCCGAGGATCCCATGGTGATCTGGCACGAGTTCGGCCACGGGGTGCAGCACCACATCCTGCCGGATCTCGGGGAAGAGGGTGACTGGGGCGCCATCGGCGAGGGCTTCGGCGACTTCCTGGCCGCCAGCCATCGCCAGCGCAGCGAGGCGGGCCGCCAGTTCGAGCCAGCCATGGTGTTCAACTGGGATGCCCGCTTCACCGACCGCACCCCGCGCCAGCTGGACGATGCTCGGGCCCGCTACCACCCGGACTACAACTACCCGGCCCACCGCACCATCAACGGCAGCAACGGGGATCAGCTGTGGGGCACCCCGCTGTTCCAGGCCCTGCTGGCGTCGGTGGCCGAGCACGGAGAAGGGGCGCGGGACGAGTTCGACCGCGTCATCATCGAATCTCACTTCGGCCTAGGGCCCGCCATCCGCATGCCGCAGCTGGCCCGCATTACCGTGGACACGGCGGCGCGCCTCTACCCGGCGCGCGCCTATGCCCGCCATCTGGAGCAGGCGTTTCGCCAGCACGGCCTGTTGCAGGCCCCCGTCAACGTCGCCCTGGCCGAGGGCAGCGCCCTTGCGCTGGAACAGCGCCAGTCGGTGCAGCTGAACCTCAGCAACGCCGGCAGCACCCCAGTGACCCTCAATGCTCTGACCCTGTCCCTGCCCGCTGGCTTGCAGGCCGATCCCCTGGCCTGGTCAGCGACCACACTGGCGGCTGGCGCCAGTACCACCGCCACCCTGCGACTGCTGGCCGCCAGCCCGCTGACCTGTGGCGACGAGGTGAGCCTGCCGGTGAGCCTCGCCATGAGCGGCACCAGCCCGACCGAGCGTCAGTGGCAGCAGTCCCTGATCCTGCCCATAGGCACCCCCGTCATCAGCCGGGCCAACGGCCAGCCGTTGACCCTCAAGGATGCTCAGAGCGAGGAGGTGCGCGGCATCAGCGAAACCAGCCTGGTGCTGGAGAAGAGCGACGCCCGGGTGAGCGATCGCCTGCTGCTGAACCTGGACTTGCAACACCAGGCCCTGGATGAGCTGGAGATCTGGCTCAACTCCCCCTCAGGCACCCGCATCCAGATCTGGGACAAGGGATACAGCCCCTTGCCACGGCTCAAGGGGGTCTTCCCCACCGAGCTGCTGCCCCTGCAACCCTTCAGCGCGTTGGAAGGGGAACCGCTGGCCGGTCGCTGGACCCTGGAGGTGGTGGACAGCAAGCCGGGCCATCAGGGGCGCATCAACGGCTGGAGCATCAGCCAGCGCACCGGCGCCCAGTGTGGTGAGCCCGTCGCCCCGCCGGATGACGGCATCATCCACTTCGACAACGCGGACAGCAGCGGGGGCGGCACTGTCAACCTGCTCTGGCTGCTGCCGCTCACCCTCTGGCGCCGCCTCAGCCGTCGCACCTGATCCATCCCCATAAAAGCAAAGAGGGCCAAGGCCCCTCCAAGGACAAGAAATGAAGATAAGAATGACCCCGCTGGCCTGTCTGCTGGCCCCCCTGCTCAGCGCCTGTGGTGGTGGCGAGTCCGATGAGGCGCCCCTGACCGCGCCGGACTACCGTCTGACGGTCAACCTGCCCGCAGCGGGCACCCTGTGCGTCAACCTGAACCAGAACGACAACTGCGAGCCAGGCGAGCCCGTGGTCAGTGGCGAGGCCGGCGCCCGTCAGCTGAGCGCCAGCGCCCCCGGCCTGCTCACCAGCCCCTTGCTGTTCCTCCCCCGGGAGCCGGGCGACCTGACCCTGACCCACCCGGCGGCGCGCCTGGACGATCAGCACCTCACCCCCACCCCCTTGAGCACACTATTGCAGACCCGGGTCGCGGACGGGATACCGCCGGCCCAGGCCTTGGCCGAGCTGCTGCTCGCCCTGGCGCCCCTGCAACCGGGTCAGGGACTCGCGGCCCTGGCGCAGCTGGAGGAGTTCAACGGGGCACTGGAGGCGCTCGCCCTGACGACACGGGATGACGCCGCCAGCCTGCCTGCTCTCGCCACCGGCGAGCGCCAACGCCAGATCTGGCAGGGGCTGGTCACCCTGCTGCCCGAGCTCGCCCGGCACTTTGCCGCCAGCCCCGAGCTCCTGAGCCAGCAGAGCCGACTCGCCGCCGTGCTGATGCAGCAGCAACCCCGGGCGTTGGTGACCGCTGGCGGCGTCACCACCTACACGGACGGGGTGGATTACCTGCTGACCCAGGAGCCTGCGGATCACCCGGGTCAGGAGGCGAGCCTGGGCCAGGCGCCCCTGCGCTATCGCAAGCTGGACGGCAAGGGGCAGCCCCTGGCGGACAATGCCGACCAGTGGGAGTGCGTGGAGGATCTCAACACCGGCCTCATCTGGGAGAAGAAGCTCGATGATCCGGACAGTCCGCGAGACAAGCACCGCACCTTCGCCTGGGCCCTCGGCGACTATGTGCCCACCCAGGAGGAGCTGGACTACGCCTGCCCCGAGGGGGAGGCCATCTGCACCACCGAGCAGTATCGCCAATGGCTCGATGCGCAGCAGCTGTGCGGCATCCAGGGCTGGCGTCTGCCCCACTCCCGCGAGTTGATGAGCCTGCAGCACTACGGCTCCCTCGCCCGCCAGGATGGCAAGCTGGTCAGCCTGGATGTGCGCTACTTCCCCGATGTCGGCACCACGACCAAGGATTTCAGCGGCTACTACTGGAGCCAGACCCTGACTCCGTCCCGACGCCTCGAGAGCGCCCCCCTGAGCGCCATCGCCCACATCTTCCTCGGCGATGACGCCGGCACCGACTACGCCACCACAGTTCAAAACAGCGATGATGCCAACGGTCTGCAACTGCGACTGGTGGCGGAGGTAACCCGATGAACAAGTATCTTCTGACCCTGCTGCTCACCCTGTGCAGCCCCCTGGCACTGGCCATCGCCATCTGCGACGACACCATGCCGCGCACCAGCCCCAGCTCCCGCTTCCTGGATCGCGGCAACGGCACCGTCACCGACCGGGCTTCCGGCCTCACCTGGATGCGCTGCCAGCTCGGCCAAAGCTGGCAGAATGGAAGCTGCAGCGGCGAGCCGACCCGGCTCTACTGGCAGCAGGCCCTGCTGACCGCAGAGCGGATCCGCGCCGAGCCGAGCCATGCCCTCCACGGTTTCGGCGGGCATACCGATTGGCGCCTGCCCACCATCAAGGAGCTCACCAGCATACTGGAATCCGCCTGCTACAAGCCGGCATTGAACGAGACCCTCTTCCCCCGCGCCATGGCCGGAGACGGCAAGGAGGTGAACGACGGCTATGTCTACCTCTGGTCCTCGACCCCGGTGCCCGCCAGCAAGGGTGTCGCCTATCTGGACATCACCAGTGGCGCCGTCGGCATGCGGGCCCCCGGCTCCTGGGCAAAGCAGGTGCTGCTGGTAAGGTGAGCAGTCCGGGCGGGGACTCCCCTGCCCGGTTTACCCCCGAATGGCCCCTTTGGGGTGGAAGGCGTCAAAAAAAGCATCAAATTACGTCACCCTGTGCCGGTTCAGGCTGGTTTTGCGCGCCGGAGCGCTGGCGTGAAACGGGCAGAGCGGTTAGTCTAGCGGCGTTGAACCAATCCCATGAGGTACAGATGAAAACCGTATTGCGTTTTAGCCTGCTGGGCGCCTTGTTACTGGGCGGCCATGCCTTCGCCGCCGAACCGAAAAAATTTGATATCAGCATGTTCCCTGCCGCCGAAGTGAACCAGGAACGTGTCGTGATCCGCCTGCCGGAAGTCGAAAACGAAGCCGACATGATGGTCGAGCTGCAAGTGGGCAAGAAGATGCTGGTGGACTGCAACCTGCCCCGCTTCGCCGGCAACCTGGAACAGCACAGCGTCAAGGGCTGGGGCTACAACTACCTGACCCTGGGCCAGGTCTCGGGTCCTGTCAGCACCCTGATGGCCTGCCCGGATGGCCAGAAGAAAGAGAGCTTCGTCCAGATCTATGGTCAGGGCTTCTTCGTGAACTACAACTCCAAGCTACCGTTCGTCATCTATGTGCCGCAGGAGTATGAAGTGCGCTACCGTCTGTGGCGTGCCGACAACCTGGCGCAGCCAGCCATGATTGAATGAGTGCCCGACGCTCAGGTTCAGCCAATCCATGAACAAATAAAGGCGCCGTATGGCGCCTTTATTTTATTGTTTTCACCCTGCAGAAACCGGGTCCAGCTGTACAAAACCTGACATAACTCCACTAATTTTCAGGCTTTTTGTGCTGCGGACCGCAAAATTCTCCCTCGGGATGAGACAAAGGGTGTTCGATAAAAGATATTTATTAACATAGTAAGAAAATTGATTTTGCACTCTGCGACGGCCTGATGATACTTGCCCGCAAAGGTCAAACTAACCAGAACAAGAGCACTATGAGCTTCGAATCAGACAAGCGTTTCAACGACTTCAAACATTTTCCCCGTGGCCTGCGTCGCAGTGGCGAATTCACCGTGGCCGAAGCGGACAGTCTGGAAAAGTACGGCACAGTGATGCTGGCGCTCTATCAGGGCAACCTGGCCCCCCGCGATGACGTAGAAAGCGCCTTCATCGAGCAGGTCAAGTCTGGCGCAGCCGGCAGCAACCCCCACGCCAAGGTATGGTTCAAGTACCTGAAGGTGATTGGTCCCAAGCGGGTGCACCGTCTGTGCACAGTCGCGGGTGGCGCCAATGAGGATGCGGGCGGCAGCTTTGAGGGCGGTGGCGGCGGTGGCAGCGACGAGTCCCTCGATTAATGGATACCGAGCTGCTTCGGACCTTCATCGAGGTCAGCAAGACCCGGCACTTTGGCCGGGCTGCCGAGAATCTCTACCTGACCCAGTCGGCGGTCAGCTTTCGGATCCGCCAGCTCGAGCAACAACTCGGGGTCAGCCTGTTTGCCCGCCATCGCAACAATATCCGTCTGACCGCCTCCGGTGAGCGTCTGCTGCCTTACGCAGACGCCATCTTGCATACCCTGGGCCGCGCCAAGCAGGACGTGGCCCTCTCCCCCGGTTTCAGTCAGCAGCTCGCCATAGGTGCACCCGCGGTGTTCTGGGAGCTCGACTTCAATGACTGGCTCAACCACGTCTATGCCCTGGCCCCCGGCCTCGCGGTGCGGCTCGAGACCGCCTCCCGCGAGCACCTGTGCCGCCAGTTGCTCGAGCGCTCCCTCGATCTCGCCCTGCTCTCCGAGCCGACCAAGATAGACGAGATAGCCCTGCACCCCATAGGCGAGCTGGTGTTCGAGCTGGTGAGCCGGGAGCCTGCCGCCAACGCCGACAGCCTGATGCAGATGCCCCATATTCACCTCGACTGGGGCACCAGTTTCGAGCCGCCCTCGAGCCGGTTGCAGAGCCTGCAGAAGACCCCGGTACTGCACTCGAGCTCTGCCAGCATGGCGCTGCAGTTCGTGCTGGCCAATGGGGGCGCCGCCTATCTGCCGCGGCGTATGGTGAGCCCCTTCCTGGAGCAGGGACAACTGCACCTGGTGGAAGGGGGGCAGGCGCTGAGCCGCCCGCTCTACCTCGCCTATCTGGAAAAATCCGATCGTCGGGAGCTCATCGATCAGTTGCTCACCCTGCCGCTCGGTTGGGATGGCGCCGATCTGCGGCTGCCATCCGCCGAGTAGCCGGGCCTCAGCCTGACCAGCATGAAAAAAGGGGCCAAGCGGCCCCTTTGTTATGGATGCGTGCCGTCAACCATGGTGACGACGGTCGTTGGCCTGGGCCAGCAGGGTGCGGCTCTCGCGCAGGAACTCGTCGGCATGTTCGCCGAAGAAGCCGGAAACTTGCGAGAAGGCCTCGATGAAACCCTCCCTGTCCCCTCGCTCCAGCAGACCCAGCGCCTCGCCGAAGTTCTGGTAGTAGCGGCGGATCATCGCCAGATTCTGCGGTGACGAGAGGATAATGTCGGCATAGAGGTGGGGATCCTGGGCAAACAGCCGCCCCACCATGGCGAGCTCCAGCCGGTAGATGGGGGAGCTCAAGGCCAGCAGTCGGTCGATGTTGGCCTGCTCCCGGGAGAGGTGCCAGCCGTAGGCGAAGGTGGCGAAGTGGCGCAGCGCCTGAATGAGGGTCATGGCCTCGTCGTGGGCCTTGGCCTCCACCTGCTGCAGCCGTGCGCCCCAGATGGTCATCTGATCCAGCAGCCACTGGCTGGCGGCAGGGTCGCGGCCCTGGCAGCAGACGATCACCTGCTTGGCAAGGCTCGCCACATCCGGCCCGAACATGGGGTGCAGCCCCAGCACAGGCCCCTGGTGCACCGCCAGCATGTGTTCGAGCGGCGCCGCTTTCACGCTGGTCACATCCACCAGCAGGCAGTGGGCGGGCAAGTTGCCGAGCCGGTCGATGATCTGGCAGGTGATGTCGATGGGCACCGCCACCATCACTAGCCCCGCACGGCTAAGGATCTCGTCGGCGCGCGGCCAGTCCCCCTGCTCCAGGGTCTCGACCCGGTAGCCGGAGAGGCCGAACATCTGGCCGAACAGGCGGCCAAGCTGACCCTGGCCGCCGATGATGACCACCTTGCCAAGATCCGGCTTCATGCACTTGAAGTGGTGCTCCTTTTCACTGGCGGATTCCAGAATATAGGATTCGCGCATCACCCGGCGCAGCACATCCTCGATGAGATCCCCGGGCACCCCCAGCAGTTCGGCCTCTGCCCGGCGGCGGGCCAGCATGCTCGCCTCCCTGTCCGGTGCATAGATGGGCAGGCCGTGCCGGCTCTTTACCTCACCCACTTCCCCCACCAGGGCCAGACGGGCGGCCAGCAGATCAATCAGCTGCCTGTCCACCGCATCTATCTTGTCCCTGAGGACATTCAACTCTTCAGCCATATCCAGTCCCTGCCGGCGCCGCAGGCGGCGGCGCCCTGTGATTCAAGAGGCAACAAGGTATCACTGCGTAGGCAGTGATACCTCTATGGTTCAATCAGTTACGACAAGATACCACGACTTACAGCGCGGTTCTGCTCTTGAGCGGCACCGCCAGCTGGCTGTGGCAGCGGGCCAGCAGGTCCGCCGTGGTCTCCCAGTCGATGCAGGCATCTGTGATGGAGACGCCGTAGCGCATCTCGCACTTGGGCTGCTCGCTGGACTGGTTGCCCTCGAACAGGTTGGATTCGAGCATCACCCCTATGATGGAGCGGTTGCCCTCCTGGATCTGGTGGATGACGTTGTCCGCCACCTTGGGTTGCAGGCGGTGATCCTTGCTGGAGTTGCCGTGGCTACAATCCACCACCAGGCCGGGCAGCAGGCCCGCCTTCTCCAGCGCCTCTTCCGCCAGCGACACATTGACCGAATCGTAGTTCGGGTGCTTGCCACCGCGCAGGATCACGTGGCCGTCCGGGTTGCCCTGGGTCTGCAGCAAGGCAACCTGGCCCTGCTGGTTGATCCCCATGAAGGCGTGGGGGCTGGAGGCCGCCTGCAATGCGTTGATGGCGGTGCCGAGGTTACCGTCGGTGCCGTTCTTGAAGCCGACCGGCATGGAGAGGCCGGAAGCCATCTCCCTGTGGGTCTGGGATTCTGTGGTACGGGCGCCTATGGCCGACCAGGAGAAGAGCTCAGCCAGGTATTGGGGGCTGATGGGATCCAGCGCCTCGGTTGCGAGCGGCAACTCCAGCTCAGCCAGCCAGCAGAGCAGCTCGCGGGCGCGGTGCAGCCCCAGCTCAACGTCGAAGGTGCCGTCCAGATTCGGATCGTTGATAAAGCCCTTCCAGCCGACAGTGGTGCGTGGCTTCTCAAAGTAGACCCGCATGACAATGTAGAGAGAGTCCTGGTAGGCATCATGCAGCGCTTTGAGTCTGGTTGCGTACTCTTTGGCGGCGTCCATGTCGTGGATGGAGCAGGGACCACAGATCACCAGCAGGCGGTGATCCCGGCGGTGGATGATGTCGGCTATGGTAGTGCGGGCCCCTTGCACGAATGCCAGCGCCTTGTCGGAGATGGGCAGCTTCTCCTTGAGCTGGGCAGGCGTGATCATCACTTGTTCGGACTGGATATGGATGTTGTTCAGGGGATCTCTTTGCATTTTCTCATTCTCTCTACTGTATTTAAGCCAATTGCGCCAAGGTGTATTTATTAGTTTACACAAGTCAGCGCTTTGTTACGCAACCGCCCTCACCTTACCAAGGAAAAACAAACAATCAAGTGAAACTAGCGGTGCAGTGCATCAATAGATGGATTAACGACCACTGTCGTGACCAAAACAGCCAGAAAGTAGCGTGTGAGAGACCCACTGCACCATGAAAAACGTAAACAAATAATTACACCCTATACCTCATCACTCCTTTGCCGGCCTGCCGCCATAAAAAAGCGGGGCACCTGGCCCCGCTTGCGTTCCCGTGTTGCTCTTCTTTTATTATTTGCCGTGCGCCTTGATGACCGCCACCGCCTTGTCGGGGAAGTCGCTGAACACCCCGTCCACATCCGCCTGATAGAGGAAGATGTTGAGCAGGTCGGTGAAGTCTTTCGCATAGGCCGGGATCTGCCCCTCATCCTGGCGGAAGGTATAAGGATGCACCTTGAGACCGGCGGCGTGGGCCTCCTTCACCATGGCGGTGAACACCGGCTTGCCCGAGGTACCCGGCTCGGTGACCACCATGGGCTTCCAGGGACCTATGCCGTCGGCGTAGCCGGCTATGGTCTTCATGGCACCCGGCTTGAACATCCAGCCATAGTCGTAGGGGGTCGCCTTGCCCTTGGCGTCGTAGACCATGGTCTCGTTCCAGTCGGTCTCCGCCATCAGCTGCACCAGCTTCAGGTCCATGCCCAGCGCCGGCATCAGCTCGGTGTCGATGCGTTTGAGCTCGTCCACGTCGAAGCTCTGCAGATAGATCTTGTCACTCTTGCCGGTGTAGCCGTACTCCTTGAGCACGGTAAGCACGGCTTTCGAAATGTCCTTGCCCTCGTGGCGGAACAGCCAGGGGGCCTTGATCTCCGGATAGATGCCGATGTTCTTGCCGGTGCTCTTGTTGAGCCCCTGGATCATCTCTATCTCTTCCTGGAAGGTGTGGATCTTGAAGTCGGACTTCCACAGCGGGAAGCGGGCCGGATAGACGGGCACCTGCTTGCCCTCCACCAGCTGGAAGGGCTCCGTCATGCGCAGGGAGCGCACCTCGGCCAGGGTGAAGTCCACCACGTAGTAGCGGCCATCGGCGCGGGCGCGGCCGGGGAAGCGTGTCGCCACGTCCGTGATGCCGTCGAGGAAGTGATCGTGCATCACCACCAGCTGGTCATCCCTGGTCATCACCAGATCCTGCTCCAGGTAATCGGCCCCCATGCCATAGGCCAGGGCCTTGGACTCCAGGGTGTGCTCGGGCAGATAGCCGGAGGCGCCACGGTGGGCGATCACTATCTTGCCGTCATCCGCGGCCAGGGCGGGCAATGCGAGGACAACCCCGAGGCCGAGGGCCACCAGGGAGAGGTGAGGTTGTTTCATAAAAGCGGCTCTTTGTTATTGTTTATTGGATGTAGGTAGTTGTTATAGCAGAGGTTTATTGCAGTTTAACGGCGGGCGGCCAGGGCCGCCCGCCTTGTCATCAGCTAGCCTTGGGCAGGGCGTGATGGTGTTGCTCCAGCCAGGCCTGCAGTTGCTGCTGCTCGGCCTCGGAGAGGCGCAGCCCCAGCTTGCTGCGGCGCCACAGTATGTCTTCCATCGAATGGGCCCACTCGCGGCTGATCAGATAGCGCACTTCCGACTCGTACAGCCCGGCACCAAAGTGCTGGCCGCGCTCCTCGTGCAGCCAGAGACGGGCATGACTGCCATAGGCCTCGGCGATGCGACGGGCGTTGCGCTCGTCCAGCCAGTCGAATTCGAGCATATAGGCGCGAGCCAGCTCTGTGGTGGAGCAGTCGAACTCGCCACCGGGCAGACGGCTGCTGGCCGTCCAGTCATCCCCCATCTGGCTGAACCAGGGCTTGAGCTTGTTGCAGGCAGCCTGGGCCAGCTTGCGATAGGTGGTGAGCTTGCCGCCAAACACCGACAAGAGCGGCGCCCCATCGGATTCGCCGGAGAGCTCAAGGGTGTAGTCGCGGGTCACCGCCTGGGGAGAGTCGGACTCGTCATCGCAGAGCGGCCGCACCCCGGCATAGGTCCAGATGACCTCGGAGGGGGCAATCTGGCGGGTGAAGTGGGCGTTGACCACCTTGCACAGGTAGCTGATTTCGGCCTCGCTGATCTTGGCCTCCCGCGGGCTGCCATGGTGCTCCACGTCCGTGGTGCCGATGAGGGAGTAGTCCTGCTGGTAGGGAATGACGAAGACGATGCGGTTGTCCTCGTTTTGCAGGATATAGGCCTCTTCGCGCTCATGGATGCGCGGCACTATGATGTGGCTGCCCTTGATGAGGCGAATGCCACGGGGGGATTTCTCGTGCAGGCTCTCGTCATAGAAGGTCTTGACCCAGGGACCGGCCGCATTGACCAGGCCACGGCAGGTGACGTTGAACTGCTCGCCCCCTTCCCGCTCCAGGGTCAGGGTCCAGTGCTTGGATCCGCGCACCGCCTTGACGCAGCGGGTGCGGGTCTGCACGTCGGCGCCCTTGTCCCGGGCCATCATGGCGTTGAGCACCACCAGGCGGGCGTCGTCGACCCAGGCGTCCGAGTACTCGAACCCCTTGTTGATGCCGCTCTTGAGGCCATCTTGCGGCAGGAAGCGCAGGCCGCAGCTCCCCTTGAGCTTGTCGCGCTTGGCCAGGTTGTCGTAGAGGAAGAGGCCGGCACGGATCATCCAGGCCGGGCGCAGGTGCGGGCGGTGCGGCAGCCGGAAGCGCATGGGACGGGCGATGTGCGGCGCCATGCCGAGCAGCACCTCCCGCTCCGCCAGCGCCTCTTTCACCAGCCTGAATTCGTAATGTTCGAGATAGCGCAAGCCGCCGTGGATCAGCTTGCTGGAGTTGGACGAGGTGGCCGAGGCGAGATCCTGCGCCTCGAACAACGCCACCTTCAGCCCCCGCCCCGCCGCATCCGCCGCAATGCCGACCCCGTTGATGCCGCCGCCGACGACGACCAGATCATAATGTTCGCTCATGTTCACCTACTTTCTTATTTTGTGTTCGCCATGCCGGCAATGTTTGATTTCGCTCATATTAGAACATGAAAAACCAATAAACGAACATTTCGTGAGAGAAATGTGATCGCGATTGTTCTGACAATGCTAAAAATGCTGCCGATCGGTGACAAAGTGCCACCCCAAGCCCTCGCCATAGCCCCTACTGCCCGGGACCAAGCTGCCTCAACGGATGCGGGCGCGACTGGCCGAGGCCGAAGGAGCCCGGCCCTGAAGCTGAGATTGACCAGAGGCAAACCACCTGGGACGAGAGGAGAGCCGTTGTTTTTAGCTCAAGCAGGCAGCGGCCGACCAAGACGGCGCCACAGGGACAGAAGGAGAGAGGTTGCAGGGGCAAGGCGCCCCGCATGGGGAAGGCCCCGTGAGAGAGCAGCAAGAAAGCGGCCGCCTGACGGCGGCCTGATGCTAGTGCGGCGTGGGGAGACTCAGCAGATGTGGCAGGCTATCTGATGCTGGGACATCAGTCGCATCAGCTTCTCCGGCGGCTCCTGATCCGTGAACAGGGCGTGGATCTGGTTGAGGTTGCCGAGGTTGACCATGGCATTGCGCCCGAACTTGGTGTGGTCGGCGGCCAGGAACACCTGGCGGGAGTGGGCGATGATGGCCTGGGCTATCTTCACCTCGTGGTAGTCGAAATCGAGCAAGGAGCCATCGTTGTCGATCCCCGAAATCCCGATGACGCCATAGTCCATGCGAAACTGACCGATGAAGTCACGGGTTGCCTCCCCGACGATGCCCCCGTCCCGGTTGCGGATCTCGCCACCGGCGATGATGACGGTGAAGTCATCCTTGGCGGTGAGTATGCTGGCGACGTTGAGGTTGTTGGTGACCACGCGCAGCTCCCTGTGGTCCAGCAGGGCACGGGCGATGGCTTCCGTGGTGGTGCCGATGTCGATGAAGAGCGACGAGCCGTCCGGAATATTAGCGGCCACCTCGCGAGCGATGCGCTCCTTCTCCTTGAGCTGCATCACCTTGCGGGCGCTGTAGGCGGTATTGACGGTACTCGAATGCAATGAGGCCCCGCCGTGATGGCGCCTTATCTTGTTCTGCTCGGCGAGATCGTTGAGATCCCGGCGAATGGTCTGGGGGCTGACGTCAAAATGGGTCACCAGATCGTCGGTCGAGACAAAGCCCTGCCTTGTCAGAACGTCCAGGATCTCCAGATGTCGTTGGGTTTGCTTCACGCTTGCACTCCGCTTGAGAGACGAAAAAAGGCCCCGGCATTGCGGGGCCTTTGGCAGTGTACCCTATCCCTTTTCGGACTGATAAGGGCAGGATCACGTTTTATGCCTTGTCGGCAGCGGCCTTCTTGGCAGCGACGGCGATGTTCTCGTGCTTGAGGGTCATTGCCAGCAGCACTATGGAGAGCACGCAAGATGCGGTCAGCACCATGAAACCGCCATCCCAGCCGAAGTGGTCAACGGTGTAGCCCAGCATGGCGTTGGCCGCGACCGCGCCGCCCAGATAACCGAACAGACCGGTGAAGCCTGCCGCAGTACCGGCTGCTTTCTTCGGCGCCAGCTCCAGCGCATAGAGACCTATCAGCATGACGGGGCCGTAGATGAGGAAGCCGATGGCCACCAGCGCCAGCATGTCGACGGTGGGGTTGCCCGCCGGGTTGAGCCAGTAAACCAGCACGGCCAGGGTCACCAGCACCATGAAGAGGATGCCGGCCGGGGCGCGGCGGCCCTGGAACAGCTTGTCAGAGATCCAGCCGCACAGCAGGGTGCCCGGAATACCGGCCCACTCATACAGGAAGTAAGCCCAGGAGGAGTGATCCACGCTGAAGTCTTTGGCTTCTTTCAGGTAGGTCGGAGCCCAGTCCAGCACACCGTAACGAATGAGGTAGACGAAGGCGTTGGCAATGGCGATGTACCACAGCAGTTTGTTGTGCAGCACGTACTTGACGAAGATCTCCTTGGCGGAAAACTCCTGCTCGTGGCTGGCGTCATAGTCCTTCGGATAGTCGTCCTTGTACTCCTCGATGGGAGGCAGACCCACGGATTGCGGGGTGTCGCGCATCACGAAGAAGGCGATGACCGCGATGGCGGCCGCCGCGGCAGCCGGCACATAGAAGGCACTGCGCCAGTCGTTGAACCAGCCCATGCCGAGGATGAACAGCGGACCTATCATGCCGCCGCCCACGTTGTGCGCCACGTTCCAGACCGCGACCACTTCGCCACGCTCCTTCTGTGACCACCAGTGCACCATGGTGCGACCGCAGGGCGGCCAGCCCATGCCCTGAACCCAACCGTTCAGGAACAAGAGCACGAACATGATGGCGATGCTGGAGGTCGCCCAGTGCACAGTCCCCATCATGAACATGATACCGGCCGAGAGCAGCAGGCCGGCGGAGAGGAAGTAGCGCGCGTTGGAGCGGTCAGAGACGTTCCCCATCAGGAACTTGGAGAGGCCATAGGCGATGGAGACGCCGGAGAGGGCCAGGCCCAGATCACCGCGGGAGAAGCCCTGCTCGATCAGGTAGGGCATCGCCAGACTGAAGTTCTTGCGCACCAGGTAGTAGCCGGCATAACCGAAGAAGATCCCGAAAAACACCTGCCAGCGCATGCGTTTGTAGAAGGGATCCACCTTGTCGGCCGGTAGCCGATCTATGTGGGGTGCAGGCCTGAAGAGACTAAGCATGTTCTGCTTCCTTATTGTTGTTATGGGCGGTTGAGGGTGCCCCGATAATGCATGCGACCAGATGAGTCCTTATTCGCAAGCGAGCCTATTGTGCTCACATGTGAACATTCAATCTGTGATGAAGGCTGAATTATTGCAGTTTTATTACAGAAAATATCACCTGGTGAGTGATCGCTCATCGGCCTCCAGCCCTTGCAGGGCAAGGAATACGGATACCCACTAAGGAGTATTAACACCGCTAACAGTTGCTTTTCGTCACATTTTCTTAGCAATGAATGGGATCTTGTCCACATTTCCGGTGGCGGGGGTCTGGTGAATTGGCACAGAAGGTTTATTTTCTCTCTCGTCCAAGAACGAGCGCAAACGAGCATAACGTTTGCGTCAGCTCAAATAACAAGAAGAAACGTTTTCGGACGCAATAAATGGGAATGCAAGATAACGAAACGGAACATCAAACCTACTCTGGGTGGATATAAGGAATAACAACTATGAGCATACAAAGACCCAATACCCTGCTCGGCGAGTGCATCGCCGAGTTTATCGGCACCGGCCTGCTGATCTTCTTCGGCGTCGGTTGTGTGGCCGCCCTGGTGCTGGCTGGCGCCAACTTCGGGCAATGGGAAATCTCCATTACCTGGGGCCTGGGAGTTGCCATCGCCATCTACGTGACCGGCGGCATCTCTGGCGCCCACTTGAACCCGGCCGTGACCCTGGCGCTGATGACCTTCTGCGGCTTCGACAAGCGCAAGGTGGTGCCCTTCATCATCGCCCAGATAGCGGGTGCCTTCGCCTCCGCCGCCCTGGTCTACTTCCTCTATGGCAACCTCTTCACCCAGTGGGAACTGACCCACAACGTGGTGCGCGGCAGCGTAGAGAGCCTCGGCACCGCCGGCATCTTCTCGACCTACCCCAATGCCCTGCTCAGCAACATGCAGGCGTTCGCGGTCGAGCTGGTGATCACCGCCGTCCTGATGCTGGGCATCATGGCCCTGGGTGACAACAACAACGGCGCCCCCAAAGGCTTCGCCGCCGCCCTGCTGATCGGCATACTGATCGCGGTGATTGGCGCCTCCCTCGGCCCCCTGACCGGCTTTGCCATGAACCCGGCCCGTGACTTTGGTCCCAAACTGTTCGCCTTCTTTGCTGGCTGGGGCGATGTGGCCCTGACCGGCGGTCGTGACAACCCCTACTTCTGGGTCCCCATCCTCGGCCCCATCGTCGGCGCCCAGCTGGGTACCGCCCTGTATGTGAAAGTGCTGGCTCCCTGCGTCCCGGGCAACCGTGTCGTGACCGAAGAAGCCGCCAAGCTGTCCAATAAAGAAGAGGCCGCCGCCTAAGAGCGGTCCCTTACGTGGAAAATAAGAACGTGGAGAACATCATGTCTGCTGAAAAGAAATACGTCGTCGCGCTGGATCAAGGTACCACCTCCTCCCGTGCCATAGTGTTCGATCAGGATGCCAACATAGTCGCGACCTCACAGCGCGAATTCACCCAGCACTACCCCAAGGCGGGCTGGGTCGAGCACGACCCCATGGAGATCTGGGCGACCCAGTCCTCCGTCTTCACCGAGGTGCTGGCCAAGAGCGGCCTGCACAGCGAGCAGATCGCCGCCATCGGCATCACCAACCAGCGTGAAACGACAGTGGTGTGGGAGAAAGCCACCGGCAAACCCATCTACAACGCCATCGTCTGGCAGTGCCGCCGCACCGCGGCCATCTGTGAAGAGCTCAAGGCCCGCGGCCTGGAAGAGTACGTGCGCGAGAACACCGGCCTGGTGCTGGACGCCTACTTCTCCGGCACCAAGGTGAAGTGGATCCTGGACAACGTGGAAGGGGCTCGCGAGAAGGCGATGAACGGCGAGCTGCTGTTCGGCACCATAGACACCTGGCTGGTGTGGAAGATGACCAACGGCGAGGTACACGTCACCGACCCGACCAACGCGTCGCGCACCATGCTCTACAACATCCGCGATCTGAAGTGGGACGAGCGCATGCTGGACGAGCTGGGCATCCCCGCCTCCATGCTGCCAGAGGTCAAGCCCTCCTCCGAGGTCTACGGCTACACCACCCGTGGCGGCGGCTCCCGCATCCCCATCGCCGGCATTGCCGGTGACCAGCAGTCTGCCCTGTTCGGCCAGCTCTGCTTCGAAAAAGGGATGGCCAAGAACACCTATGGCACCGGCTGCTTCCTGCTGATGAACACCGGCACAGAGCCGGTTCGCTCCAGCAACGGCCTGCTGACCACGGTCGCCATCGGCCCGAAAGGGGAAGTGAACTACGCGCTGGAAGGGGCTGTCTTTATGGGCGGCGCCACCGTGCAGTGGCTGCGTGACGAGCTGAAACTCATCCACGATGCCCGCGATACCGACTACTTCGCCTCCAAGGTGGGTGACACCAACGGCGTCTACCTGGTCCCTGCCTTCGTCGGTCTGGGCGCGCCCTACTGGGACCCGTATGCTCGCGGCACCATGGTCGGCCTGACCCGTGGCGCCAACCGCAACCACATCATCCGTGCCGCGCTGGAGTCCATCGCCTACCAGAGCCGCGACGTGCTGGATGCCATGCAGCAGGACTCCGGCATCAAGCTCGCGGCGCTCAAGGTAGACGGCGGTGCGGTAGCCAACGATTTCCTGATGCAGTTCCAGTCCGACATGATGCACACCCCTGTGGTGCGTCCGACCCGCATCGAGACCACCGCCATGGGCGCCGCCTTCCTGGCAGGTCTGGCCGTCGGCTTCTGGAAGAGCTCGGACGAGCTGGAAGACAAGTTCAGCGTGGACAGGGAATTCATCCCGCAGATGAGCCACGAAGAGCGCAACAAGCTCTACCACGGCTGGCAGAAGGCGGTGGAACGCTCACGCCGCTGGGCCGAAGAGGATTAATCGGGCAACCGACATCTTTCCGAGATGAAAATACAAAGAGGCCGACAGCGATGTCGGCCTCTTTATTATTGGCGCTCGCAAGCCTCGGCCCCCACCCCTTGCCAAGGGGTGGGAGAAAATGCCCCCTCCTCTCGTGGAGGGGGTTGGCACTGTCGACATGCCCTCTACAACGCCTCGGCGCCGAGCTGCTCTTTGAGGAAATCGAGCCAGACCCGCAGCCGGATGTCCCGCTGGGCATCGGAGTAGAAGACCCCGTTGATGGGGCGCGAGGCGCCGCTGTTGCTGCGGGCCAGCACCTCCACCAGGGCGCCGATCGCCCTGTCCTCCCCCGTCATGAAGTCCGACAGGCAGACGATCCCCTGCCCTCTGAGCGCCAGCTGGCGCAGGGTCTCGCCGCTGCTGGCACGCAGGCTGGGGGTGATGGCAAAGCGATCCCCCTGCTCTGTGCTGAGCAGGGGCCAGTGGTTGAGGTGATCGGGGTGCAAAAAGCCGAGCAGCTCGTGACCTGACAGCAAGTCAGCCGGCTGGCGCGGGGTGCCCCGCTCCGCAAGATAGTCCGGGGACGCCAGCAGCCGCAGCTTGGATCGCCCGAGCGGCAGGGCGCGCAGGGAGGAGTCCGTCAGCTCGCCGATGCGAATGGCCATGTCCACCCGTCGCTCCATCAGATTGATGAAGCCCTCTGAGCTGTGCAGTTGCAGCTCTATGCCGGGGTAGCGGCGGCGAAACTCGCCTATGATGGGCACCAGCCGGTGCAGGATGAAGGGGGTGGCGGCGTCGACCCTCAACACCCCTTCGGGTTGTTCCCGGCGCATCAGCAGATGGCTCTCCGCCTCGCTCATCTCGGTCAACACCTTCACCGCCCGCTGATAGAACCAGCTCCCCTCCTCGGTCAGACTGACCCGCCTCGTGGTGCGGTTGAGCAGCACGGTGGCGAGCTTCTCTTCGAGGCGCTTGATGCCGCGGCTCACCACAGAATTGTCCATCCCCAGGTTCTCCGCCGCCTGGCGAAAGCTGCCCGCCTCCACCACGGCCACGAACAGGGTCAGTTCATCGGAATGGGTCTTCATTGTTGTTGTCCTGGCAAGAGTCATGGGGCTTTATAGGCGCAATGGCCCTGGGTTGGCAAGGCAGACAGGGTGCCACATTCTTTATTTCCACAGATAAATAACGTGATAGCCAGCGCAAACCGCCAACACGCTTTGTCGATACAATGCCGCCATTAAGGCACCGTATGGCGCCACGCCATCGCAAGGATAAACATCATGAACTTCGAAGATCGGTTGGCGGCAGCCCACCAGGAGCTTGAAAGCAAAGGCGTGTGGCACGCCAACTACACCCCCCCCTTGCTCCGACTGCTGCGCAGGCTGGGCCTGCGGCTGAGACCGCCCCACTATGAACGCTTTCTGGTCAACCTGCTTGCCTTTGGTCTGCCAACAGGTGCCATCTGGGGGATGTTGATGTGGTGCCTTGGCTGGCAAGATGAGGTGAGCCCGGCCTTCGCCCTGCGCCAGAGCCTGCTGTTCGGCATAGGGTTCGGTCTGCTGATGGGGATCATCGTTTGGGTGCGCCGCAAGCAGCTCAGGCTGACCCCCTGGGACGCCTTGGCGCACTCCACGCGCCGCACCCAGCAAGGCTGACAACCGACATAACCGCCGACATCGACAAGGAGACCCTCATGACCAAGGCCCATGAAAAACTGAACTATGTGGAATTTGCAGCCAGAGACCTCGCCGCCACCAAGGCCTTCTTTCAGGCCGTCTTTGGCTGGCAGTTCGCCGACTACGGCCCCGACTACTGCGCCTTTGAGGGGGAGGGGCTGGATGGCGGCTTCTACCGCGCGGATCTCTGCAGCCACACGGCTCAGGGGGGCGCCCTGCTGGTGTTCTACAGCGCCGACATTGCGGCAACCCAGGCCAAGGTGAGCCAGCATGGCGGCACCCTCAACCGCCCGCTATTCGACTTCCCCGGCGGCCGCCGCTTTCACTTTGTCGAACCCAGCGGCAACGAATTTGCGGTCTGGTCAGAGGGATAACCCTCAGCGCAGCAGACCTCTTCTTCCAGAGAAATCATATTTTTACTTTCAATTTTAAATCAAGGCGTTACCTATGAAGCTCTATCGATTTATTACTGGCCCTGATGATAAAGATTTTTGCATGCGGATCTCTGAACTGATGAACAAGGGCTGGGAGCTTCACCATGGTCCGACATTGACCTTCAATGGAAATAGTTGCATTGCAGGGCAAGCCTTAACTAAAGAAGTCGCTGGCGAAGAATTCGCAACGCCCATAGATCTAACGAAATACTAATGTGTGGGTTCTCCCTCCCTATTGCTGTTCTTTCCTCAATAGTGTTTTGCGGCTGCTGGCCTGTTTCCCCCAGTCTGCCGGGGGCATACTGACCGTCGTTTTAGCAAGGAGGTGCAGATGTCATCCCCCCTGATTGTGATTGCCGAGCTTGAGGCCAAGCCTGAATTTGCCGCCGAGTGTCGCGCCGCCCTGGTGCCGCTCGTCAACGCCAGCGGGCAAGAGCCCGGGTGCCTGGGCTACCAGTTGCACCAGAGCCTGGAGAGCCCCCACGGCTGGATGATCCACGAGGCGTGGGAGAGCGAGGCAGCCCTCAGCGCCCACCAGCAGCAGCCCCATTTTCTCGCCTTCGTGGCCAACACTCGGGGCTGGTTTGCCAGCACCAGCATTCGCCGCTATCAACTAGCCTGAATCCAGCGACGGCCTGCCCCTGCCCGCCCTGGATGCAGGATGGGCCGATACAATATTGAGCGTAGAAACAATAACTTGAGGATTATGATGATGAAGATGCCCAACCTGGGTCTTGGTACCTTTCGCCTGAAGGATCAGCCCCTGCGCGACTCCCTGCTGCAGGGGCTGGATCTCGGCTATCGCCATATCGATACCGCCCAGATCTATGACAACGAGGCCGAAGTGGGCCAACTGATGAGCGAAAGCGGCGTGCCCCGCCAGGATATCTACCTGACCACCAAGGTGTGGATCAGCGAGTTCGGCCCGGGCAAGGTGATCCCGAGCCTGGAGCTGAGCCTGGAAAAGCTGCGCACCGACTATCTGGATCTGGCGCTCATTCACTGGCCCTCCCCCAAGGATGAGGTGCCGATGGCGGTCTATCTGGAGCAGCTCGCCGAGGCCAAGGCCCGGGGTCTGACCCGGGAGATAGGGGTTTCCAACTTCACCGTGGCTCAGCTCCAGCAGGCCATCGAGATCCTGGGGCCGGGCGCCATCGCCCACCAGCAGGTGGAGATCCATCCCCTGCTGCAAAACCGCAAGGTGGTTCAGTTCTGCCAGGATCACGGCATCGCCATCACCGCCTATATGCCGCTGGCCTATGGCAAGGTGCTCACCGAGCCGCTGCTGATGGAGATCGGCAAGGGCCACGGCGTTTCGGCGGCCCAGGTGTCCCTGGCCTGGCTGCTGGCCCAGGGCATGACGGTGATCCCGAGCTCCACCAAGCGGGAGAACTTGGCCGCCAACCTGGCCGCCCTCAAGGTGCGCCTCAGCCCCGAGGAGATGGCACAGATTGCCACCCTGGATCGAGGCGAGCGCTGCGCCAACCCGGACTTTGCGCCAGATTGGGATTAAGCGGGAGGGGAGGCATGGTCTCTTGCTTCGGCAGCGGATAGCGGCAACCCTCAAGCCTATTGCAACCACGGGCTATCCCCTCTCCCTGTGGGAGAGGGTTAGGGTGAGGGCAAGCTACCTCCCCCCTCATCCCCAACCCTTCTCCCGCAAGGGGAGAAGGGAGCAAAGAAAACCCGACACCATCGACGAGAACCCAAGTGGGAGGCACTGTGCCTTCCGCTTTTTTGCCTCCAATACCGTGCGCCACTGCCTCCCCTGCAACCTGCCCTCGCCCCTTTCCTCTTTGTTCCCAGCTCGGTCTGTACGCCTTGCTTCTACGCGCTTTGCCTCTGCACTCAACTCGCGCTGTACGGCGCGCTCTTGTCTGCGCAGCCTCAGCCACTCCCACTGCCCCACTCCACGGCCCCATTGCTGCTGATTAAACAAAAGTAATTTGACGTTGCCGTCATTTTTGCCAACAAAGCTCATCGGCATACTGGCGCCATTCTCCCGTCGGGAGCCACTATCCAAGGAGTTTGTATGCCACTGGCGTTATTTGCCCTCACCCTGAGTGCCTTTGCGATCGGCACCACCGAATTTGTGATCGTGGGGCTGATCCCCACCATAGCCGAGCAGCTCAATGTCTCGCTCCCCTCGGCGGGCCTGCTGGTCAGCCTCTACGCCCTGGGTGTGGCCATCGGCGCCCCTGTGCTCACGGCGCTCACCGGCAAGCTGCCACGCAAGTGGCTGCTGGTGGGCCTGATGGCGCTCTTCACCGCCGGCAACCTGCTGGCCTGGCAGGCCCCCGGTTATGAGAGCCTGATCGTGGCCCGCATCCTCACCGGCCTGGCCCACGGGGTCTTCTTCTCGGTGGGCTCGACCATCGCCACCGGTCTGGTGGCCAGGGAGAAGGCGGCGAGCGCCATCGCCATCATGTTCAGCGGCCTCACTGTCGCCCTGGTGACAGGCGTGCCGCTCGGCACCTGGATTGGTCAGCAGTTCGGCTGGCGCGAGACCTTCCTGGTGGTCAGCCTCTTGGGCCTCATCGCCATGCTGGGCAGCCTGCTGCTCATCCCGAGCAACCTGCCAAAAGGCACGGCCTCCAGTATTCGTGAACAGCTCTCGGTACTGACCCACAAGCCCCTGCTGATGGTCTACGCCAAGACAGCCCTGGGTTATGGCGGCGCCTTCACCGCCTTTACCTTCCTCGCCCCCATCTTGCAGCAGGTGAGCGGCTTCGGTGCCAATGCGGTGAGCCTGATCCTGCTGGTGTACGGGGTCTCGGTGGCCGTCGGCAACATCTGGGGCGGCAAGCTCGCGGACAAGATGGGCCCGCTGCCCGCCTTGAAGCTGATGTTTGGCGGTCTGGCACTCATCCTGCTGATGCTCACCTTCACCGCGCCCCATCCGGTGCTGGCGGTGCTCACCGTGCTGGTGTGGGGCGCCTTTGCGTTTGGCAACGTGCCGGGGCTGCAGGTGCTGGTGGTGAAACAGGCCGAGCGCCATACCCCGAACGCCGTGGACGTGGCCTCCGGCCTCAACATCGCCGCCTTCAACGTCGGCATAGCGCTGGGCTCCGTGGTGGGCGGTTTCGTGGTGGAGCACTTGGGGTTGATGCACACCCCCTGGATTGGGGCCCTCATAGTGCTGCTGGCCTATGGCCTCACCCATGCAAGCGAGAAGCGCGAGGCCAGACTGGCGCTGGCAATCTAATCCGCCGCGCAAAAAAACAAAAAGGCCGACACCTGGTGTCGGCCTTTCTCCTTTTCAGGGGGGCTCAAGACTCCTTGAGATCCTCATCGGCGGCCCAGCGCGCCTCCAGCCAGAGCAGATTGACCAGACCGCACAGCAGCGCAAACCCCAGCCCCAGTATCCAGGTGAAATACCACATATCGAAGACTCCTCAATTCCGGTGTTAGTAGAGGCTATGGCCCTGCTCGCGCACCTGCTCGGTACTCATCTTGCCCCGTGCCACCCAGTAGACCCAGAGGGTGTAGCCAATGTTGATGGGCATCAGCACCGCGACTATGCCCAGCATGATGAAGAGGGTACCCTCGCTGGAGGTGCCGTCCCACAGAGTCAGGCTGCTCGACGGATCCAGGGACGAGGGCAGCACGAAGGGGAAGAGAGCAATGGCCACGGTCAGCATCATGGCGGCGCAGGCACCGCCGCTGGCGAGAATGGCCAGCCGCGCCCGGCCAAGGGTGCTTGCCAGCGTGCTCAAGAGCGGCAGCAAGAGGCCGAGGGCAGGCACCGCCCAGAGCTCTGGGTGCACCACGAAGTTGCCAAACCAGCCAGCAGGCAGCACCGTCACCTCCTTCATCAGCGGCGTCAGGGCGCTGTTGAGATCCCCAATCCCG
The DNA here is from genome assembly GCF_041403065.1 of Aeromonas sp. S16(2024). NCBI lineage: Bacteria > Pseudomonadati > Pseudomonadota > Gammaproteobacteria > Aeromonadales > Aeromonadaceae > Aeromonas > Aeromonas sp. S16(2024). The sequence goes on along the minus strand of NZ_JBGLQX010000001.1, from coordinate 324,051 downwards.
GCTATCCGGTAACCACGCATCTGGCTGAGCCAGAAACCGCCGAGGGCAAAGAGAATACTCGCCAGGGGCCCGAGCCAGAGGCTCTGGCGGGCGCAGCGCTGGGCTATCACCCCTTGAGTCTTGCACTGCAGGAAGCTGGCGCCGTGCAGCATCAGCAGGGCCAGCGCCGTGCCCATGCAGGTGAAGAGCAGCGGCCAGTTGAAATCGAAGGCGCCATAGTGGATGCGAAGGGCCGAGTCGAAGCGAAACGGCAAGCCTTGCAACAGAAAGCCCAGGGTCGCGCCAAACACCAGGGTCGGCAGCAGGGCCCCCATCACCAGGGCCCTGTCCCACCAGCGGCGCCAGAGCGGGTCAGGCAGCTTGCTGCGATAGTCAAAGCCGACCGGGCGCAGGAAGAGGCCGAACAGCAGGAACATGAAGGGCACATAGAGCGCCGAGAAGGCGGCGGCATAGACCAGGGGCCAGGCGGCGAACAGGGTACCTGCACCGGCAATGAGCCACACCTGGTTACCCTCCCACACGGGCCCCACGCTGTTGAGCAGCACCCGCCGCTCCTCGTCGTTCTTGGCCACCACGGGGAGCAGCATGCCGACCCCGAGATCGAAGCCGTCCATCACCACGAAGCCGATGAGCAGGAAGAGCACCAGCCCCCACCAGATGAGTTTCAGGGTTTCGTAATCCATCAGACAGGACTCCCGTTTTTCAACACTTCACCTTGATAACGACCCGTCTGCAGGCTCGCGGGCCCTTTGCGGATCACGTGACGCAACAAGAACAGCTCCACCACCAGCAGGCTGCTGTAGATGAGGAAGATGGCGATCAGGCTGAACCAGAGTTGGCCCGGTTGCAGCAAGGAGACGGACGCCGACACCGGCAGCACGTCGCTGATGGTCCAGGGCTGGCGGCCGAACTCCGCCACGAACCAGCCCGCCTCGATGGCAACCCAGGGCAGCGGTATGCTCCAGAACAGCGCCTTGAGCAAACGGGGGGATTGCACCAGCTTGCCCCGGCACAGCTGCAGGAAGGCGGCGGCAAAGAGCGCGAGCAGCACCACCCCTATCCCCACCATCAGCCGGAAGCTCCAAAAAAGCGGCGCCACCTGGGGGATGGAGTCGTCGACCGCCCGGGCGATGGCCGCCTCGTCCGCCTTGCCGATATCGGCGGCGTAGGGGGTCAGCAGCAGGCCGTAGCCGAGATCCGCGCGGTGGCGCTCGAAGGTGGCTCTCGCCTCGGCATTGCTACCGTCTGAGCGCAGCGCCTCCAGGGCGTCGTGGGCAAGCATGCCGCTGCGAATGCGCACCTCGTGCTGCGCCTTCAGATCTTTCAAACCCGTCACCTGCTCATCCAGGGAGCGGGTGGCGATGATGCCCATCAGATAGGGTATCTTGACCGCAGCGTGAGTGGTCTCGGCGCGCTGATCCGGCAGGCCGAACAGGGTGAAGGAGGCGGGCGCCGGCTCGGTGTGCCACTCCGCCTCGATAGCGGCGAGCTTGACCTTCTGCACCTCCCCGGTGCGATAGCCCGACTCGTCCCCGAGCACGATGACAGAGAGGATGGCGGCGAGACCAAAGCCCGAGGCGATGGCGAAGGATCGCAGGGCGAAGCGCACCTCCATGCGGCGCAGCAGATACCAGCTGCTCACCCCCATCACGAACAGGGAGGCGGCCACATAGCCCGCCGCCACAGTGTGGACGAACTTGACCTGGGCCACCGGGTTGAACAGCACGGCGGCCAGGTCGGTCAGCTCCATGCGCATCGTCATGGGGTTGAACTCGGCACCGACCGGGTTCTGCATCCAGCCGTTGGCGATGAGGATCCAGAGGGCGGAGAGGTTGGAGCCGAGCGCCACCAGCGCCGTCACCAGCAGGTGCTGGCCCCGGGAGAGCTTGTCCCAGCCGAAGAAGAAGAGACCGACCAGGGTGGACTCCAGGAAGAAGGCCATCAGCCCCTCCACCGCCAGCGGGGTGCCGAAGATGTCGCCGACGTAGTGGGAGTAGTAGGCCCAGTTGGTACCGAACTGGAACTCCAGGGTGATCCCCGTAGTGACCCCCATGACGAAGTTGATGCCAAACAGCTTGCCCCAGAAGCGGGTGATGTCCTTGTAGATCACCTTGCCGGTCATCACGTAGGCGGATTCGGCGATCACCAGGATCCAGGACAGCCCCAGGGTGAGGGGCACAAACAGAAAGTGGAACATCGCCGTCGCGCCGAACTGTATTCGGGAGAGGCTGACCACATCATCCAGGCTTATCATGCATGACTCTCTATGTTGCATTTAACAGACAGGTTTTCGCCCGTTAAGTACAACACGCGCCATGACACCTATAACAGATGCAGTTATAGTGAAATCCACCTATAACAGTTAGGACACACCATGTCCCGTTACGGTCAGCTGGCTGCCTTGTTGCAGCAGCAGATAGAGAGCGGCCTCTGGCAGCCGGGGGAGCGCATCCCCTCCATCCGCCAGAGCTGCAAGACCCATGACCTCAGCCCCATGACGGTGCTGCAGGCCTACCAGTTGCTCGAGAGCCGCGGCCTCATCCTGGCCAGGCCCCAGTCAGGCTACTACGTCAAGGCCGCCACCTCCCCGCTGCAGGCGAGCGCCGCCCAGCAGGCCCACTACAGCGGCTCGGTGGACATCAACGATCTGGTGTTCGAGGTGTTGCAGGCGAGCAAGTCCCGGGAGCTGGTGCCGCTGGGGCTCGCGGTGGCGGATCCCGCCCTCTTCCCCCATCCCCAGCTCGGCCGGGCACTGGCGAGCTGCATGCGCCGCCTCGACCCCTTCAGCACTGTGGCAGACCTCCCCCCCGGCAACGAGGCGCTGCGCCGCGCCATCGCCCAGCGTTACGCCAGCGACGGCCTGGCGGTGGATCCCCAGGAGATCATCATCACCACCGGCGCCATGGAGGCCCTCTCCTTAAGCCTGCAGGTGCTGACCGAGCCCGGGGACTGGGTGGTGGTGGAGTCCCCCACCTTCTACGGCGCCCTGCAGGCCATAGAGCGCTTGCAGCTCAAGGTGGTGGAAATTCCGGTGATCCCCGGGGTGGGCATCGATCTTGCCCTGCTCACCGAGGCCCTGGCCCAGCGCCCCATCAAGGCGTGCTGGCTGATGGGCAACGTCCAGCACCCGCTCGGCCACACCATGCCGGATGGCCACAAGCAGGGGCTGATGGCGCTGCTCAACGCCCATGAAGTGCCCCTGGTGGAGGACGACGTCTACGCCGAGCTCTACTTTGGCCGCGAGCGCCCCAGTCCCATCAAACGCTGGGATGCCCGGGGCGACAGCCTGCTGTGTGGCTCCTGGACCAAGTGCCTGGCGCCGGGCTTTCGGGTCGGCTGGGTGGTGGCGGGACCCCATGCCGAGCGCATCCAGCGGCTGCAACTGATGTCGACCCTGTCGACCAATGTGCCGAGCCAGCTGGCGCTCGCCGACATGCTGCGCCAGGGCGGGGTGGATGCCCACTTTCGCCGCCTGCGCCACACCCTGGCCCAGCGCCAGCAGCAGATGCGGGCGGCCCTGCTGCGCCTCTTCCAGGACCAGGTGCGCATCTCGACCCCGAATGGCGGCTACTTCCTCTGGCTGACATTCGACGAGCGCCTCGATAGCCGGGCACTCTATGCCCAGGCGCTGGCCAGCGGTTTCTCACTGGCCCCCGGGGCCCTGTTCTCGAGTCAGGGCCAGCACAACCACTGCCTGCGCCTCAACAGCGCCCATCCCTGGAGCCCGGCGCTGGAGGCCGCCCTCACCCGGCTGGCGGCCCTGGTCCACCAGCAGCTCGCGCCCCATCAATAGACCACCAACGACAAGGCCCCATGACGGGGCCTTGTGGACAATCCTGATGGCAGGGCGGGCTCAACCCGGCGCCCCCAGCTGGGCCACCTGGCGCTCTATGCTGGTTTTCAGGTTGTCATCGAGTTTCAGGGCGCGGGCCAGCTCGTCGAGATAGCCGCGCTCCATGAAGTGATCCACCTCGACCGCGAGCAGGGAGGCGAGATAGACCTCGGTGGCCTGCTCCATGTCGGTGACTTCCCGGGCCAAGGCTTGCGGGTCCAGCGGGCGGGCCAGCTCGGCGTCAATCCAGCGGGCGGCGTCGGGTTGGCCCTGCTCGGTCAGGTACTGCTGGATCTTCTGGCGCTCATTGCCGTCGATGTGGCCGTCGGCCCGGGCCGCCGCAACCATGGCGCGCACCAGCAGGCTGGCGCGGGCATCCAGTTCGGCGCCCGCCAGCTCGTTGAGGGGATGGGGCGTGCTGGCCGCTGGCGCACTCTGGTTCTGCTGCCAGTCCTGGTAGAGCTTGTAGGCCAGCCCGCCGAGGGCGGCCGCCCCGCCCACCGCCGCCACCTTGGTGCCGTACTTGCGTATCTTCTTGTTGCCAAGCAGCAGCGCCATGGCCCCGGCGGCCAGCCCCCCTTGGGCCATGCCCTTCATCTGGGCCTTGCGCGTGTCGCCGCCATCGTTGAGCCAGCCCTTGCCAGCTCCCATCAATTGCTCCAGCATCTGTTTCATGGGGCCTCCTCATTTGCATGAGCTGCCATGCTGGGCCGCCACCGCTGAACTCAAGGTGAATGGATGCCCGCGCCCCGTTTGGTGCCGCTGACCCGCCGACTCTGGTTGGATGAGTCCTGACCGCTGCGGTTGTTATTGTCATCACTGGGCATTCTGGGGGGCATAGCCCTGAGCATGGCGAGGCGCCCCACACAAGGAGAGAACCCATGATGAAGCTGGTCATACTGCTGCTCGGCGGCACCCTCTGGGGCGGCCTGTTCGCCGCAACCCCTGACAGGAACACCCATCAGGCCGGGCTGGACAGAGCCTGTGACAACGCCCGGCAACAACAGACGATTCAAGACAGGCAGCAGCGCATCGATGCCTGCGCCAGGGCCGGGGGCAAGACGACCCGCTGCCAGCAGGAGTACGCCAGCCTCGGCCAGCGCACCGGCAATGAACGCCCCTATGTGTCATCCCTGCCTCCCTGCCAGCAGGCCGAGGCCTACCGCAAGAGTGACCGGCAATGAACCGAGGAAACAATATGACCCCACCCCACGAGCTGACCCTGCAATTTCTCGCCGAACCCGCCGACGTCAACTTCGGTGGCAAGGTCCATGGCGGCATGGTGATGAAGTGGATCGATCAGGCCGGCTACGCCTGCGCCGCCGGCTGGTGTGGCGGCTATGCCGTCACCGTCTATGTGGGGGGCATCCGCTTTTTGCGCCCCATCCAGATAGGCCAACTGGTGGAGGTGCACGCCAAGGTGATCCACACAGGCACCACCAGCATGCACCTGGCCGTGGATGTCTACAGCCGCCACCCCACCGACCCTGCGCGCCACAAGACCACCCACTGCATCATCATCTTCGTGGCCATGGACGAGCACGGCAAGCCGAGCCCTGTGCCCCAATGGCAGCCGGTGAGCGAGCAGGATCTGAGCTTGCAACAGTACGCCAAAAAACTGATGGCCCTGCGCGAAGAGCTCGACAAGGAGATGCGCCAGCACATGTGAAGCCCTTCAAGCCCCGGGCACCCGGGGCGTGTCTTCACGGCCCGCGGCGCTATAATGGCGCACACCCAGCCCCCATGAGAAACCAAGATGTCACTGGAAAATGCACCGCCCGAGGTCAAACTCGCGGTGGATCTGATAGAACTGCTGGAAACCAACCAGATTGCCCCTGATCTCGCCCTGGCGGCGCTCGCCATCGTCCGCCGGGACTATGAGCGCAAGCTCGAGGAAGGCCGGGCGCACTGACGTGTTCACCTAGACTCTGTCCCTTCACCCTTCCAACCCAGGAGGCCCCATGTCAGAACCCGTTCGCTTCGAAACCGGCAAGGCCATGCTGCTTGGCGGCCTGCGCCGCCATCACAGCTTCCAGCACGGCGACTTCGGTGGCCAGTGGCGCGACTTCAGCGCCCTTGGCCCCCTGCCGGGTCAACTGGGGGAGCACGCCTACGGCGTCATCTGCGCCGCCACTGCCACCGAGTGCGAATATATGTGCGCGGTGGAAGTCGCGGCGCTGGAGGTCTTGCCCAAGACCCTGGGCCGGATGCGGATCACTCCCCAGACCTATGCGGTCTTTCGCCATCTGGGCCATGTCGATGCCCTGCCCCAAACCTGGCAGCAGGCGCTGGCGTGGCTGGCGCACTCAGGCTACGAGTCGGCCCACCAGCCGGATTTTGAGCGCTACGGCGACGCCTTTGACCCGGATAGCGGCAGCGGCGAGGTGGAACTCTGGCTCGCGGTGGTGCCGAGGCAAGCCCTGGCCTGAGGCCTCGGGCCTGGCTTGTACCTACCTGGGCCCCATCACCTCGTCACAGAGCGCGATCAGCGCTTCGCAGAGCCGGCTGAGGGGCTCACTCTCCCCGGCCCCCAGGTGCAGGGCCAGCTCCACCGAGCGCACCGCCGGCCAGTCCACCAGCGCCACCTGATCGGGCTGCAGCAATCGGGCGGGCAGCAGGCTCACCCCTATGCCCGCGCTCACCGCCCCCTGCAGGCTGGCGAGGCTGGCACTCACGTAGGCGATGCGCCAGGGGATCCCCCTGGCATCCAAGGATTCGGTGATCTGGCGCCGATAGAGGCCTTCGCTCGGAAACACCACCAGGGGAACAGGCTCCCGCTCGCAGGCAGGCCAGTCGCGGCTGTCGACCCAGGCCAGCGGCTCGCGCCAACGGGCGATGGGATCCCCCTGTCCCCGCCCCTGCTTGATCAGCGCCAGATCCAGCTCCCCCCCTTCGAAGGCCTGCCACAGGACGTGGCTAAGACCGCTTTGCACCTCCAGCCTCACCTCGGGGTATTGCCGGGCGAAAGTCGCCAGCACAGCCGTCATGGCGCCGGCGACGAAATCCTCCGGCACCCCGATCCGCAGCGGCAGGCTGGCCTCGCTGACCCGCTCACCCGCCCGGGCCAGCAGCCCCAGGATGCGGCGCGCCAGCCCGAGCAGTGTCTCCCCCTGGGCCGTGGTCACCACCTGGCGGCCGGATCGGTCGAGCAGCGGGCAACCGAGCTGCTGCTCGAGGCGGCGCATCTGCTGGCTGATGGTGGACTGGGTCAGGTGCATCCGCTCGCCGGCACGGGTAAAACTGCCGGTCTCGACGATGGCGACAAAGCTCTGCAGCAGGTGGGGATCCAGCAAGGGTCGCTCCATGGGGGGATTCTCCATTTATAAAATCACTGAAAGTCATTTTATCATTTAATTTCCAAATGACTTGCGGGCCCGTTAGGCTGCCGTCACCCCCCTCTTTTGCCAGGATGATCCCATGTCACAGCCTCCCCAGTCCGGTGCCCGCCCAGTGAACTCCCTCAGTGCCGTCTCGGCCCCCAGCCATCAGGCATGGCTGGAGCAGACCCTGCAGCTGGCCCTGACCCACCGCCAGCAAGGGGGCCGCCCCTTCGCAGCCCTCTTGGTGCGAGACAACCAGCTGGTGGCGAGCGCCGTCAACCGCATGCTGGAGGCGGGGGATCCCAGCCGTCACGCCGAGCTGGAGGCGCTGCGGGACGGGAGCCGCAAGGGCCCGCTTGCGGGCGCCATCGTCTATGCCAGCGGCCACCCCTGCCCCATGTGCCTCTGCGCCCTGGTGATGAACGGCATCAGCGCCGTCTACTACGCCTTCGACAATGAAGATGCGGCCCCCTTCGGCTTTGACAGCAGCGCCAGTTACCACAGGCTGCGACTGCCGCTCTGCCCGCCGCCCCTGCCCCTCATCAAGTTGCCAAGCTCCATACCGGCCGCCGCCCTCTACGGCCCCCAGTCCCATGGTTAAGCGCCATCTCCCCTCCGGCAGCGGCGCCCTGCTGGTGCTGGTGGTGCTCATTGGCATCAACCTGCGCCCCTTCCTCACCGCCATAGGCCCACTGGCGGGGCAGATAGACGCCCAGCTGGGCCTCGGCATGGAGAGGCTGGCCTGGGTCACCCTGCTGCCGCTGCTGCTGATCGGGGTCGGCGTCCTGCTCACCCCGGCCCTGCTCGACAAAGCCGGGCCGCGCCCCCTGCTCGGCGCGGCCCTGTTGCTGCTGATGCTGGGCAGCGCCCTGCGCCTCGATCTCGCGAGCGGTACCCTGCTTATCGTCAGCGCCGCCCTGTGCGGGCTGGGGTCGGCCCTGGTGCAGGGGACACTGCCCGGCCTCATCAAGGGGACGTTCGCGGGCAAGGTGCCCCTGGTGATGGGGATCTTCTCCGCCTGCATGATGGGGGGCGGGGCGCTCGGCGCCGTGCTCACCCCCAGGGTCGCCCTGCACCTCGACTGGTCACGGGCGCTGGCCCTCTGGAGCCTGCCGGTGCTGCTGGCCCTGCTCTGGCTCGGCTGGCGGGTGCGACTGCCCGCCGCCGCGCCGCACTCCCCCGTATCAGGGGAGCAGCGGCTGATCGCGCTGCCCCGCGCCTGGCTGCTGATCGCCTGCTTTGGCATCATCAACAGCGGCTACGGCATAGTCGTGGCCTGGCTGGCCCCCGCCTACCTGGCGCTGGGATGGAGCCCCCAGCAGGGGGGCGAGCTGGTGGCCTGGCTGGCTCTGGCCCAGACCGCCAGCGGCCTGGGTCTGCCGCTGCTGGCGGCACGCAAGGAGGACAGACGCCCCTGGATGGGGCTGGCCATTGTGATGCAGGTGGCGGGCTTTGGCGGCCTCTGGCTCGCCCCGGAGGCCGCCCCCATCCTCTGGTGCCTGCTGTGCGGCGCAGGCCTTGGCGGCAGCTTCTCCCTCATCATGGTGATGGCGCTGGATCACCTGCCAGACCCCAGACGCGCCGGTAGCCTGAGCGCCCTGATGCAGGGGGTCGGCTTCATCCTGGCGGCCACAGGCCCCTGGGTGGCGGCGCGCCTGCACCACCTGAGCGGTGACTTCGCCAGCGCCTGGCAGTGGCAGCTCGGCGGTTTGGTGCTGATGAGCCTGATGGTGCTGCGCCTGGATCCGCGCCACTACGCCCGCGTGATGCGACAGCCTGCGGCTCCTGTCAGCCAACGGGGCCAGAGGGCACAAAGCAATACACCGGCCTAGGGCCGGTGTATTGAGCAGGTTGAAAAGCGAGTGACGGGGCGCCTTAGCGCCCCTTCTTCTGCCGCCCACCCTGGTTGGTGCGCGGTTTGCCCGCAGTGGCAGGCTTGCCTCCCTTGGCCGGGGCCCCCTTGCCAGCGGCGCCTTTAGCAGCGACTCCCTTGCCCGCACCGCCCTTGCCTGCGGGGCTCTTCTTCTCGAAGGCTTCCGGGCCCGGCACATTGGGGCGCCCGCCAATCTCGTGATCGTCGTCCCGGCGCGGCTTCTTGCCCTGGGCTGGTTTGGCGGTTTGCGCCGCCGGGGTCTTGGTCTTCTCCCCCTTGGCCGGTTTCACCTCGGAGGAGGAGTCTTCAATGAGCTTGAACAGCTCGATCAGCTCGTCGTCGGTGAGATCGCGCCACTCCCCCACCGGCAGCCCCTTGAGGCTGACGTTCATGATGCGGATGCGCTCGAGCTTGGTCACCTCGAAGCCGAAGTGCTCGCACATGCGGCGGATCTGGCGATTGAGCCCCTGCACCAGGGTGATGCGAAACACGAAGGGCGCTTCTTTCTTCACCTTGCACTTCTTGGTGACGGCACCGAGGATGGGCACCCCGGCCCCCATGCCCCGGATAAAGTCATCGGTCACCGGCTTGTCGACGGTCACCAGGTACTCTTTCTCGTGATCGTTGCCCGCCCGCAGTATCTTGTTCACCAGATCCCCGTGGTTGGTGAGGAAGATGAGCCCCTGGGAGTCCTTGTCGAGGCGCCCTATGGGGAAGATGCGGGTGCTGTGGTTGACGAAATCGACGATGTTGTCCTTCTCTCCCGCCTCCGTGGTGGAGACGATGCCCACCGGCTTGTTCAGCACGATGAAGACCAGGCTGTCGGCTTCGCGCGCCTCTATCACCTGACCGTTGACCTTGACCAGATCCCCGGCAAACACCTGATCGCCGATCCCGGCCCGCTTGCCGTTGATGTAGACATGGCCCTGCTCGATGAAGCGGTCGGCCTCGCGACGGGAGCAGATGCCGCTCTCGCTGATGTACTTGTTCAGGCGCATGGATTCATCGGCCAGCATGGGTCACCTGCCAGATCGTGGAGTTCAGAAGAAGTGTCGGCTGAGTCAGCCAGGTCATGGTCGGGTTGGTCTGCATACATGTCCATCTACAAAAAAGAATCTACAAAAAGAATCAACAAAAGCGCCTGCAATCAGTCTCTTCAAAAGGGCAAGGCCGCCCTTTCTTCAAAAAAACGCCGCTACAGTAGCATATTGCGCCATCCCTTGCCCCGCCCCGTGCACCGGATCCTGCTATCCGCCCCGAAGAAGACGCGCCGCCCGGCGGATGCCGCCTCGCAGATAAGGCTCCCCTTGCTCATTGGCCCCTTCATCTTGCCCATGCTCTCGCCCTCCTCTCCTCTCCCCTGCCTCGCCACGCCCCGCCTGGAGCGACAGGCCAAGGGCCGCAGAGAGCGTCGAAGGATACCCACAGAGAGAGGCGAACTAAAACTTGCTATTTATTGACCAAAAATGCATAAAAAGATTTTAGTCAGCGCGAATTATCACCCTGGTTTCAGCCATGTAACCTTGTCATCGCCATCATTGTCGGTAATAGCCGCCGCGAAACAAATTTTTATCCGTATTCACTTTCAACATCGAACATAAAACGGAGGACATAGCTGTTCCCTTCTCTGGCAAGAGGCCAATTTCCCTTTATTACAGGAGTTACAGATGAGTCATTCCCTCTCTCAGGAGGCATTCCTGGCCCAGGTGGCCAGCCGCAACCCCCACCAACCGGAGTTCATCCAGGCCGTGAGCGAGGTGGTCGCCTCCATCTGGCCCTATGTGGAACGTCACCCCCGCTACCTGCAACACGGCCTGCTGGAGCGGCTGGTGGAGCCGGAGCGCCTCATCCAGTTTCGGGTGAGCTGGGTGGATGACCAGGGCCAGGTGCGGGTCAACCGCGGCTACCGCATCCAGCACAACAGCGCCATAGGCCCCTTCAAGGGGGGCATGCGCTTCCACCCCTCGGTGGATCTCTCGGTGCTGAAATTCCTCGCCTTCGAGCAGACCTTCAAGAACGCCCTCACCACCCTGCCCATGGGGGGCGGCAAGGGGGGCAGCGACTTCGATCCCAAGGGCAAGAGCGAGGGGGAAGTGATGCGCTTCTGCCAGGCGCTGATGCTGGAGCTCTATCGCCACCTGGGTGCCAACACCGACGTGCCGGCCGGTGACATCGGGGTGGGCGGGCGCGAGGTGAGCTACATGGCGGGCATGATGAAGAAGCTCACCAACAGCGCCGAGTGCGTCTTCACCGGCAAGGGGCTCTCCTTTGGCGGCAGCCTGATCCGCCCGGAAGCCACCGGCTACGGCCTGCTCTACTTCGTCCAGGCCATGCTGGCCCACCGTGGTCAGTCCCTCGATGGCATGCGAGTCTCGGTGTCGGGCTCGGGCAACGTGGCCCAGTACGCCATCGAGAAGGCGATGGCGCTCGGCGCCCGGGTCATCACCGCCTCCGACTCCGGCGGCACCGTCTATGATCCTGAAGGCTTCACCCCAGAGAAGCTGGCCCGATTGATGGAACTCAAGAACGAGCAGCGCAAGCGGGTGGCGGATTACGCCCACGAGCTGGGGCTGGAGTTCTTCACTGGTCGTACCCCCTGGCATCTGGCGACCGACGTCGCCCTCCCCTGCGCCACCCAGAACGAGCTGGATGCATCGGATGCCGCCGCCCTGATCGCGAACGGCGTGCAGCTGGTGGCCGAGGGGGCCAACATGCCCTCCAGCGCCGCCGCCATCCGCCTCTTCCACGAATCAAGGGTGCTGTTTGCCCCGGGCAAGGCCGCCAACGCCGGTGGGGTCGCCACCTCGGGCCTCGAGATGAGTCAGAATGCCCAGCGCCTCTCCTGGACCCGGGAGGAGGTGGACGCCCGCCTCAAGGGGATCATGACCAGCATCCACGCCACCTGTGTACGTTATGGCCAGGTGGATCAGGGCCAGGATGACGGCCATGTGAACTACGAAAGCGGCGCCAACATCGCCGGCTTCGTCAAGGTGGCCGACGCCATGCTGGCGCAAGGGGTCTGCTAGTCACGCCATTACCCGTGACATCCCCCAAAGCAACAGGGCAGCCCATGGCTGCCCTGTTGTGTTAGATGCGTCGAGGTGGTTTTCATCAGGGCGATCGCCTGTGATATCGGCGCCACTTCACGCCCACTTCACCCAGCCATGACATCCTCACCCCTCTTCCATACGCGAACGAGGACAACCAGATGACAACGACCATAGGCGCCCTCCTGCTCCTGGCCGGGCTCGGCTGCTTTGTGGCCTTCAACCTGCTTGGCACCACAGTGGATGCACAGGGATTCTTGCACGAGCCCTTTGCCCTGCTTCCCCTGGGCTATCTGCTGCTCTTCACCGGCATGGTGCTCAGCTTGCTCCCGCTACTGCGCAGGGCTCTCGCCAAAGGGGAAGAAAACCGGCCATGATGCGTCAGGGGACTCAGCGATAGCGGCTGATCTCGATAAGGTTCTGATCCGGATCCAGGCAATAGACAGATTCTATGGGGCCGCAGGCGCCGCTCTTCGTCACCGGCCCCTCCACTATCTCGACCCCCTGATTCTCAAGCTGGGCCATCACCTGATCCAGGGGCCAGCGGGTGATGAGGCAGAGATCCCCCGATCCCACCTGTGCCCGGTTGCGCGGCTCCTCCCCCAGCAGTTGCAGATTGATCTTCTGGTTGCCAAAGCGCAGGGCCCGGCGCCCGGCCCCGAAGGTAATGGGCTCCATCTTGAAGGCGCGGCTGTAGAATCCCACCGCCCGCTCTATGTCGCTGACCGTCAATACCAGATGGTCGATATGGCTGATCATGCTTGCTCCCTGTGGTGGTGATCGCGCCCCATCATAGCCAGTTCCCTTGGCAGAGACTGTGCCTTAGCGCACATCCATCATCCATAACCATTTCTTTTATAAGAGGAATATGCCTTATCGCACGGCGGCACAGGCCTTGTCGCGCTGGGCAAGCAGGGCTTCGTCCTCGCTCTCCATGGCCGCCAGAATGGCCTGATTGCAGGCCCGCTCCGCGAGCTTCGCCGGGCTCTGCTTGGCATCGGCGATCTCAGCAATCATGGGGCGATAGCCGATGGCGGCCGAGCAGTACATGGTGCGGTACTTAGGGAGCTGCCAGCTACTGTCATCCTGGCGCGATAACTCATCGCACAGCTTGCCAAACAGCGCCCTTGCCTTGACCGTACACTGACTAAAGCGCCGCACATCCTGCTCATAGGGACGACAGACGCTGTTCTGTTTGATCTGCCAGAGCTGATAAGAGAAGGGGACTTGCTCCCCCTCATACTCCACCACCAGCGCCTTGACCTCGGTGCCATAGATGTCGGTCACCTGCTGCTGCACCAAGTTGAGATAAGCCGAAAAAAGGTAAGAAACCGGATCCATCACCACCTCCTTGTGGTTGTCACTGCCGAGCGGTATTACCGAAAACCAGAGCGATTTTCAAACGAGTAACAGGCGACAACAGCTTACTGATTTGGTTGGAAAAAATGATACTCTTCTCGCCACCCTCATGTACAACGTTCAAGGCCAGTGTGCGATGCAACAATGCGGTATTTATGAACAGCTCATTACTCAACTGCTGACATCTCGACTCGACCGCGAGCGCTTTTACGTAGGGGAACGCCAGCTTGAACCTGCCGAAGCGGCAGTCTGGTTATCCAGATTTCTGAGTCGTGTTTTGGAATATGCGGTGGGTTCGGTCACTGGAGAGGATCAGCTGCAACGGCAAATTGAACTGGCTAACCAGTTATTGCTTTGGCTAAAGGATCGCACACAAGACCCAGACTTTATTGGCGAGAACCTCATCGATAGTCAGGGAAAAATCCTAACGGCGCTCTACCAGCTGGATAACCCCATCTCAGCCAATTTAAAGCAATATGCCGAAGATGTTTTCCCTCTGACAGGTCTAACGCAAAGTGAGCTGTTCTGCGGCAGCAATGCGGGCCTATCGATGGAATCAGAGATTAAACGAGAAATATTATCGGCAGATAGCATCTGCTGGCTGGTCTCGTTTATCAGATGGGCAGGCATCCGTATTTTCCGTCATGAGCTGGAGGAGTTCACCCGCAGCGGCCGCCAATTAAAAGTGATTACCACCTCTTATATGGGAGCAACCGACGCCAAGGCGGTCGAATTTTTAGCCAGTCTGCCCAACACCGAAGTCAAACTCAGCTATAACACTCAGCGCGAGCGGTTGCATGCCAAGAGTTATCTCTTTTGCCGAAATACGGGCTTTCATACCGGCTATATAGGTTCATCCAACCTCTCTCATTCTGCCCTCACCAGTGGCTTGGAGTGGAACCTAAAAATCACCTCGCAAGAGATCCCCCATATCATCGAGAAATCCCTGAGTACCTTTGAAACCTATTGGGAATCAGATGATTTTGAGCTGTTTGATGGCAAGCTCGAAAGCCGTACAAAATTACAGCATGCGCTGCAAGAAGCCCGTGGGGATGGGGACAAAAATAGTCCTGCCTATTTCTTTGATATCACGCCATTTCCTCATCAACAGGAGATCCTTGAGCAACTGGCAATGGAGCGCTCTTTACACCAGCGCTTTCGTAACTTGGTGGTAGCGGCCACCGGGACGGGCAAAACCCTGATCTCCGCCTTTGATTTCGCTCGTTTTCTGAAAACCAAACCCGACGCCAAGTTTCTGTTTGTCGCCCACAAAGAGGAGATCTTGCGCCAAGCATTGGCCTCTTACCGCGGTGTGCTCAAGCAATCTAATTTTGGTGAACTCTTGGTCGGTGGCGCCGTGCCAACCCACTACCATCAACTGTTTGCCTCGGTGCAATCCTTGAATAACCAACTGGCTAGTTTGCGTCTTAGCCCAGACTATTTCGATTACATCGTCATAGATGAGGTTCACCATATTGCGGCGGCCAGTTATCGTGGTTTGCTCGCCGCCTTTGAACCTCACATTCTACTGGGATTGACCGCAACGCCAGAGCGCCATGATGGCGGTGATATTCTCGCTGACTTTTGTGGTGTGATCGCAGCTGAAATCCGTTTGCCAGAGGCCATCAATCGTCGCCACCTCTGCCCATTTCAATATTTTGGTATCGACGATGATACTGACTTGCGCCAAGTGGCTTGGAAAAATGGCCGTTATGACATCACTGAGCTCACCAATATCTATACCCACAATCAGCAGCGGGTACAGAAGATAGTCCAGAGCCTCTATGAGATCGTCACCGATATCACCAAGATCAAAGCACTGGCATTTTGTGTGAGCCGTGAACATGCCGATTTTATGCGCAAGGCATTTCTATTGAAGGGCATCAAGGCTGACATTCTCACCAGCGATAACCGAGACGAGCGCCATAGTAAACAACAAGATTTGCGTACCGGCGTTATCAATATTCTCTGCGTGGTGGATATCTTCAACGAAGGTGTCGATATCCCGGAAGTCGATACCTTGCTGTTTTTACGGCCAACGGAAAGCCTCACCATCTTCTTGCAGCAATTAGGGCGGGGCCTGCGGCTGGCGAGCGATAAAGAGTGCTGCACCGTGTTGGATTTTGTTGGCAATGCCCGTGCGGAGTATGACTTTGCCCAGAAATTCCGGGCACTGGTGGGTAAAACCAATAAGGCAATCAGCCACGAAATAAAACAGGGCTTCCCTCACGCCCCCTTGGGCTGCCGCATCGAGCTCTCAAAACAGACCCAAGAGTTAATTCTGAACAATATCAAGAAGGCGACCCTCAATACCTCGCGACTCATAGGCCTGATCCGCCGTTTCTCACAGGATTGTGATTTACCGCTGACGCTGGCGAACTTTTTGAAGTTTTACCCTCACATCAGCCTTGAGGAGATCTACAAGCGCGGCAATTGGAGCACCTTGGTCAAACAGGCCCGAAACCATAGCGTTTCTGAAATGAGCGATGAGAAGCTGTCGACCCTCTATACCCGGGCCATCAAAACCCGGCTATTGGGGTGCGATGCGCTCCATTACTTGCACTTCTTACAAACCTTGGTGGAAAGCGCCTTTACCTTAACGGCTGAGCACGATGAACGGATGGCCTTGATGTGCCATTACGACTTCTGGCAACAGAGCGGCCCCACTGCAGGCTTTAACTCCTTGGCGCACAGCCTGAAACAACTCAATCAACCAGCGTTACGGGCCGAGCTGGCAGATCTGTTGCCCATGCTGATCAATCGGGTGCAACACGAACAAAGCGCCATGCCTGACCTTCCCGGCAATCCGCTGCAACTGCATGCCCGCTATGCCAGAGAACAGGTGCTGGTTGGCTTTGGTGCGACCACCTTTGCGCAACAACCTACTGCTCGCGAAGGGGTATATGTCATCGCAGAGCAAAATATCGAGTTGCTCTTCGTGACTCTGAACAAAACGGAGCAGCACTTCTCCCCCACCACCCGTTATCACGACTACGCCATCAACGAGTCGCTGTTTCATTGGCAGAGCCAAAACAGCGCTCGCCCCGAGCGGGGTAAGGGTTTGAGTTACATTCAGCACAGAGCAGAAGGTAAGCGCTTATTTTTGTTCGTCCGTGAGCAGAGCAAAGATGAATTTGGCCGCACCCTTGGCTTTGTGAACTTTGGTGAGCTGGAGTACGTCTCCCACAGCGGCAGCCAACCGATGAACATTAAGTGGCGTCTCACTACCCCGATGCCGCCCTTTATGTGGAAAGAAGCTGCCAAATTGGCGGTTGGCTGAACGAACAATCACAACAGGGCTCGCCAAGGGCGGGCCGTTTTCTTGTCGTTAACAGGCAATCCGCTCTATGCGGCCGCCACTGAGTTTGAAGAAGGCATCCTGCGGCAGCTCTTGCGTCCAAGTGGTGATGTAATCCAGATCGGCATAGGCGCCGCGCAGCATGGCACCGAATAGACCGTGGGAGACGACGATGGCTTGCTTGGCAATGCCTTCGTCCTGTAGCCATGCCTGGGCCCGGCGCTGAATACTCTGAAAGCTCTCTCCATTCGGGGCCTGCAGATACCAATCCGACTCTTCCAGATCGAGCTCGGGATGGGCCGCCAACAGCTCGGGAACCCGGCGGCTCTCCCACCCCCCCATGCCCAGCTCCACCAGCCGTTCGTCCCAGACGATGCGCTCCTTATCCAATCCAAGCTGCTGGCATACCCGCTCCGCCGTCTGACGGGCACGACCAAGGGGGCTGGCGTAAATAGTCCAGGCGGCGGGCGCAACCAGGAGATCTGCCAGGCGGGCACCCATGGCGAGGGCCTGAGCTTCGCCCCTGGCGGTCAGATCCGAGTTGCAGCGTCCCTGCAGCCGCAATTCGGCGTTATAGCGGGTCTGGCCGTGGCGCAGCAGATAGAGGGTTCGAGACATGGTTTATCCTGCAGGTTCAACGAGATAACGAAAGCGGGAGATGCATGATAACAGCTGTGTCGGGTCAGCCAAGACGAAGACGAAGCCTGATACCTATGTGGCACTGTGACATCACATCCCAATGGTCATGGTGAACGCAACTGTACGGCAACAAGCACCACGCCCAAAGCGCCTCAAGGACTCGCACTGAGCAGTATTTCAATGGCAAGTCACGACTGGAGCTATCTATTCCCGGATTTTCCATACCCCTCATTTTCAAGCGGGAAAATTTGGAACCCGCCTTTGGATAAGGCGCAAGAGGGCATTGCCATCAAGGGATAAATTCAGTGCTTTTACTCTGATCCAGGGCCCATTTTGGTACGTATCGCTGGCCGGTTTGGGGCACCTCTGGTGTACAATCCCCAGCCCGATTTTCCCCGCTAACCCGGCCATGGCTCAGGCCGTTATCCATCCCAGAGTGAATCAAGTGACCGCGACCCACCCCATGCTCGACAGTTATTACAGCCAGGATCTGGTGTTTTTCTCCATCCTGGTGGCGGTGCTCGCCTCTTACACGGCGCTGAACATGACGAGCCGGGTGAGCCAGAGTCAGGGCCGGGCCGCCGCCCTCTGGCTCGCGGGGGGCGCCTTCGCCATGGGGCTGGGCATCTGGTCCATGCACTTCATCGGCATGCTCGCCTTCAACCTGCCTATCGCGCTCGGTTACGATCTGACCCTCACCGGCCTCTCCCTGGTGGCGGCCATCGGCTCGTCGGCCTTCGCGCTCTGGCTGGTGAGCCGCCCCGAGCTGCCCTGGCGCCACATCGCGGGGGGCGCCCTGCTGATGGGGGCCGGCATCGCCACCATGCACTACATCGGCATGGCGGCCATGAAGATAGATCCCGGCATTCATTACGACCGCGGCCTCTTCGTCCTCTCCATCCTGATCGCCGTGCTCGCCTCCGGCGCCGCGCTCTGGATAGCGTTTCGCCTGCGCAACAGCACCCCGCAAGCCTTCTTTCGCAAGGCTCTCGCCTCTCTGGTGATGGGGGGGGCCATCATCGGCATGCACTACACCGGCATGGCGGCGGCCCAGTTCCCGGAAGGGAGCCTGTGCGGCGCCCTCTACACAGGCCTCAATACCCAGTGGCTGGCGACCGTCATCATCGTTGTGACCCTGGTGGTGTTCGCCATCGCCCTGGTGCTCTCCATGCTGGATGCCCACGCCGCCCGCCTCTCGACCTCCTTGCACCTGGCCCACGACGAGCTGCTCAAGCTGGCGCTCCATGACAGCCTGACCCGGCTGCCGAACCGGCTGCTGTTTGCCGACCGGCTGGAGCAGCGCATCCAGGAGTGCCAGCACAACCAGCGCAGCTTCTCCCTGCTGTTTCTCGATCTCGACGGCTTCAAGATCATCAACGATGCCCACGGTCACCACACCGGGGATCTGCTGCTGGCCGAGGTGGCCGAGCGCATCAAGGCGCAGCTTGGCGGGAGCGATACCGCCTCGCGCTTTGGCGGCGACGAGTTCGTGCTGGCCCTGGCGCCGGGGGATGTGAGCCAGACCACGGCCTTCGCCGAGCGCCTGCTGGCGGCCCTGGCCCAGCCCTACCCCTGGGAGCATCACAGCCTGCACATCACCGCCAGCATCGGCATCGCCGTCTATCCCCAGGATGGCACCAGCCTGCACGAGCTGACCCTCAACGCCGATGCCGCCATGTATTACGCCAAGGAGCGGGGGCGCAACGACTACTGCTACTTCGGCAGTGCCATGAATGCCAACGCCCACCAGCAGTTCTTGCTGCAACAAGAGCTGCGCCATGCCCTGGAGCGAGGGGAGCTCGCCCTGCACTATCAACCCAAGTACGACGCCCGCAGCGGTGAGGTGGTCGGCGCCGAGGCGCTGCTGCGCTGGCAGCATCCGCACCATGGCGCCATCTCCCCGGCGAGCTTCCTGCCCCTGGCGGAGAAGACCCGGCTCATCATCCCCATCGGCAACTGGGTCATCGACGAGGCTTGCCGTCAGATGAGCCGCTGGCGGGAGGCGGGTCATCACGACTGGAGCGTGGCGGTGAACCTCTCCACCATACAGCTGGCGAGCCCAGGGCTGCTGGAGGAGGTGGAGGGCGCCCTCGCCCGCCATCGGCTCGAGGCGCGCCACCTCACCCTGGAGATCACCGAATCCACCGCCATGGAGAACGCCGAGGAGAGCCTGGCCATCCTCAATCGCCTGGCAGAGCTTGGGCTTGGCATCTCCATCGATGACTTCGGCACCGGCTACTCCAGCCTGCTCTACCTCAAGCGCTTCCCCGCCAACGAGCTCAAGATAGACAAAGGCTTCGTCGCCACCCTGGCGCACGAGGGGGACGATGCCACCATCATCGGCGCCATCATCGCCCTGGGCCAGGCCCTGGGGATGCGCATCGTGGCCGAAGGAGTGGAGACCGCGGAGCAGCGCGCCCTGCTGACCGAGCTCGGCTGCGACACCCTGCAGGGCTATCTGCTGGGGCGCCCCATGGCGGGAGAGCAGTTGCTGACCCACAGCCATCACCCAGCGCCTTGTGCGGGTGGCGTGCTCGCCTGAGCCCTGACGGGCGCAGGGGCTATCCCATTGCCCCCTGCTGCGCCCGGCCCCTCCCCTGATCCGGACACTCCTGCCATTGAGCCTCTTGCTGACGAGAGACAGGCGGCCCAACCAAGGCAAGCGTTCATCGGCAGGGCCTTGACGCACACAGGCCGGCAGAAGTGGGGTCATCCGTTTTTTCGATGCAAGCCAGGACGACTGCGCCCCCTGGGAACAACGCCCGGGTCGTCTGGCTGTTTCCACCAACGACAAGATCCGTTGGCGAAACAGTCGATGCTCGGTGACGAAGTAGCCCAGCTCTGGCAAGTCAAACACGGGATTCGCTCGATAAGCTTTGTCATCAACCAGCCCCCTGCTACCACAGCAGGGACAAACCGGGGGCTGGGCTGGGCACCGCGTTCTTTACCGGAAGCCGGACGCGGCCGGGATACTGCAGCGAGTGAATGGGGAGCAAGAGACGATCGTCGCTTTTTCATGTCCACTCTCGGTGAAGGGTGACGATGAGAGGGCCTTGATTGCAGATGAGCGAAGAGCTGGAGACTCGGGTAGTAGCAAGAGACAAGCAAACGGGTCAGGGCTGACCCGGCGCCTGCCACAGTGTTCAGGCTGGACGGGCTCAGCCTTTCTTGATTTCCCGCAGATAGCGGTAGATGGAGTGCACCGAGATATCGAGCTGACGGGCGGCTATCTGGGCGCTGTCTTTGAGCTCGAAGATCCCCAGATCATGCAACTGCTTGACCATGACCCGGGTCTTCTGGGACGGCGGCACGGCGTCGTTGCCACGCACCTCGGCACTGACGGTATCTATGGTGCTGTTGAGGGCCTCGTCTATGTTGCGGGCGAACACTTCCGGCGTGCCGCTCGCTTCATGGTGCTGCATGCACTCGGGCATCATGGTGCGCAGCACGGATTGCAGCGGGGCGTCCATGTCGGTGTTGATGCAGAGCAGCCCTATGGCCTGCCCCTCGCCATTGCGAATGACGGTGGTGAGGGAGCGCAGGGTCTTGCCGGTGGCGCACTTGGTCATGTAGGGGCTGGAGATATCCTGTCCGCTCTTGAGCTTTATCATCGCCAGGTTGGTGATGGGGGCCCCGACACTGCGGCCCGTGATATGGCCGTTGGCAATCTTGATGATGGCAGGATTGCGCACATCCAGGCTGTGCAGCAGCACCTCGGTGTGCTGACCATACATGGCGGCGATGCCGTCCACTATGATCTCCATCGCCTTGAGGATCTCGAAGTCAGTCGGGGTCAACTCTTGCAGTTTCATGGGGGCCTTCATGGTAGTGCTGCTGCCCGTCACCGGCAGCAGCCAGGTCGCGTGATCAAGCAGACATGATGTCGATAATGGTGGTGTCTGTGGTAGACATGCCGTCTTTTACCATCTGCCCGATATTTTTGATAGTTTGCTCGACATCGTGCGAGACGATCCCCTGCCCCGACACCGAATGGCTGTTGATGGCCATCAGGAAACCGCGCACCGCCGCACCGGAGGAGGTGCTCACCTTCATGGCGCAGGAGGCTTTCGCACCGTCACACACCATGCCGGCACTGTCGCTCAGCACGTTCTGAATGGCGTGACAGGATTGCGCCAGGCTACCGCCCGCCAGATAGACCATGGCCATGGCGGCCGCCGCGCTGGTGACAGTGTTGCCACAGAACGCCGACAAGGGCGGATAGTGGGACTTGATGTAGATGGCCCCCAGGTGGCTCATGATGAGGGCCCGCGCCAGCTGCTCCTCGCTGGCGCCAAAGCGCTCGGCGATCACCACCACGGGAATGGTGGCGGCTATGCCCTGATTGCCGCTGCCGAAGTTGCTCATGGCCGGCAGGCTGGCGCCCCCCATGCGGGCGTCGGAGGCGGCGGCGGTACGCATCACTATGCTGTTCATCACATCCTCGCCGATGAAGCCGGCGCTGATGCTCTTTTGCATGGTGCGGCCTATCTCCAGGCCGTAGGGGTGATTCATCCCCTCGTCGGAGAGCTTGCCGTTGAGCTCGGAGGCCTGGAGGATGAAGCGGATCTGCTCAAATTCCACCTGGGTAGCGAACTCATGGATGGCGGCGATGCTGATGTCGACGCCGTCACAGATGGCGCCTGTGGCCCCACGCTGGCTCTGATCGGCGGTGAAGGTCACCTCGCCGTCGCGGCGCTGCTCGACGATGCGGGTATGGCCGCCGCACAGGGTCACGTCGGCGCTGTGCTCCTCCCCCTTCTCATCGCACCCAACGAGGGTCACACGGCAGTAGATAAACTCGGGCGCCTCGGTGCGGCTGACCTGGACGCAGCCAGCATCGATCAAGGTCTGGGCACGGGCAACCTGCGCCGGGGTGATGGCGGCCAGCACCTCCAGTCCGGCATCGGCGTTACCGCCGATGGCGCCGGCGGCGGCCGCGATGGCCAGCCCTATCTTGCCGGTACCGGGCACATAGACCCCCATGGAGTTCTTATAGAGATTATCCGACACCAGTACCTCGATGCGCCGGACTTCACAGCCCAGTTGCCGAGCGGCGACGGCCGCGGCATAAGCGGCGGCGATGGGCTCGGTACAGCCCAGCGCTGGTTTGACAACCTGTTGAATAATCTGCAGATACTGCTGCCATTCTTGCTTCATTGCGGGGACCTTTTTATCAGCATTAACGGGCGATGTGGGCGATCGCTTCGATTTCAACCTTGACGCCCATCGGCAGATCCTTCACTGCAAAGCAGCTGCGGGCCGGGCAATCTTGCTGGAAGTAGTCTTTGTAGACGGCATTGAACTGGGCGAAATCGCCGATCTCCGCCAGATAGCAGGTGGTCTTGAGCACCGTCTCCAGGCTGCCACCAGCGGCCTCCAATACATGCTTGAGGTTCTCCAGCGACTGGCGAGTCTGGGCTGCTATCCCCCCCTCCACCACGCCGCCCTGCTGCTTGCACACCGGCAGCTGGCCTGAAGTAAAGATAAGGTCGCCATAGGCGGTGCCATGGCTGTAGGGACCTATGGCATCGGGTGCTGCGGCTGATGTGATGATGGTTTTCATATGGGCTCCACTTAAATTCAAATAATGTTGCATTTACGCAATTCGATTCATGCAACATTATTTGCTTTTAAAACCATTCGTTCAACTATTTTATAGATTTAAAACCAAATTAGCGCGATAACGCCGCATTAACACAAAGTGTGAGCGCCATTCCGATTTGAGCCGATGAGAGAAACCCGCCATTGTTTAGGGTTTTTTATTCAACTATATTTGCGCCAACAATCACTCACACAACAGCAAGGTCAACCATGGACGCTCACAGCACGACACTCACCCGGCCCGTCATGGGCACGCTGGAATGGAAAGAAGCGGTTCGTTTTGACAGCACCGACTGGGGCTGGATCATCATGAGCATCGGCATGGCCATAGGCGCGGGGATCGTCTTTTTACCGGTGCAGGTGGGGCTGATGGGGTTATGGGTCTTCCTGCTGTCGGCGGTGATCGGCTACCCGGCCATGTACATGTTCCAGCGCCTCTTCATCAACACCCTGGCCACCTCGCCCGAGTGCAAGGATTATCCCAGCGTCATCACCGGCTACCTCGGCAAGAACTGGGGCATGCTGCTCGGCGCCCTCTACTTCGTGATGCTGGTGATCTGGGTCTTCGTCTACTCCACCGCCATCACCAATGACAGCGCCTCCTTCCTGCAGAGCTTCGGGGTAACCCAGCAACTGCTCTCCGAGAACCCCTTCTACGGCCTGGTGCTGATCTGCGGCCTGGTGGCGCTGGCGTCGCGCGGCGAGAACCTGTTGTTCAAGATCTCCACCTTTATGGTGCTGACCAAGATCAGCGTGGTGGCCGTGCTCGGCCTGATGATGGTGGACAAGTGGGATGCGGCCAACATCACCGCCATGCCGGCGGCCGGTGACTGGATGAAGGACGCCATCATCATGCTGCCCTTCACCCTCACCTCCATCCTCTTCATCCAGAGCCTGAGCCCCATGGTGATCTCCTACCGTTCCCGGGAGAAGTCGCTGGAAGTGGCCCGCTTCAAGGCGATGCGCGCCATGAACATCGCCTTCGGCATCCTGTTCGTGGTGGTGTTCTTCTACGCCGTCTCCTTCACCCTGGCCATGGGCCACGAGCAGGCAGTCAAAGCCTCCGAGGAGAACGTCTCCGCCCTGGCCATGGTGGCGCAAGGCATGCCGGGCCAGACCCTCAAGCTCCTGAGCCTGACCCTCAACATCTTCGCGGTGATGACCGCCTACTTTGGCGTCTACCTCGGTTTCCGTGAAGCCTGTCAGGGACTGGCGATGAACCTGCTGCGCCGGGTGATGCCGGAAGATCGCATCAACAAGGGTCTGGTGGGCAAGGGCATCATGGTGTTCACCGTCATGCTCTCCTGGGGCGCCATCGTACTCAACGCACCTGTGCTGAGCTTCACCTCCATCTGCAGCCCCATCTTCGGCATGGTGGGTTGCCTCATCCCGGCCTATCTGGTCTATCAGGTACCGGCGCTGCACAAGTACAAGGGCACCTCCCTCTACATCATCATCGTCACCGGCCTGCTGCTGTGTGTCTCGCCCTTCCTGGCGTTCAACTGATGGCGCTCAACTGAGACATCCTGCTACACGTGCGGTAAAAGAACGGAACAAGCCAGATCCTGATGGGGTCTGGCTTTTTGCTGTCGTGGCATCTGTGCCATAGCATTGCTTCGCTTGGTGAAAAAAGTCGCCCATCTTCGTTGTGCCGCGCTCTGGGTCAGGGTACTCTCGAGCCAAACAAGACTCGAACGTTACTTTTTATGCCGCATTGTCATGACGCCCAAGGGGACAGTTCGACGAGCAGAAGGTCACATCTTTTATCACCCGTTCAGGCGAGGAATCGCAGATGGCCAGATACCAGTTTTTCTCCATTCCGGCATCCAACCGGCAGCAATACACCTTTATCGACATGGCCTCCCCCAGCTTTCTGACCGAGAAAGCGGCGCTGCTGGCGCAGGGATTCGAGGTGCAAGAAGACTTTATCGATGCCGCCAGCCCCCGGGAGGCGGTGGAGAAATACAAGTCCGACTTTCTCTATGTGGCAGACGAGGTGGGCAAGTCAGACAGCAGCTATGCCGCAGCGAGCGCCCTGATGGAGATGGGCAAGAGACTGTTTGGTCGCAAGACAAACGGCTGACAGGAAAAACAGAAGGTGGCCATCGCGGCACATTGCCCGATGGCCATGAGACAGCCCTGCTCAGCAGCGGGCCAGTTGCTGGAGCATGGCGATCAGCTCCTCTTCGCTGCGGGGCTCATGGGTCAGCTCCAGACTCGGGGCCGCGCCCCCCATCAGCATGTAGACATGTGTGCTGCAGTGGTCATAGTGATACCACTTACCGTCGATACAGAGGTCGGTATAGCATCTCGGGTCCCTTTCCAGTTCCATATGCACATCCTTTTGTTACATCCCATCAACATCACTCCTGACCGTAAAATAACCGGTCCGAGTCCCATTTGATGTGGATCAAGGGAAACGGCGGGCAGGCGCAGATATCTGCCGGATCTGTGGCCTGCCAGAGCCAGGGCCGGCTCCGGCTCTCCAAATGAAGAGGGATATTCGCCCCGTGCCTCACCGGATGCATGGATCCTGGCAACAAAAACGGCGCCCGAAGGCGCCGTTTTTTCATTCCCGTCTTTGCAGCGACGGGGCGAACCAGCCCGTGGCTTATTCGTCTTCCAGGTAGGCGTAGCCTTGCAGACCCAGCTCCAGCTCGTCGAGCAGGGCCTTGCGGGTCGCGTCGTCCAGCGCCGGGTGGGAGACGATCCGCTGGTAGTTCTCGCGGATGACGGACGGGTCGATGTTGACGTAACGCAGCAGCTGGTCGACGGTGTCGCCGCGCACCACGTTGCGGATGTCCATCTTGCCTTCCTCGTCCAGCCACACTTCCGCGCAGTGGGTGTCACCGAACAGGTTGTGCAGATCCCCCAGGATCTCCTGGTAGGCACCCACCAGGAAGAAGCCGACGTGGCACTCTTCGTTCTCGCCGTACTCCGGCATCGGCAGTGTGCTCTCGACACCCAGACCGTCGACGTAGTGCTCAACCTGACCGTCGGAGTCACAGGTGATGTCCATCAGGATGCCGCGGCGGGTGAGCGGGCGCTCGAGGCCGGTGAGCGGCATCACGGGGAACACCTGACCTATGCCCCAGGCATCCGGCAGGGACTGGAACAGGGAGAAGTTCGCGAAGCACTTGTCTGCCAGCTTCTCGGAGAGCTCGTCGGCCAGGGCGCGGTGGTTGCGGTTGACCGGGTTGAGCAGCTCCTTGAGCGCCAAGCAGGTGTTCTGGTGCAGCATCTCGGCCCAGGCGCGCTGCTCCAGGTTCAAGAGACCCATGGTGAACTGGGTGTTCACATCCCCCAGATCCGCCACAGAGTCGTGGAAGATCTCCAGCAGGGAGGGATCCTCACTGCGCAGGTCCAGCCAGCCTTTCCACATGTTCTGCAAGATGGTCGGGGCGTCTTCATCCGGCGCATGGATGTCGTTCACCTCCACCCCTTCGGCACCAATCAGGTTGGTGACCAGCACGGCGTGGTGGGCGGTCAGGGCACGGCCGGACTCGCTGATGATGGTCGGGTGCGGCAGGTCGAACTCGCGGCACACATCGCCGATGCCCCACACCACGTTGTTGGCGTACTCGGACAGGCTGTAGTTCGCGGAGCAGTGGCTCTGGGAGCGGGTGCCCTCATAGTCCACCCCCAGGCCGCCACCCACATCGACCACGTCGATGGGCACGCCGAGGCGACGCAGTTCGGCGTAGAAGCGGCCGCACTCGCGGATGCCACCCTGGATGTCGCGGATGTTCGCTATCTGGGAGCCCAGGTGGAAGTGCAGCAGTTGCAGGCAATCCAGCTTGCCGAGGCTGCGCAGACGCTCCACCAGCGCCAGGATCTGGGAGGCGGAGAGGCCGAACTTGGACATGGAGCCACCGCTCGATTCCCACATGCCGGAGCCGGTGGAGGCGAGCTTGGCGCGCACCCCGATGTTGGGCTTGATGTTGAGGCGAACTGACTCGTCCAGCACCATTTCCAGCTCGGAGGGCTTCTCCACCACTATGTAGACCTTGTGGCCCATCAGGTTGCCCAGGAGGGCGTGGCGGATGTATTCGCGGTCCTTGTAACCGTTGCAGACGATCACCGAACCTTGCTCATGATGATGGGACAGCACGGCCAGCAGCTCCGGTTTGGAGCCGGCCTCCAGCCCAAGCCGCGGCTTGTCGCTGTAGGACTGACTGATGGTCTCGATGACGCGACGCTGCTGGTTCACCTTGATCGGGTAAACGCACAGGTAGTCCCCTTCATAGCCTGACTTCTCGATGGCCTGACCGAAGGCGTTGAACAACGCATCGACCCGGCTCTTGAGGATGTCGGGGAAACGCAGCAATACCGGGGTAGTCAGTCCGGACTGGCGCAGCTGTTCGATGGCTTCGGACAGCACTATGCGCGCCTCGGGACGAGACTTGTCGGGGGAGACGGTCACATGACCGGCGTCATTGATATTGAAAAAACCCGCACCCCAGTAGGGAACGTTGTAGACCTTCAAGGAGTCCTTGCTGGACCAGTTAGTCATGGGCTATGCCTCGCAAATGAGCGGCCAGAAGGCCGCCTTCGTTACCCTCAATCACATCCAGACCATCGATTGCAACATGCGGCGAGCAAAGGCTGCCTGCAGGCACCCGGTGCGTCACGGCCAGCGGGGGAGGCGTTGTCGCCTGACCCTGCCGCGGCCTTGTCACAGCCAGATCATCTATTGCACATCGCGGCAAGCCAAGGCTGCCTGGTGGATCTTGGGAAGTAACGAGTCTTGATGTGGGGCTGGTGGCTTTACATCAAGCTCAACGGTATGCGGTGCCACTGTAATGGGGCGCCGCGGTACTTTGATGACAACCGGCATCAGCCACGCCGTTCGTTCATCATTCGGCAGCCATCCCGACAGAAGGAGAGAGGTTCAAGGAAGAGAAGGGTAGACGTCAGCACGCACGCGTGTTGATGAACGACAACCACCACAGCCCGCTCAACGCCAGTGACCGCCCATGACAAGGGAAGATGATGAGCCGTTGGCCCACTCGGTCAGTAGGTGATGAGAGTCTGTTGTTCTCCCTGATACCGGAGCCTAACCGGTATTAAAGAAACCATTCCCCAGCAGTGTCTGTCGTTTCTGCGTGCCTCGCCCTATAGGCGTCTGATCCTGTCGGTGTCTGGCGGCCTCTGCCTGCTCAGGGTTACCCTCGGATCGGCGCGGAGTGTACACACTTACCGGCGCCACTGACAATAAAAAATCGTGTTAAAAAACGGGTTTTGAACGATGGGCCAAATCTTGCTGCCAGCAAGGCTGGCTCTGGGATGGCGAGGGATGAGGCCGCTCAGGATTGGCCCTGAAAATAACAGGGGAACCGGCCATTTTTCCCGACCCCTTGCCACTGCTGGGCCGGGGGGAAATTCAGCCCTTTCGCATATGCATGATGAGTTTTAAATTCGGAATTTTTATTCACCAAGCCCTCGAATTGAGCCCCCTTCCCCAGCGTCCCCCCGGGATCCGGGCCCGACAAATCCATCAAAAACTGCGCTGACGCAATAATCAGCCCGGCCGTCTTGTCCACAATGGTGCCTCTTTTGTGGTTTGAGGCCTGCCAATGGATACCCTGCTTGAGCGTTTTCTGCGTTACCTGACTTTTCATACCCGCTCCGATGCGACCAATCCTGCCTGTCCCAGCAGCGAGGGCCAGATCGTCTTCGCCCGCGCCCTCTGCGAGGAGATGACCCAGCTTGGGCTGACCCAGGTCACCCTGGATGAGCACGGCTACCTCACCGCCTGCCTGCCGGGCAACCAGCCACAGGCGCCCGCCATCGGGCTCATCGCCCACATGGACACCGCCGATTACGAGGCAGAACAGGTGGTGCCCCAGCTCATCGAGAATTATCAGGGAGGCGACATCTGTCTGGGCAAGGGGGACGAGGTGCTGGCCATCCGCCAGTACCGCTGCCTGAAAAACTACCTGGGGCAGGATCTCATCACCACGGACGGCACCACCCTGCTGGGGGCCGACGACAAGGCGGGTATCGCCGAGATCCTCACCGCCGCCCAGTACCTGCTGGCCCACCCCGAGATCCCCCGCGGGGATCTCTGGATAGGCTTCACCCCGGACGAGGAGATAGGCCGCGGCGCCGATCTGTTCCCCCTGGAGAGATTCCCGGCCAAGTGGGCCTATACCGTGGATGGCGGTGAACTCGGCGAGCTGGAGTATGAAAACTTCAACGCCGCCAGCGCCACTGTGCGCTTCATCGGCAACAACGTGCACCCCGGCACCGCCAAGGGCAGCATGATCAACAGCCAGACCCTGGCCGCTCGCTTCCACGCCGAGATGCCCCCCGAGCAGA
Source organism: Aeromonas sp. S16(2024) (assembly GCF_041403065.1). Lineage (NCBI taxonomy): Bacteria > Pseudomonadati > Pseudomonadota > Gammaproteobacteria > Aeromonadales > Aeromonadaceae > Aeromonas > Aeromonas sp. S16(2024). The sequence goes on along the minus strand of NZ_JBGLQX010000001.1, from coordinate 294,761 downwards.
CCCCGGAGTGCACGGCAGGGTACGAGGGCTTCTTCCACCTGGCCCAAATGAGCGGCACCGTGGAGGAGAGCACACTGCACTACCTCATTCGCGACTTCGACGACGACCGCTTTGCCGCCCGCAAGGCCCAGCTCAAGGAGCGGGTCGCCTCCCTGCAGCTGGACAACCCCAAGGCGCGCATCACCCTTGAGATAGAGGACAACTACCGCAACATGCGCAGCCAGATAGCGCCGCACATGCACATCGTCGAGCTTGCCAGGGCCGCCATGGAGGCCGCCGACGTGGTCCCCAAGATCAAGCCCATTCGCGGCGGCACCGACGGCGCCCGCCTCTCCTTCATGGGTCTGCCCTGCCCGAACCTCTTCACCGGGGGCCATAACTTCCACGGCAAGCACGAGTTCATCCCGCTGCAATCCATGGAGAAGGCGGTCACCACCCTGGTGGCCCTGGTGCGGCTCACCTCGGCCTGGCGGGAGCAGTGACGCCGCCGTGAAGGCCGGGCCTGGCGGGAGCAATGGCGGCGACATGAGCGGGGCCCTCTGCCCCAGTCATCAAACCGTCACGGCGCTGCCACAAAGGGGAAACCGGGGAGCGGCACCCTGAGGCAACGTTTCGCGGAGCCTTGCCCATGTTCAACGTCGATACCCTGCTGGGGCAGCATCTGCCCCGCCTCGCCAGCCAGCCCCTGATCCGTCCCCTGCTCCGACAGGGGCTGAGCTGGCTGCTCAACGAGGAGGCCTTCACCGAGTTTGCCGAGCGCCATCCTCACCTGCGCGGCCTCGACTTCGTCGAGCAGGCACTCGCCGCCCTCGATTTTGACTACAGGGTGAGCGAGGCCGAGCTCGAGAACATCCCCGCCAGCGGCCGGGTCATGATAGTCGCGAACCACCCCATAGGATCCCTGGACGGGCTGGCCCTGCTGCGCCTGCTCGGTCGCATCCGCCCCGACGTCAAGATAGTGGCCAACCAGCTGCTGACGGAGATCCGCCCCCTGCGTCCCCTGCTGCTGCCGGTGGACAACCTGGGGGGCAAGACCGACAGGCGCGCCATCCTGGCCATGGGGGAGCACCTGGCCCAGGAGGGCGCCCTCATCATCTTCCCCGCCGGCGAGGTGTCGCGTCTCGGCCCCAAGGGGGTGAAGGACGGTCCCTGGCAGGGGGGCTTCATCAAGCTCGCCAGGCGCACCCGCACCCCCCTGGTGCCCATCCATCTGGACGGGCGCAACGGCCTCCCCTTCTATCTCGCCTCCTGGCTCCACAAGCCCGCCTCCGCCCTGCTGCTGGTGCGCCAGCTGTTTCGCCAGCAGGGGCGACGCATCTCCCTCACCCTGGGGGAGCGCATCCCGCCCCAGAGTCTCGGGGAGCTCGCCCCCAAGACCGCCGCCGCCCTGGTGCGCCGCCATCTCTATCGCCTCGGCAAGGGGAAGAAAGGTCCCCTGGCGACCGAGGCCCCCATCGCCCTGCCGGAGGAGCGCCGTCAGCTCAAACAGGCCATAGACGGCTGCGAGCTGCTCGGGCAGACCCCGGATGGCCAGCGCATCCTGCTCTATCGCCGCCACGAGCAGGGCCATTCGGTGATCCTGCGCGAGCTGGGGCGGCTGCGGGAGATCGCGTTTCGCGCCGTGGGGGAAGGCTCGGGCAGGCGGCGGGATCTCGACGCCTTCGACGATGACTACCACCACCTGATCCTCTGGGATCCGGCCCGCCTCGAGATCATAGGGGCCTACCGCTTCGCCCCCGTGGCCGAGCTGCTGGCGAGCAAGGGACTGGCCGGCCTCTACAGCCATACCCTGTTCGGGTTTGAAGAGAGGCTGCTGCCCCGGCTGGAACTTGCCATCGAGCTTGGCCGCAGCTTCATCCAGCCCGCCTACTGGGGCAAGCGGGGGCTCGACTACCTCTGGTTCGGCATCGGCGCCTACCTGGCCCGCTACCCCCAGTATCGGTATCTGTTCGGGCCCGTGACCCTCTCCGGCAGCCTGCCGCCGGCGGCCAAGGATCTGCTGGTGGGCTTCTACCGCCAGCACTTCGCCCCCGAGCTGGCGCTCGCCCCCTCGCGCCGCCCCTATCCCGAGACGGCGCCCCTGTTCGAGGGGCGCGATTACGGCGCCGATCTCAAGGCGCTCAAGGCCCGCCTCGACCACCTGGGCTGCGCCATCCCCACCCTCTACAAGCAGTATTCCGAGCTGTGCGAGCCGGGGGGCGTGCAGTTCATGGACTTTGGCATAGACCCTGACTTCAACCACTGCATCGACGGCCTGGTGTGGGTGGACGTGAGCCGCATCAAGGCCCACAAGCGGGCGCGCTACATAGGCTCTCTCGCGAGCGGGACCGACGCCCCGTCCCCTGCCGCCGCCTGACCCCGGGCAAAAAAGAGAGGGAGGCCTGCGCCTCCCTCTCTCGTTCAACCCCTTGTCCCCGGCCTACTCGGTGGCAGGTTTGCGATCGGCATGGCCGAGGTCGCGCTCCGGGGCTATGACGTCCCGCACCCGCTGCTTGATCTCTTTCGCCTCGGGGAAGCCCTCGTCGGCCACCCTGTCCCACACCTGGATCCCGTTGACCAGGATGCGAAACTCCCCCTTGCTGGCGGGCACCAGCGCCACCTCCCCGAGCTCGCTGTCGAAGGTGGAGAGCAGCTCCTGGGCAAGCCAGGCGGCGCGCAGCATCCAGCGGCAGAGGGTGCAGTAGCGGATCTCGATGCGCGGTTTGCTGACGGGGGTCTGTAAGTCGGTCATGCGATGACTCCATGAAAATCGGTTAACCAGTGGCGGGCGATGTGCTGCATGGTGGCCTGGGGCAGCTCGAACAGGCCGGCGGCCGGCCTCTGCCCGGCCAGCTGGTGCACCCCTTCGATGATCTCCGCCAGCACCAGATAGACGTACTCGCCGATGACGGCGCCGTGGACGAAGTTCACCGCCTCGCCGCGATTGAGCAGGAAGATGGTGCTGCCATCCGGGCGCGTGAGCGCCAGCACATGGGGGCACACCTCCTCGCTCGGCCAGGGCAGCTGGGAGAGGCAGAAGGCGAACTCGTCGTCTGCCGAGGTGACAGAGGCCACCATGGCTCCGGGGCGCAGCGCCTGCAAGTCGGCGATGTCCAGGGCCCCGTTGCCGGTGCAGCAGATCACCAGCTCGGCGCGGCCCAGAGCCTCGGCCTTGTTCACCAGCTTGAAGCCGTGGGAGAGCGCTTCCACCTGGCGCAGGGCATCCGTCTCCACCAGCTCCAGATGCAGGTTGCGGCAGCGCAGCTCGCGGGCGATGCTGCGTCCCACCTTGCCATAGCCGAACAGGGCGGCCTGGCAGACGTTGAAGGTGCGCCTCAGGGTGCGCGCCAGGGACTCGGCGGAGTAGACCACACTCAGGCCGATCTGGATGTCTTCCGCCTGCTTGAGGGGGCTGCGCGCCACCGAGATGACGGGGGCGGCCAGCAGCTCCTGTTCGTAGCGCTGATGGCCGTTCTCGGTCATCTCCACCACCCCGAGAAAGCGCTCGCCGAAGTGTTCAGAGAGCACCGCCTGGGTCTTGGCGAAGTAGCCGCCTATGTCCAGGATGATGAGCCGCTCATGCTCCCGCACCAGGGGGGCAATCTGGGCAATGACCCCCTCGGGATCCGAGGTCCAGTGGCGATTGAGGGGTAGCACCGGGTAGTGCTGCTGGGCCCAGGCCAGGGTCGGCCCGTGCACGGACTTGGGTTTGGGCAGGATGGCGCCGACGCGCCCCACCCCATCGAGCACCTGGATGAAATGGGGCCGGTCGGGAAGCAGGTGGGTCACCAGCAGAATGCAGAGATCCCCGAGTCGTCCCTGCTCGGTGAAATGGCGAAAAAACAGATGCTCAGATCCCTGACTGCGCAACTGTGGCCTCCTTAGCGTGCCGCGAGAAAGCAGGCAAACAGAACCCGGCATAGCCGGGTTCTGTGTGTGTCCAGATAATTGAAAATCCTTTTTATCTGAAAGCGCCATGGGGCTCAATCTTTATCTATACAGACTTTGACTAACCCATCAATTTATAAGGTAATAGCCTGTTTTTCATGCAGAAATCAATAAAGTGACGCCTCTGGCCAGACCCACCACAGACTCAAACCAGCACCAATTACCCCCACCAGGATCAGCAGCCCCCAACGAGACAAGCCCGGGCGCTTGCGCAGGGCCCACTCCAGCAGCGGCAGCAACCAGACCGGCAGCAGCACCAGCAGCGGGACTTCCACATACTGCCAGGCCAGCATCTGCACGAAGGCCAGCGCCAGCCCCAGGGCGGCCGGGCTCACCCTGATGCCCGCAAAGGCACCGAGCAGGGCACGGAAACCGGCGAAGGCGGCCAGGGCCCCCGCCAGCTGGGCGATCAGCAGACTGCCATCGATGCCGATGACCAGCGCCAGCCAGATGAAGCCCAGGGTAAAGCCCAGCCCCTCCTCGCTGTCACCGCGCCAACCCGTCCAGCCGAACCAGGCGATGGCGGGCAACAGCGCCAGCCAGATGCGCGGCTCGATGGCGAGGACCGAGGCCAGCCCCTGCCACCACACCAGGGCACCGAGCCCGGCGAACAGTGCCAGGGCTATGCCCTTGTCTGCCAGTGGCAGCGCCATGGCGGGCACCAGCAGGCACAGCGGCAGCCACTGCCACGCCTTGACCGGCAGGCCATAGGCGCCCCCCAGCAGGCAACCCACCAGCCAGAGCGCGAGCGCCCCCCACAGGTAGCCCAGTCGTGGCCAGCGCCATGACAGCAAAGCGGCCCCCAAAGGGGCCGCCAGGGTCTGTAGCAAGAGTGCTGCGCCCATTACTTGCGCACGCCTTCGACGAACAGGTTGATGCTCATCTCGTCCGGAATGCCCGGCAGCATGTAGTTCACGCCAAAGTCGCTGCGCTTGATGGTGGTGGTGGCGTTGAAGCCGCTGCGGTAGCCGCCCCAGGGATCCTTGCCTTCACCGATGTGGACCATGTCGAAGGCCACGTCCTTGGCGACGCCGTGCAGGGTCAGGGTGCCCTTGAGCACGCCCTTCTCCTTGGTGCCTTCATAGCCTGAGCTGACGAAGGTCATCTTGGGGTACTGCTTGACGTCCAGGAAGTCGGGGCTGCGCAGGTGCTTGTCGCGGGCCTCGTGGTTGGAGTCCACGCTGGCGGCGTCGATTTCGAAGCTCGCCTTGGCGGCGGTCGGATTGGCATCATCCATGCTGAAGGTGCCGCTGAAGGTATTGAACCGGCCGACCAGCTCGGAGAAGCCGAGGTGGCCCACCTTGAACTGGACTGTGGTGTGAGCCGCATCGACATCGTAGTCGGCCGCCATCAGGGGAGCCGCCATAAACAGGCAGGAAGCCAGCAGGGCCTTGGTCATTTTCATTCCGATCGTTCCTTCATTGGGGGGTTCACATCGATAACCGACATGCTAACCTCCGAGCAGGAATGGATAATCATCGATTTATTAAAATAATTATCAACCGAGAGTGGAATATGGATCAGATAGCCGCCATGCGCACCTTCATCAAGGTGGTGGAGTGCCAGAGCTTTACCAAGGCCGCCCATCAGCTCGGCATCTCGGTCGCCATGACCTCCAAGCTGATGCAGCAGCTCGAGGAGTCATTGTCGACCCGGCTGCTGTCACGCACCACCCGCCAGGTCAACCCCACAGAGGCGGGCCAATTCTACTACCAGCGCTCCCTGGCCCTGCTGGCGGAACTGGAAGAGACCCACAGCCAGCTCACCCGCAACAACCAGCAGCCCCAGGGCACCCTCAAGCTGTCGGTGCCCATGGACTTTGGCTACCTGCACCTCTCCCCCGCCCTGCCACTGTTTCGCGAGCGGTTTCCCGAGCTCAAGCTGGAGATAGAGTACAGCGACCGGCGGGTGGCCCTGGTGGAGGAGGGTTTCGATCTGGCGCTGCGCATCGGCAACCTGCCGGACTCCTCCCTGGTGGCCAAGCAGCTCGCCACCATGAAGCTGGTGGTGTGCGCCAGCCCGGAATACCTGGCCCGCAGGGGCACCCCAAAGACCCCGGAGGATCTCAAGCAGCACGACTGCCTCATCTACACCCTGACCCAGCCGGACTGGGTCTTCAAACGGGATGGGGAGCAGCAGAGCGTGCGCCCCCAGGGGCCCCTTCGCGCCAACAACGGGGTGGCCCTGACCCGGGCCGCCTGTGACCACCAGGGCATCATATTGCAGCCCACCTTCATCGTCGGGGATGCGCTGCGCTCAGGCGCCTTGGTGTCCCTGCTGCCGGAATGGGAGAAGGGACAGGTGGGCCTCTATGCCCTCTATCCGCACCGCCGTTTCGTCTCGGCCAAGGTGCGCTGCTTCATCGAGTTCGTGCAGGAGCGCTACCTGGCTCCCCACTACTGGGACAGGGAGACCTGAGCCCGGGCCGGAGGGTGATCAGGGGGTGGGGACGACCGGCAGCTCGGCCACCAGCAGCAAATCGCGCAAAGTCAGCCGCCAGCGCGGCAGACGCCGCGCCAGGGTGGCGAGCTGCCCCTCGCCAAGCGCATAGGGCAGGGTGATGTGCAGGCAGTGGCAGTCCAGCATGGCCGCCAATTGCAGGATCAGCGCGAGGTTGGCCTCGTCGGTCTTGCGCTTGTTGATGCGCTTGGCGAGCTCCTGGCGAAAGTGAGTCTCGGGATCCTGGGTCATCGCCTGCCAGCCGTAGCCGAACAGCGGGATCAAGGCGCTGACGATGCCAAGGGCGGTGAGCGGCTGCTTGGGCGGATGGTAGAGGGCATTGAGATCCAGCAGTATGGGGCTTTGATGGGGCTCACGACTGCCGGATAAAATAGTATTACTCATTGGATAACCTTATTGATTCCTCTAGACTTCGCCGCATCTTTGACCTGACATGCCAACGAGGTGCTGATGCTAAGCGATATCGAGATCTCCCGCCAGTCCCCCCGTCTCTCAATCTACGCGCTGGCCGAACGCCTCGCCATCCCGCCCCACCAGCTCAGCCCCCAGGGCCACCACAAGGGCAAACTCAGTCTGGCCCTGCTCAAAGAACCGCCCAAGAAGCAGGGCAAGCTGGTGCTGGTGAGCGCCATCACCCCGACCCCCCTTGGCGAGGGCAAGACGGTCACCACCCTGGGCCTCTCCATGGGGCTCAACCACATAGGCCAGCCCAGCATCGCCACCATACGCCAGCCGAGTCTGGGGCCCGTGTTCGGGGTCAAGGGGGGCGCCGCCGGGGGCGGACATGCCCAGGTGGTTCCCATGGAGGAGATGAACCTGCACCTCACCGGGGACTTTCACGCCCTCAGCGCCGCCCACAACCTGGCGGCGGCGGCCCTGGATGCCCGTCTGTTCCACGAGCAGAAACTCGGCGACCAGTTCAGCACCAGAACCGGTTTGCCGCGCCTCGAGATAGACCCGGCCAACATCCTCTGGCCGCGCACCCTGGACATGAATGACCGGGCCCTGCGCCACCTCACCCTGGGCCAGGGTGGCCCCGCCGACGGGGTGGAACGTAGCGATCGCTTCGTCATCACGGCCGCCTCCGAGCTGATGGCCATTCTGGCGCTGGCGAGCGATCTGAAAGAGTTGCGCGCGCGCATCGGCCGCATCCAGCTGGCACTGGACATCCACGGCAACCCCATCACCGCCGAGCAGCTGGAGGTGGCGGGGGCCATGACGGTGCTGCTCAAAGACGCCCTGCAGCCGACCCTGATGCAGACCACGGAGCAGACCCCGGTGCTGGTGCACGCGGGCCCCTTCGCCAACATCGCCCACGGCAACTCCTCTGTCATCGCCGATCGCATGGCGCTCGGCCTCACCGACTACGTGGTGACCGAGGCGGGCTTTGGCTCCGACATGGGGCTGGAGAAGTTCTTCAACATCAAGAGCCGCCAGTCCGGCATCACTTCCGCCTGCGTGGTGCTGGTGGCCACGGTGCGCGGCCTCAAGGCCAACAGCGGCCTGCTGGACATTCGCCCGGGCCAGCCGCTGCCGGCGAGCCTCCTGGGGGAAGATTTGCCCACCCTGAAAGAGGGCTGTGCCAACCTCGCCTGGCATATCCAGAACGCCCGCCGCTATGGCGTGCCCGTGGTAGTCGCCATCAACCGCTTCCCGAGCGACAGCCAGGCCGAGCTGGATCTGCTGGCCCGCGAGGCGCTGACCGCCGGCGCCTGCGACGCCGCCATCTCCCACGCCTTCACCGACGGGGGCAAGGGCGCCAGCGAGCTGGCCCGGGCCGTGGTCGCCGCCTGCGAGCAGCCGAGCCAGGTCAAACTGCTCTACCCCGACGAGATGAGCCTCGCGGCCAAGCTGGCCACCCTGGTGGAGTGCGGCTACGGCGGGCGCGGAGTGCGGCTCTCGGACAAGGCGCGCCAGCAGCTGGCCCGGCTCTCGGCCGAGGGCTGGGATCACCTGCCCATCTGCGTGGCCAAGACGCCGCTCTCCATCAGCCATGATCCCACCCTCAAGGGAGTACCGACGGACTTCGAGGTGCCCATCGAGGAGGTGCGCCTGTGCGCCGGCGCCGGTTTCGTCTATGCCCTGGCGGGCCCCATCATGACCATGCCTGGCCTTGGCAGCCTGCCAGCCTATCGCCATATCGACATCGACGATAACGGCGAGATAGTGGGCCTGAGCTAAGAGCCCTGGCAGCCTGCCTTCCCTGAGCGTCATATCGACATCGACGACGACGGCGAGATAGTCGGGTTGAGCTAAATGATCGGATAAACAGTCTGGCGCCGGCCGATTACGCTGCGCTAATCGACCCTACGATCAACAAACCTGCCAGAAACAACAAGGCCCCGCCAATTGGCGGGGCCTTCTGTTATCCGTGGGTCAAGGCTCAGAGGGTGAAGCGCTGGGTCATCTGGTGCAGGCTGTTGGCCAGCTTGCTCAGCTCGACACAAGCCTGGGCGGTCTGCTGCGCCCCCTGGGCGTTCTCGTCGGCGGCATTGTGGATGTTCACTATGCTGCGGTTGAGCTCCTCGGTCACCGCGTTCTGCTCTTCGGTGGCGGTGGCGATCAGAGTGTTCATATCGCTGATCTGGGTGACGGCCCCGTTGATGCTGTCGATGCTATCCCCCGCCTCCCGTGCCAGCCCGACGCTCTCCTGCATCTGCTGGCGGCTCAGTTGCATGGCGTTGCCCGCCTCGGCGGTGCGCTCCTGCAACAGCGCTATCATCTTGCTGATCTCGGCGGTGGAGGCCTGGGTACGCTGGGCCAGGGAGCGCACTTCGTCCGCGACGACGGCGAAACCACGCCCCTGCTCGCCGGCCCGGGCCGCCTCTATGGCCGCATTGAGCGCCAGCAGGTTGGTCTGCTCGGCGATGCCGCGAATGACGTCCAGCACCATGCTGATGCTGGCACTGTCCGCTTCCAGCTGCGACACCACAGTGCCCGCCTGCTCTATCTGCCGGGACACCTGCTCTATGCTGCCGATGGCGCTGCGCACCACCTGGTTGCCCTGGGTCGAGGTGCGGGAGGCATCCTTGGCGGCGCTCATGGCATCCGTGGTGTTGCGAGCCACCTCATTGACGGTGGACTGCATCTCGTTCATGGCGGTGGCCACCTGGGACACCTCGCTCTGCTGGCTGGCCATGCCCTTGGCGGACTGCTCCGAGATGGCGCTCACCTCCTCCACCGCACTGCTGAGCTGGCTCACCGAGCCGGCTATCTCGCTCACCAGGTCCGCCAGCGCCCCCTGCATGCGGTCGATGGCAGAGCCAAGCTGACCCAGCTCGTCGCGGTTGAAGCGGCTGCCGCGGATCCACTCCTGCAGCTCCCCCTTGCCGAGATCGCCGCTCGCGATGCGCTGGGCCTGACGGGCCAGCATGATGAGCGGGTCGCGGATCTGGCGGGTCAGCACCACCGAGAGCGCGATCACCAGCGCCAGACCGACCAGCAGGGCCAGGGTGACACTCAGCTTGGCGGAGTCATAGGCCGCCACCACCACCTTGCGGGAGGCATCGGCGTAGCCATGGTTGGTGCGCACCAGGTCACCAACCGACTTGGTCAAACTGAGGTAGAGCGGGATCCCCTCATTGATGAAGATCTGCTGGGCACTCGCCAGCTGATCCCCCTCCTGCAATTGCCTGACCCGCTCATGCAGCGCCGCATAGCGGGCCCAGTCTGCCTTCACGCCCTCGAAGATGCGGCGCTCCTCCACATCTTCAGCCCAGATGGTGGCATCATGCTCGGCCAGTTGTTGGGCAACCTGGGCAAACTTGCGGGCGGTCTCGCTACGGTACTCCGCTTTTTTCTGCGGATCCGAGGCCACCAGGAAGTAGCCCAGCTCATAGCGGCGCAACTCACTGATGCCCTCGCCGATGGCCGTGGTGCGCACCACAGCGGGCAGTATGCTGTCGGTAAAACCGATGGCGGCCCGGTTCATGGTGCTGAATTCAAACAGTGAAAAGCCGCCGATAAAGGCCATCATCAGGCCGAGTACGGCAAAGCCGGCGGTGAGTTTCTTGCCTATCGTCATGGTGTTCATGGCATGTCCTGCATATGGGTCATCAAATGGCATTCGTCGGCGCCGGCCCTTCGAGGCGCGAGCGCGATAGCTGCCATCCATAGCAGTCGTTCAAACCTCATCCGTGTCGGCACGAACGAGGGGGCATCTTAAGCCCTGGCGTGCCGCTCCCCGTCGACACGCCGCCCTAGCCTGGCAAGGACGCCGGGGCAAGGGGGCCAAACGGGTGTCAAACAGGACATCCCGCTGCGAGCTGTATCGGCCCGCACGGGCATCACTTTAGGATTTTTTCAGAAAATAAACCGGGGCGGCAGACAGGAAGGGAAGAAGTCGGGGCATGTCGGTGGGACATGCCCCCGGGTGACTAGCCTTTCAGGCCACCGAGAAACTCGGCACGGGTGTCTGGCTGGGTCTTGAATACCCCGCCAAGGGAGGTAGTGGTGGTATAGGAGGTCGAATCCATCACGCCGCGCGCCTTCACGCAGAAGTGGGTCGCCTTGATGCTGATGGCCACGTCCCTGGTGCCGAGCAGGGTCTGCAGCGCCAGCAGGATCTGCTGGGTGAGCCGCTCCTGCACCTGGGGCCGGCGGGCGAAGAACTGCACTATGCGGTTGATCTTCGACAACCCGATCACCTTGCCACGGGGGATGTAAGCCACGTGGGCCAGCCCGTCTATGGTGACAAAGTGGTGCTCACAGGTGCTGGTGAGACTGATGTCCCGCACCATGATCATCTCGTCCACCTTCATCTTGTTCTCGATCACCGTCACCTTGGGGAAGGTGGCGTAGTCGAGGCCGGAGAAGATCTCGTTCACGTACATCTTGGCGATGCGGTGCGGCGTCTCGGCCAGACTGTCATCGGCCAGATCCAGCCCAAGCGTCTCCATGATGGCGCGCATATGGCCTTCGATGTTTTCCTTCTTCTGCTGGCCGTTCAACCCATTGGCCACCAGTGGTGTCTCCAGGCCCTCGGCCTCGAGCGCTGCCCTGACCAACAGGGCTTCCTGGCTAAAGCTCGTCATCTTGTTTCTCTCCCACGCTCAGGGACTGTGCTGGCCATCGACGTGATGCCGTGGCGCAATGTTACAGGGCGATTATTGTCATAATTCAAACTAACTCAAGCCCGGCACCTGACTTTATGCCAAACCGCCCTGTTTTACCCTCTCCCCCTCCCCGTTCGAGGGGCATAGGGCAAATGGTCCGGCAACGCCCCCTGCCATGCCACCCACAAGGAGGTAATTCAAGGAGTTGACCTCCCTCTCATCCCGGCAAAAATCGGCGTTCCCCCGCGTTCCTGCGTGATCCGCCTGCCCATACGGGCGGATTTTTGGGATAATCCGCCCCCTATACACCAGAGAGGTCATGATGATGGGATTCGATACCGGTGCACTCCTCCCCTTGGACAAGGCCCTGCAAGGGATGCTGGAACAACTCGGCTGCCGCTGCGAGACGGAGCAGTTGCCGCTGCCCCAGGCGCTGGATCGGATACTGGCCGAGGAGATAAGCTCCCCCCTGTCGGTGCCCCCCTTCGACAACGCCGCCATGGACGGCTATGCCGTGCGCCTTGCCGATCTCGCCGCCGGCGCCCCGCTCCCGGTGGCGGGCAAGGCCTTCGCCGGCCAACCCTATGAGGGGGAGTGGCCGGCCGGTCACTGCATCCGCATCATGACCGGCGCCCCTGTGCCGGCGGGTACGGAGGCGGTCGTGATGCAGGAAGAAACGCAGGAAGGCGCCAACGGGATCACTTTTCTGACCACCCCCTTCCCTGGCCAGAACATCCGCCGCCGGGGCGAGGATCTGGCGCAAGGATCCCGAGTGCTGGCCAGCGGCCTGCGCCTCAGCCCCCGGGAGCTGCCGCTGCTGGCCTCCTTGGGCATCGCCACGGTGACGGTGCGCCGCCCCCTCAAGGTCGCCATCTTCAGCACGGGGGACGAGCTCAAACCCCTGGGTACCCCCCTCGCCCACGGCGACATCTATGACTCCAACCGTTACGGGGTCAAGGCCATGCTGACCCGCATGGGCATAGCGTGCCTGGATCTTGGCATCATCCCCGACGATCCTGCCGCCCTGCGCGCCGCCTTCCAGCAAGCTGACCGCGAGGCGGATGCCCTGATCACCACAGGGGGCGTATCGGTCGGCGAGGCAGACTTCACCAAGCAGTTGCTGGAGGAGCTTGGCGAAATCGGCTTCTGGAAGCTCGCCATCAAGCCGGGCAAGCCCTTTGCCTTTGGCCGCCTGCCAAACGCCTGGTTCTTCGGCCTGCCGGGCAACCCCGTCTCCGCCATGGTCACCTTCGATCAACTGGTGCAACCGGCGCTGGCCAGGCTGGCTGGCCACCACTTCGCGCGCCCTCTGCCGCTGCAGGCCATGGCGACCGAGCCCCTCAAGAAGGCGCCGGGGCGCCTGGACTTCCAGCGCGGCATCCTGAGCCTGGGCCCGAACGGCCTCGAGGTGCGCAGCACCGGCTCTCAGGACTCCGGCGTCTTCAGCTCCCTGTCCCGGGCCAACTGCTACATAGTCCTCGAGCAGGCGCGGGGCAAGGTGGCCGCCGGTGAGACGGTGACCGTCGAGCCCTTCTCGGGGCTGCTGCTGTGAGCGAGATCCTGAGCGACGCCGAGCTCCTTCGCTACAACCGCCAGATAGTGCTCAAGTCTTTCGACTTCGAGGGGCAGGAGGCGCTCAAGCAGGCCCGGGTGCTGGTGATTGGCGCCGGGGGCCTGGGCTGCGCCGCCAGCCAGTACCTGGCGGTGGCCGGGGTCGGCCACCTCACCCTGGTGGATTTCGATCGGGTGGAGCTCTCCAACTTGCAGCGCCAGGTGCTGCACAGCGACGAGCGCATTGGCATGCACAAGGTGGACTCCGCCGCCCTGGCGCTGCGGGCCCTCAATCCCTGGCTCGAGGTGGAGACTCACGCCCTCCTCGCAGACGAGGCCCTGCTCGATGCCCTGCTGCCCGGCCACCAGCTGGTGCTCGACTGCACCGACAACGTCGCCATCCGCAACCTGCTCAACCAGCGCGCCCGCCAGCATAGAGTGCCGCTGGTGTCCGGCGCCGCCATCCGGCTGGAGGGGCAGCTGTGCAGCTTCACCTGGCAGGAGGACGAGCCCTGCTACGCCTGCCTCAGCGCCCTCTTTGGCGAGCAGTCCCTGAGCTGTGTCGAGGCCGGGGTGCTGGCTCCCGTGGTCGGTCTGGTGGGCAGCCTGCAGGCGCTGGAAGCCATCAAGCTCTTGGCGGGCATGGGCAGGAGCCACAGCGGCCGCCTGCTGATGATCGACGGCCTGGGTGGCAGCTTTCGCGAGCTGAAGCTGCCCAAGCGCCCGGACTGCCCGGTCTGCTCCCAGCCCTGAGTGGGTGCGCAGAGATCCAGGCTCGCGCCCTAGAAGATCCCCTTGGCCTTGACCTTCTTCATGTTCGCGACCTGGCTCGAGAGATCCTCCACCAGAGGCTCTGCCTCGGCGCCTGCCGCCCCCTGGCGAGCCGGGGCGCTGGCCAGTCGCTGGATCAGCAGATGCTGCTCGCGAATGAGCCGGGATTGCTCCTCCAGCTGGCGAGAGAGCAGCTGGATGCTGCTGGCAAGGGGCGCCAGATCCTGCTCGGCCGCCGCCACGGGCAGCTTGCCCACTATGGTTTCGGCCAGCAGATCGTGATCGAGCGGGGCAGGCAGCCCCTGTCTCAGCTCATCCCACAGCTCGGTGGGCTGCTGCTCGCCGAGCCGGCTCACTATCTCGTCCACCAGATGATCCGAAGAGGGCATGGCCTGGGGCTGACCCAGGCGTTGCACTATCTCCTCCACCATGCGGGCACTGTTGTCCTGACCAAGGCGGGGGGCCAGCCTGGTCACTATCTCGTCGATCATGGTGTCGCTCATGGCAGGGGCAGTCCCCTCCCCCAGTGCGAAGCCACAACTGGCAAAGACATGGCGCAAGGTCTCGAAATTCACCTGCTCGGGGCCGAAGGCATTGGCCACCGCCTTGCACAGACTGGGGGCCAGCACATACATGAACATGCCGGAGAGGTAGATGTCCTTGTGAAAACGACTCTTGGAGAAGTCGAACTCCTCCACATCGTCCTGGATCTTGCGCGCCCGCTGGTACCAGCTCTGCAAGACCCCGGCGGCATAGCGATCAGACTCCAGCGCACCCGGATCCATGAAGATGGAGAAGGTCATGCGCTTGAGTTGACTACTCATCGCCAACCTCGGCCATCACCGGCGCCTCACGGTACACCTCTTCCTCTTCCGTGGTGTAGAGGCAGATCTCCCGGGCCAGGGCGGACTGGGCATCGTCCAGCAGCTCGACCCGCTCACCCAGGGTCGGGTAGGCGGCCTTGATGGCCTCAAAGATGAGGGACGCGCCGCCGCCGACCAGATAGACCCGGTTCGGGTTCTTGGCAAACTTCTTCGCCTCGTGGGCCACCTGGGAGCCCAGCTCGTCGATCTTGTTCTGCATCTTCTCGAGGATCTTCGGGATCTGGCTCTCGTCGTTGACCACGTCCCGCACGAAGCTCATGTCGTGGCGGCGCTTGATGAATTCGTTGGCCACCAGATAGCTCGAATCGCTGTCTGCCGCCGCCAGCGCCTTGCGGGTCGCGTCGGTTACCATGGAGACGCCGATCTCGTTGTTGCCATACACATCGGAGACGTCGTCAAACTCGCCGACGATGATCCCCATGTCCAGGGTGGTGCCACCGCAGTCGATCACCAGGGTCTTGGTGAACTCGTTGCAGCCCGAGCCAATCAGGCGGGAGAGCGCCGCCGGCAGGCTTTCCGGCATCACCTCCACGCTGACGATGTTGAACAGCTCCCCCTTGTTGAGGCTGATGGCCCGCATCAGGTTGCGCCGCTTCTTCTCTATCTTCTCTTCGTTGCGCTGGCAATCGTCCGGGCTGTAGAACTCGGTGATGGGCAGGGTCACTGTGATGGCCACGTCGCAAGGGGTCACGCCGGTCTGCAGCAGGGCGTGGTGCACGGAGAGCAGGTTGAGATCGTCGTACTGGTACTCCACATGGGTGGTCGCCAGGGACTTGTCCGAGGTGGCGTCATAGGTGTACTTGGTGTTGCCTATTTCGTAGTTGTAGATCTTCTTGTCCTTGCGCAAGGCGGCGCTCTTCCAATCCTTGCGAAAGGAGTTGGGGGAGATGATGGTCTTGAGCACCTTGTTCTCGATCCAGCTCACCTTGACGTTGGTGGAGCCATCATCGATGGCCATTTTCATTACTTCAGACATGAGGAAATACCTGTTAAATAGAGCAAGATGGGTCCGATTGCCTTGCCTTGTGCCATTGGCAAGGCGATCGGACCAATACATACACGGGTAATAAGGCTAAGGGGCGACAAGTTTAATGAGTTTCTAAAATCCGGTGAAGCAAATGATTGAACCCGGCGGGATCTTCCGCCGGCCAGGCGTGATGACCCTCTGGGGTATGGATGCTGGCGTTGGGCAGGGAGGCGAACTGCTCCACCCGTTTGGCAAGCGGCAGGTAGTCGTGGCTGGTGGAGATGATGGCCACCGGCTGCCAGAGGCTGCCGAGCCGGGCGCGCACCGACCAGCCGGGCAGCGCCTCCAGCAGCGCACGATAAGTCTTTTTCTTGTTGCTGCGCACGAAGCGCAGCCGGAAGGTGTGGCGCACCTGGGCGAGCTCGGGGCCCGGGAAGAGTTCGCGCCCCAGCCACCAGGCGAGCGGCCGCATGCCAAACCAGCGCAGCCACTTGAGGCGCATGGCATGGCGCTCCTGCTCCTTTGGCGTCTCCAGCAGAAACTCGCTGAAGCCGTTGACCAGCACCAGCCCCCGCACCTTGTGGGGCAGTCGCAGCGCCAGCTCCAGCGCCACCATGGCCCCGAGAGAGAGCCCCACCACCCAGGCGGGTTCCGGCTGCTCCTCGAGCCAGCGGGCCACGTCCGCCGCCAGGGTGGGCACGTCGAAGGGCCCCTCCTGCAGGCTCTGGCCGTGGCCGCGCAGATCCAGCGCCACCACCCGGTAGTGCTGGGAGAAGTGCTCGATCTGGGCCTGCCAGTCGAGGCTGGAGGAGCCAAGGCCGTGCAGCAACAGCAGCAAGGGGCCCTCCCCCGCGCTGCGCAAGGCCAATCCATGGGATTTCATTACCTGGTTGCGACGCACCCGTGCTCTCCCTCTCGACTCGATAGCGGCCACCGACGGCCTTGCTGCCCATGCTGTGGCGACAAGCCCCTCAGCCCTCTCCCACCAGGCTCACCGCCTTGATGTAGGCGTAGAGTCGCTGCCCAGGCACCAGCGCCAGCCGTTTCGCGGAGCGGCTGGTGATCCGGGCCAGCAGTATCTGCTGCCCCAGCGCCAACTGCAACAGAGTTTGCCCCGGCCTCACCTCCCGTGCCTCCAGCAGTCGGGTCTCTAGGCAGTTGGAGAGGCTGGAGTGCGCTATGGGGGCGGTGGCGATCACCAGATCCCGCCCCGCCACCTTGATCTGCAGCTCCCCTGTCTCGTCGGGGGCATGCTCCATGGTGACCATCAGGCTCTGATCCCCGAGTTGCAGGGTCGCCATCTGTTCATCGTCGTCGTAATGGGCCAGGGTCGCCGTCAGCATGACACCGACGTCGTCGCGACTGGCCAAGGAGAGGTCGGTGCGGGCGAAGATCTCGCTCGGCCTGCCTTGCGCCTCCAGCCTGCCGTCAGCCAGCAGCACCAGCTGATCGCACAGCAAGCTCACCTCCTCCATGGCGTGGCTCACGAAGATCATGGGGATGCCGCTTTCGCGCTGCAACCCCTTGAGCACATGGGCCTGATGGATGCGGCTGCGGCTGTCCAGCGCCGAGAAGGGCTCATCGAGCAGCAGCAGATCGGGCTCCGCCAGCAGGGCCCGCCCCAGGGCCACCCGCTGGCGCTGGCCGCCGGAGAGGCCGTGGGCGGGCTGTTCCAGCAGATCCGCAAAGCCGAGCCGCAGCGCCAGCGCCTCGGGCTGCCAGCGCCCTCGCCCCTTGCCCGCCGCCAGTTGCAGGTTGCCGAGCACGCTCAGATGGGGGAAGAGGCGGGAGTCCTGGAACACCAGCCCGATGCGGCGCGCCTCCGGCAGCAGGGCCGCCAGATCCCGCCCCTGCCAGTGCAGGACGTCCGAGGGGGCACGGTCCAGCCCGGCGATGATGCGCAGCAAGGTGCTCTTGCCACAGCCGGAGGGGCCAAAGAGGCCGAGAATGCCGCCAAGGGGCAGTGCCAGATCGCACGCCAGGGTGAAGGCGCCGAACGCACGGCTGGCCTTGAGGTGCAGGCTCATCCGAATAACCTCCGCTGCCGGCGCTGCAAGACCCCATAGACCAGCACCAGCATCACCAGGGAGAAGCCCATCAGGCCACCCGCCAGGTAGTGGGCGTGCCGATAATCCATGGCTTCCACGTGATCAAAGAGGGCGATGGAGAGCACCTGGGTCTCGCCGGGGATGTTGCCCCCTATCATCAGCACCACGCCAAACTCCCCCAGGGTATGGGCAAAGCCCAGCGCCGCCGCCATCACGAAGCTCGGCAGCGTCATCGGCAAGATGATCTGAAAGAAGCGCTCGAGGGGCCCCAGCCCCAGGGTGGCGGCGGCCTCGAGCTCCTTGTTGCCCATGTTGACGAAGGCGGAGGTGAGCGGCTGCACCACGAAGGGAAGCGAATAGAGGATGGAGGCAAACAGCAGGCCGAGGAAGCTGAAGGCGAGCGGGGTCCCGAAGGTCTCCCGCCACCAGGCGCCGAGGCCGTACTCCGGCGAGAAGGCGAGCAGCAGATAGAAGCCGAGCACGGTTGGCGGCAGCACCAGGGGCAGCGCCACCAGGGCCTCCACCAGCGGCCGCAGCCGGTGCTGGCTGCGCGACAGCCACCAGGCGAGCGGCGGCGACAGCAGCAGCAGGATGGCGGTGGTGCTGGCCGCCAGCTTCAAGGTCAGCCAGACCGCCAGCAGATCCCCTTCACTCATTGCCGACCTCCCGGTTGATAAATGCCCCCAACGGCATGGTATCCATCCTCATTGCAAAGAGTGGCCGACCCCAAGGCCGACCACTCAGGGTATCGCATCTGAACCATCCCCTTATCGGGGCAGGGCATAGCCTGCAGCCTTGATCTGCTCCTGACCGGGGCCCTTGAGCCAGGCGACCAGGGCATCGACTGCTTCCCCCTTCTTGAGGATCAGCCCCTGCTGCTCTATGGGGGGGTAGAAGCTGGCCGGCACCGCCCAGGCTTCGCCGGTCTTGCCCGCCTCCACCAGGTTGGCCCAGGCGACGAAGCCCAGCTTCGCATTGCCGGTGTCGACGAACTGCCAGGTCTGGCTGATGTTGGTGCCGGTCAGCACCCTGTATTGCTTGGGATCGAGCTTGAGGTGGGCCAGGGTTGCCATGGCCGCGGCGCCATAGGGGGCAGTCTTCGGGTTGGCGATGGCCAGCTCCCCCTGCCAGTTGCGCAAGGTGGCCTCGTCAGGGGCAGGTCCCCCCTTCTGCCACAGGCCGAGCTGGCCGATGGCGTAGGTGAAGCGACCGCTCCCCTTGCCCTCCGCTTCCAGTTTTTCAGGGGTGGCCACGTCGGCAGAGAGGAAGAGATCGAAGGGGGCGCCGTGGGTGATCTGGGTGTAGAGCACCCCGGTGGCCGCCGAGCTGATGACGACGCTGTGGCCTGTCTTGGCGGTGAACTCCTTGCCGATGCGCTCTAGGGTGCCCTTGAAGTTGGCGGCCACCGCCACCCTGACTTCATCGGCCCGAGCGGCCCCGCTGTGCAAGGCGCTGGCCACGAGGCCGAGCAACACCACGGACAACTGTTTCTTCATTCCCTGTCTCCTTGAGGCTCCGGCGAACCCGAAGCAAGTGGTGGCGAGCGCCAGCTGGCACTCCCCTGTCATCGAGCCGGGGCGGCTAGGGCGCTTGCCGCCAGCGAGCGGCAGCGGCGTCATCGCTCTGCTTGGCCTCGACCCAGCGTTGAATCCCTTCGGCGGTCAGCTCTTTTTTCCAGAACGGCGCCCGGGTCTTCAAAAAATCCATGATGAAGTGGCAGGCCTCGAATGCGGCGTCCCTGTGGGCGCTGCTCACCGCCACCAGCACGATCTGATCCCCGAGCAGCAGATCGCCGATGCGGTGGATCAGGGTGCACTCCTGCAGCGGCCAGCGGCCACGGGCCTCTGTGACTATGTCCGTCAGGGCCTTCTCGGTCATGCCGGGGTAGTGCTCGAGGGAGAGCCCCAAGACTTCCTCCCCCTGGTTGAAGTCACGCACCTTGCCGACGAAGGTGACGATGGCGCCGCTGTCATGGCGGGCAGCGAGGCGCTCATATTCCTCCCCCAGGGAGAAGTCGGCCCGCTGCACCAGGATGCGATCCAAGGTCATTATCTCGCTCATTCTCAGCCTCCGGTCACCGGCGGGAAAAAGGCCACCTCATCGCCATCGTTGATGGGGGAATCGAGGGGCACCAGGGTCTGGTTGACCGCCACCAGCAGCTTGCCCGACTCCAGCGCCAGGGCCCACTTGTCGCCGCGCTCGCACAAGGCCCCACGAAGCGCTTCGGCCGTCGGATAGTCGCTGGGCAGGCAGAGCTCGTCGCAGCCCACCAGCTCACGCACTTGCGCAAAAAACAGTACCTTGATCATGCCTTCTCTCCTGCCTGGGAGCCCAGCTGGAAGTGGCCGGACTTGCCGCCCTTCTTCTCCACCAGCCGCACCTGCTCGATCACCATGTCCTTTTGCACCGCCTTGCACATGTCGTAGATGGTCAGCGCCGCCACGGACGCCGCGGTGAGTGCCTCCATCTCCACCCCTGTCTTGCCGGACAGCTTGCAGAGGGTGCGGATATGGACCCTATTGTGCTCGGGCTGGGCCTCGATCTCTACCTCCACCCGGGTCAGCGCCAGGGGGTGGCAGAGGGGAATGAGATCGGCGGTCTTCTTGGCCGCCATGATGCCGGCGATGCGGGCGGTGGCGAACACGTCCCCTTTGTGGTGCTGACCGCCGAGGATCAGGGCCAGGGTCGCGGGGGCCATGGTCACGAAGGCTTCGGCGCGGGCTTCACGTTCTGTGACCTGCTTGTCGGTCACATCCACCATATGCGCTTCGCCGCTCTGGTTTAAATGGGTCAGGTTCATCTATTCCCCTATCGAAAAATAAGATGGATGATCGAGAGAAACTCCCGAGATCACAGATGGGACACGAAGTTGCACGGCCTGGTGCGGGCGTCCAGCTGATCCCGGATGAGCTGCTCCCAGCCGAGCTGGCAGGCGCCGGTGGAGCCCGGCAGGCAGCAGATCAGGGTGCGATTGGCGAGCCCCGCCAGGGCGCGGCTCTGCATGGCCGAGCCTTTTATCTCGGCGAAGGAGAGCTGGCGGAACATCTCGCCAAAGCCCTGTACGGTGCGCTCGAACAGCACCCCCACAGCTTCCGGCACCCGGTTCTGTTCATTGAAGCCGGTGCCGCCGTTGATCAGCACCACCTGCACCGCCTCGTCGACGATCCACTGGCTCACCTGGGCCCGGATCCTGAACAGGTTGTCGGCGCACAGGGCCCGATCCGCGAGTTGGTGCCCCGCCTGGGTCAGGGCCGAAACCAGATAATCCCCCGAGCTGTCGTCGGCGGCGGTGCGGCTGTCGGAGACCGTCAGCACGGCGATCTTGAGAGGGATGAATTCGCTGTTTTTGGGTGCCATGTTTCTGGATGCCATAGGACAAATCCTGTCAATCATTCATTGACCACGAGAGGAAGAAGAGGGGGACGCGTCACCCGGCCATGCCGGTCGGTGAATGCGCGCCGACAGGGGCGCCGCGTTGCCGGGGAGGGATTCTATCAAAAGATGTCTGGCGCAGGGGTTAAAAGGCCCATAAAAATCAAAGGCCATCGAAGCGGCACTATGCGCTCCGATGGCCCGGCGCCTTAGAAACCTTCCACGCCCTTCATGTCAGGCAGCTGATGCGCTATCCCCTTGTGGCAGTCGATGCAGGTATTCTGACCGCTTGCCAGGTTGGTGGAGTGCATCTGGGCCGCCCGCCGCCCCTGCAGGGAGAAGTCCATGTACTCGAAGTTGTGACAGTTGCGGCACTCGCGGGAATCCGTCTCCTTCATCCGCTGCCACTCCCGCTCCGCCATCTCCCGGCGGTGGGATTCAAACTTCTCGCGGGTATCCACCTTGCCGGTCAGCATGCCCCACAGCTCCTTGGAGGCCTGCACCTTGCGAATGATCTTGTAGGTCCATTCGTGGGGCACGTGGCAATCGGGGCAGCTGGCGCGCACCCCTGAGCGGTTCGCATAGTGGATGGTGTCGCGGTACTCCACGAAGACGTTGTCCTTCATCTCGTGGCAACCGGTGCAGAACTTCTCGGTGTTGGAAGCCTCCATGGCGGTGTTGAAGCCGCCCCAGAAGATGACACCGCCGAAGAAGCCCATCAGCAGCAGCACCCAGAGGGCCGCCTTCGAGGGGGATTTGAAGGTGGTCCACAGACGCTGGATAAAGCCGGGTAATTTCATCTAGTTGGCTCCTCAGTTCAGCGCTTCAACTGGTTTAAACGTATTTTCCACCAGCGGCTTGGCATCCGCTTGCGGCACGTGGCACTGCAGGCAGAAGTAGCGGCGGGGTGACACTTCGCCAAGGGTCATGCCGTCGCGGGTCTCGAAGTGTGTCGGGCTTATCTTGGGCGCCTTCATGGCGCTGGCGTTCTTGAAGCTGTGGCAGGCCAGGCACTTGTTGACCTTGTTGTCCACCTCGTAGTTGCGGGTGTCGTGGGGGATCAGCGGCGGCTGATGCATGTACTGGCGATCGTAGAGATCCCCATCCTTGCGATAGTTCTTCATGGGGGCCGCATCTGCCTCCGTGACCAGATCCGTACTCCCCCGCTCCGACTTGATCCCCCCCGTGCTGTTGGTGATCTCGGGGGTGGCTGCCATCAAGGAGCCCGCCATCAGGCAGGCCAGCATTGCTCCAATCAGCTTTTTCATTATTTGTTCTCCGACGTTTTCTCTGCCTTGACGGCAAAACCTGTAGTGATTTCGAAAACTTGCTCCGCGCAGACATCGATGCAACGGCCGCAGTTGGTACACTCCTGAGCCACAATCAAGGGCCCGTGACCGCGCCTGGCCCCGTGAACCGGGCCGCGCAGGATGGGACGCTCCGGGCAGACCGCATAACAATCCATGCAGTTGCTGCACCGCTCACGCCCCCTGGCAGAAATCTTGATAAACCCGACCCGGTTGACCAGGGCATAGAAGGCCCCCACCGGACAGAGATGACCACACCAGCCCCGCTCCACCACCAAGAGGTCGAACAGGAACAGGGCCATCAGCAGACCCCAGCCCGCCCCCATGCCAAACAGCAGGCCGCGCATGGCCAAAGAGACCGGATTGACCAGCTCCCACACCAGCACGCCGGTGATGGCGGGTGCCACCAGCACCATGGCCAGCAGCCAGTAGCGGGTGTTGCGGTTGAACTGGCCGTTGCCCTTGAGCCCAAGCCGGGCCCTGACCCAGGCGGCGGCGTCCGTAATGAGGTTGACCGGGCAGACCCAGGAGCAGAACACCCGCCCCCCGACCAGCCAGTAGCCCAGCAGCACTATTGCCGCCCCGAGCCAGAGGGTGGTGATGGGCCAATGGCCCGCCGCCACCGACTGCAGCAGGGTCAGGGGATCGCTCAGCGGCACCGTCTCCAGCAACAGCGAGCTGGAGAGGTTGCCCTTGAGGATCCAGACCCCCGCCAGCGGCCCCAGCAGGAAGAGCCCCAGCACGCCAAACTGGCTGAGGCGGCGCAGCAGCAGGAAGCGGTGGGCGCGCCACCAGCCCAGCCTGGCGCTGGCCTCGGCCCCCGGATAACGACTCATAGCCCCTCCGGTTTGCGGGTCGGCAGAGTGAGTCGCTCACCGATGAGGGACTTGCCCGCCTTGGCCTTCTCTTCCCAGCCGAGCCGGTAGTGATGGCCGAGCTCACCCTTGGCGAGCCCATGGGGCACCACCTTGATGGCCGCCGTCTCCAGCACGCAAGCGTGCTCACACTTGCCGCAGCCGGTGCAGATGTCGCTGTGTACAGTGGGCAGGAACATGGCGTGCTTGCCGGTGCGCGGATTGCGTTGCAGTTCTAGGGTGATCGCCTTGTCTATCAGGGGGCAGACCCGATAACAGACATCGCAGCGCAACCCCAGGTAATTGAGGCAGGTCTCGTGATCGATGAGCACCGCCACCCCCATCCGCGCCTGATCGATGTCGGTCATCCCCTGATCCAGCGCCCCGCTCGGGCAGGCCACCACGCAGGGGATGTCGTCACACATCTCGCAGGGGACCGCGCGCGCCTCGAAATAGGGGGTGCCCGTGGTCACGGGATCCAGCAGCCGGGCGAGCTTGAGGGTGTCGTAGGGACAGGCTTCGACGCAGAGCCCGCAGCGCACGCAGGCACCGAGGAAGTCAGCCTCCCCCAGTGCCGCAGGCGGCCGCAGTGCCTGGGCGGGCACCGCCTGCGCCTGCTGGCGGGCCACAGTGCCAAGCCCTGCCCCAAGCAGGCCCACGGAGCAGGCCCCCTTGGCAAGGTCGGCCAGGAACTGGCGACGGCTGCGACTCATCCCCCCGGCCCCGCCTTACGCCTTCATGACCTTGACGGCGCACTTCTTGTAATCCGTCTCCTTGGAGAGCGGATCCGTGGCGTCCAGGGTCAGCTTGTTGACCAGCTGGCTCGCATCGAAGAAGGGCATGAACACCAGGCCTTTGGGCGGACGGTTGCGGCCGCGGGTCTCGACCCGGGTCTTCACCTCGCCACGGCGGGAGGCGACTATCACCTCTTCACCACGGCGTACGCCACGGGCCTTGGCATCTTCAGGGTGCATGAAGAGCACCGCATCCGGGAAGGCGCGATAGAGCTCGGGCACCCGGCGGGTCATGGTGCCGGTGTGCCAGTGCTCCAGCACGCGGCCGGTGGAGAGCCACATGTCGTACTCTTTATCCGGTGCCTCGGCGGCCGGCTCATAGGGCAGCGCGAAGATCACCGCCTTGCCGTCCGGCTTGCCGTAGAAGCGCACCCCTTCCCCCGCCTTCACATAGGGGTCGAACCCTTCGCGATAGCGCCACAGGGTCTCCTTGCCGTCCACCACGGGCCAGCGCAGGCCACGGGCCTCGTGGTACTGATCGAAAGGCGCCAGATCGTGACCATGGCCGCGGCCGAAGGAGGCGTACTCCTCGAACAGCCCCTTCTGCACGTAGAAGCCGAAGTGTTCCGCCTCGTCGTTCAGCGCCCCCTTGCTCTGTTCTTTCGGGAACTGGTTCACCTGACCGTTGGCATAGAGCACCTCGAACAGGGTCTTGCCCTTCACTTCCGGCATCTTGGCGATAAGCTCGGCCGGCCACACCTCTTCCACGGTGAAGCGCTTGGCAAACTCCATCAGCTGCCACAAGTCGGACTTGGCCCCTTCCGGCGCCTTGACCTGCTGGTGCCAGAACTGGGTGCGACGCTCGGCGTTGCCGTAGGCACCCTCTTTTTCCACCCACATGGCGGTGGGCAGGATGAGGTCAGCCGCCTGCGCCGTGACTGTCGGGTAAGGGTCGGAGACCACGATGAAGTTGGCCGGGTTGCGATAACCGGGCAGCCCCTCCTCGTTCATGTTGGGAGCGGCCTGCATGTTGTTGTTGCACATCACCCAGTAGGCGTTGAGCTTGCCGTCTTTAAGCATGCGGTTTTGCAGCACGGCGTGATAACCCACCTGCTCGGGAATGGTGCCTGCGGGCAGCTTCCAGATCTTCTCGGCGATGGCGCGGTGCGCAGGATCGGTGACCACCATGTCGGCGGGCAGGCGGTGGGCGAAGGTGCCCACTTCCCGCGCAGTGCCGCAGGCAGAGGGCTGGCCGGTCAGGGAGAAGGGACCCGAACCCGGGGTGGAGATCTTGCCGGTCAGCAGGTGGATGTTGTAGCAGAGGTTGTTCGCCCAGACGCCACGGGTGTGCTGGTTGAAGCCCATGGTCCAGTAGGAGACCACCTTCTTGTCCGGATCCGCATAGATCTGGGCCAGTTTTTCCAGCTTCTCTTTGGAGACGCCGGAGAGCTTGGCCACGGAGTCGACGTCGTAATCCGCCACGAATTTCGCGAAGTCGTCGAAGCTCATGGGGGTGGAGTCGCCGCTGTCCGGGTTCTTGGCCTTCTGCTGCGTCGGGTGAGTCGGGCGCAGGCCGTAGCCGATGTCGGTGACGCCCTTGCGGAACTGGGTGTGCTTGTTGACGAAGTCCCAGTTCACCTTGTCGTTCTGGATGATGTAGTTGGCGATGTAGTTGAGGATCGCCAAGTCGGTCTGGGGCGTGAACACCATGCCGTTGTCCGCCAGCTCGAAGCTGCGGTGCTCGAAGGTGGAGAGCACGTGCACCTGCACATCCGGGTTGGAGAGGCGGCGATCGGACATCCGCGACCAGAGGATGGGGTGCATCTCGGCCATGTTGGAGCCCCAGAGCACGAAGGCATCGGCCTGCTCGATGTCGTCGTAGCAGCCCATGGGCTCATCCATGCCGAAGGTGCGCATGAAACCGACCACGGCGGAGGCCATGCAGTGACGGGCGTTGGGGTCCAGGTTGTTGGTGCGCAGGCCCGCCTTCATCAGCTTGGCGGCGGCGTAGCCTTCCCACACTGTCCACTGGCCGGAGCCGAACATGCCGACCGCGGTCGGTCCCTTCTCCTTGAGGGTGGCCTTGAACTTCTCGGCCATAATGTCAAACGCCTGATCCCAGCTGATGGGGGCGAAGTCGCCATTCTTGTCGAACTTGCCATTGGTCATGCGCAGCATGGGCTGGGTCAGACGATCCTCGCCGTACATGATCTTGGAGAGGAAGTAGCCCTTGATGCAGTTGAGGCCACGGTTGACCGGTGCATCGGGATCGCCCTGGGTCGCCACGACACGGCCGGCCTGGGAGCCCACCAGCACGGAGCAGCCGGTGCCGCAGAAGCGGCAGGGCGCCTTGTCCCAGGTGATGGCAGTCTTGTCGGTGCTGGTAATAAGGTTCGCCGCCAGGGTGGGGGCACTGACTCCGGCCACGGCAGCGGCTGCCGCCACCGCATTGGCCTTCATAAAGTCGCGTCGACTCAGCTTCATGACATATCCTCGCATTGCTTAATCACATCAATGACAGCCATTGTCACGAGCCGCGCTGGCTCAGCGTCATGGCGCTTTATTGCTTTCATCGGGCATCGCAAACCTCGCGGCCCAGCCTCGTGGCGCTATTCCCTGCCCTCGGCTTCGACTTCATCAAACTGGTGGTAAATCAGGGCGGCGGAGAGCACGCCCGGCATGGCATTGATCGCGTCTATGGCATCCATGATGGGGCGCTGGCTGGGCCCTTCCAGGGTCACCACCAGCTTGCCTTCGTCGCTGACGGCATGGATCTCGGCCCCGTCCAGGGCCGCAATCTGCTCTGCGAGCTTGTGGCGCAAGGGGGGCTGGGTCAGTACCACCAGGCTGGATACATGGAACTCTTCTCGCTTCATCTCGTTGTTTTCCAACTTGCTCATCCCTTGCTTCATGTGGACGACCCCTCGGGGACGCCCACCCTGATAGTGCCGACCGGACAATCTGCCACGCAGGCACCACAGCCATTGCACGACTCGGTATGGATGCTGGGGGTGGGCACTCGCCCCAGCTGAGGAGAAAAACGGATGGCCTGCTGCTCGCAGCTGTCCTGACAGCGCTGGCAGAAGACCTGGGCACTGGCCAGGCAACCGGCTTCGATGTGAGCCACATAGCCCCAGGGCGCCTGGGTCGTCGGACGAAATACCGGCGCCTTGCAGGCCGTGACGCACTCGCCACAGAAGGTGCATTCGCCACGCTGGAAATCCACCGTCGGGAAGCCGCCGTCCCCCTTCACCAGGATCTGCTCCGGGCAAGCCGTCAGGCAGTCGCCACACCGGGTGCAATCGGCCACGAAGTCGGCCCAGGAGACGGACCAGGGCAGCTGCACCTCGGGTCTGGGCGCGCTCAGTCGTCCTCGAAACAGACTGCGGCGGGACAGATTGACCCCATCAGGCATATCAATTCCTCTTCACAGGACAGAATTCGAGCGCGGAGCCAGTGACTGGCATTTTCAATACCAATTATAAGCGTGGGTGTATATTGCGGCCCTGACAAGGTCAGGGATATACCACCAGGGAGATAAACAGGGGGGATTATTGCGCTGGATCAAACCCTTGGCGCAACATGGCAGAAGAGGGGTAAGGTAAATTACCCCTATGTGAGGATTGCTTATTAATCGATGGCTATTTTGAGCTGACGGTGAGCACTCAGCCGCCAATGGAGGCGAGATGGGGGGTCATGCCGGCATTGCCCTCGTGCAGACGATGGGTGGCGGCCTTGCCGGTGAGCGCCTGACGGATCCGCCGTTGCAGGGCCTCCTGTTGACTGTCGTCACTGAGCAGATCCCGCAACTCCACCCCGTTGTCGCCGAACAGACAGAGGTGCAGCTTGCCCACGGAGGAGACCCGCAGCCGATTGCAACCGGCGCAGAAGTCCTTGCTGTAGGGCATGATAAGCCCCACCCCACCTTGGGATTCCGGATGCATAAACACCTGGGCCGGGCCGTCGTCCGCCCCGCGCAATTGCTGGATCCAGCCATTGCCAAGCAGCTGCGCCTTGATGAGCTCGCCGCTAGCGTGGTGGTCGCGAAACAGGTTGTCCATCTCCCCGGTCTGCATCAGCTCGATGAAGCGCAGCTCGATGGGCTTGTGCCTGATCCAGGCCAGAAACTGATCCAGTTGCTGATCGTTGAGCCCCTTGAGCAGCACCGCATTGATCTTCACCGACTTGAAGCCGGCGGCCAGTGCCGCCTCTATCCCCTCCATCACCTCCGCCAGCTTGTTCTCGCCGGTGATCTGGTGAAACTGGCGTGGATCCAGGCTGTCGACACTGACATTGAGGGCATTGAGCCCGGCATCGAACCACTCCCGGGCACGCTCCTTCAAGCGGTAGCCATTGGTGGTCATGGCCACCTTCTCGATGCCGGGGGTATTGGCCACCGTCTCTATGATGGCGGTGAAGTCACGGCGCAGGGAGGGCTCCCCCCCGGTCAAGCGCACCTTGCGGGTGCCCATGGCGGCGAAGCCAGAGACGATGCGGCGGATCTCCTCCAGGGAGAGGAACGACTTGCGCCCCTCCTTGTTCCCATCCGGGGGGCGATAACCGTCCGGCAAACAGTAGGTACAACGGAAATTGCACACATCGGTGACCGACAGGCGCAAATAGTAAAAGCGACGGGAAAAACCATCTTCAAGTGGCAACATAAACACCTTTCCAAATACGGGAGGCCAGGGCATTTCTTTCCTGACCCTTTCAGCTCGAACGACGGCTGACGGCGTTTTCCCCCTATCTCAATGACTTAGGCAAAAACGCTCGGAGTTCATCTAGTTTTTCGATGCTAGCACAAGTTGGAGTACACTCCCATGCTACTTTGTGGGGTCTTTGTCTGATCTGAAGGAAGCCAATCGGCATGGGAAAGTGGTTCAAAGTACACTCGGTCAGCAGCGCCATCGGCCGCTCCATGGTGCTGATCCTGTTCATGGCCAGCCTGATCGCCGTGGTGGCCATGGTCACCCTCTTCTATTCGGTACCCGATGCCAAGGCGATCAACCTGTCGGGATCATTGCGGATGCAGGCCTATCGCATGGCCTACGAGATCGAGAAGGATCAGGCCGTCCTCGGCCGACTCGATCAGTTCGAGCAGACACTGCACGCCTCCGAGTTGCAGGAGACCCAGCGCTGGATCACCCCCGCCTCCCTGCGCCGCACCTATGGCGAGGTGCTGCTGCAATGGCAGATGATGCGCGAGCACATCGAGAATGCCACCCCCAGCCGCTACACCGACAACACTGAGCAGTTCGTCGCCGCCATCGATGACTTCGTCAACCAGATGCAGTATCACGTGGAGTTCAAGGTGCGCATGCTGGCGCTGGCGGAGGGGCTGGGCTTGCTCTCCATCATCACCATCGCCTGGTTCACCGTGCGTTTCACCCGCCAGCAGGTGGTGGCCCCCCTCAATCAGCTGGTCCATTGCGCCCGCCAGATCCAGCGCCAGGAGTTCGATCTGACCCTGCCCCCCCACTGCGAAAACGAGTTGGGAGAACTGTCCGGCGCCTTCGCCACCATGGCGGACGAACTCGGCAAGCTCTATCGGGAGCTGGAGAGCAAGGTGGAAGAGAAAACCGCCAAGCTGCAGCAGGCCAACGACACCCTCTCCTTCCTCTATTCCACCGCCCAGAAGCTGCATGCGGCGCCGCTGAGTCGGCGCACCCTGCAGAAATTGCTGGAGCGGGCCGCCGCTCATCAGCACATCGACCATATCCGGCTGACCCGCTTCGAGCACAACGCCATGCCGGTCTACATCACGGGACGTACCGGCTGGCCCGGAGACCTGAAGGCCGTGGTGAGCTTCTATCTGCAGATGGATGATGAGGAGTACGGCCGGCTCGACATGATAAGCAGCCACCCAATCGACGAGCGGCTGATGAAGAACTTCTCCATGTTGCTGGCCCAGGTGCTGCACAAGGATCAGACCCTGCTGCAACATCAGCGTCTGCTCTTGATGGAGGAGCGGGCCGTCATCGCCCGCGAGCTGCACGACTCGCTGGCGCAGGCGCTCTCCTACCTCAAGATCCAGTCCACCCTGCTCAAGCGCTCCGTCGCCAAGGGGGATAACGGCAAGGCCGAGGCTGCCATGGAGCAGATAGACGAAGGGCTCAGCAATGCTTATACCCAGTTGCGCGAGCTGCTCGGCACCTTCCGCCTCAGCATCGGCGACGCCAACCTCGGCGAAGCCATCGGCGTCATGCTGGAGCAGCTCAAGCCCCAGACCCGGGCCGAGATCAGGCTCCAATACGGACTGACCGATACGGATCTCGAGGCGGGGCAACACATTCACATCCTGCAACTGATCCGTGAGGCAGTGCTCAATGCCATCAAACATGCCTGCGCCCAGCGCATTGACGTTAGCTGTGAGACCCTGGCTGATGGTAACATCCAGGTTCAGATTGCAGATGATGGTGTCGGAATAGGGGGCGCAAGCTCGGCGGTGAATCACTACGGTCTCAGCATCATGAACGAGCGTGCCAGCAAGTTGCACGGTCAGTTGACCATCAGCGAACCGCCCTCCGGGGGCACCCGTGTACACCTGACCTTTCCCACCAGCCTAACAAGAGACGCCTGATGGACGAGATGAAATATAGTGTTCTGGTCGTAGATGACCATCCCCTGATGCGCAAAGGCATTGTGCAACTGCTGGAGCTGGAAGATAACATCGAAGTGATAGGCGAGGCTTCTAACGGCACTGACGCCGTGGCCATGGCCAAGGAGTCGGAGCCGGACCTGATCCTGCTCGATCTCAACATGAAGGGCTTGTCCGGCCTCGATACCCTCAAGGCCCTGCGCGCCGAGGAGGTCACCTCCCGGGTGGTGATCCTGACCGTCTCCGATGCCCGCCAGGACGTGGTTGCCCTGCTCAAGGCCGGCGCCGATGGCTACCTGCTCAAGGACACCGAGCCCGACATGCTGCTGGGCCAGCTGGCCGATGTCATGACCGGCAAGCAGATCCTGAGCGAGCCGCTGCGCCCCTACCTCGAGAACATCTACGAGCTGGATCACCTGCAGCAGAAGCTGGAAAGCTTGACCCGCCGCGAGATGCAGATCATGCGCGAGATTGCCAAGGGTCTCTCCAACAAGCAGGTCGCCTCCGTGCTCCACATCTCGGAAGGCACCGTCAAGGTGCACGTCAAGAGCCTGCTGAAAAAGCTCGAGGCCCAGAGCCGGGTGGAAGCCGCCGTGATGTACCTGGAACAGCGCAACTAGGCTCCCGTTGCCTGCCCCTTCCCATGTCAGCCAGGGCCCCGTCATCCCGGGGCCTTTTGCTGGCTGCCTCCCTCGCCTCACAAGACATCACAGACCCCGCATCTTATTGAGCAAATGAATTATTATGTTCAGGAGACGGCACATGGAGGGCACAGGGCATGACATCCGAACAGATCGAGCTGGTACAGAGGGCCTGGGGCAGGGTCACCGCCCTGAACAACACCTATGTCCAGGAGGTATATGCGGAGCTGTTCCGGCTCTCGCCTGAATTGATCAACCTCTTTCCCGATCCTGCGGGAATGCCGGTCGCCAAGGTATCGGATACCCTGAACACCGTGATCACCAGCCTGGAGCAGCTGGATGCCTTGAGCTTCATCATCCGGGATCTCGGCAGGCGGCATCAAAAATTCAAGGTGCAGTCACACCAGTTCGACCTGTTGAAACAGGCATTGACCCTGGTGCTGGCACGACGGCTGGGAGAGCATTTCACGCCGGCGCTCTCCGATGCCTGGTCACAGATGTACGACGAGATTGCCGCCCTGATGCTGGAAGGGCTCAGTCAGCCCACCGAATCCGTCGCCTAGCCCCCTCAGCCATCACGCCCGAGAAAGACTGCCGCTTAAGATGGTCGGCAGATACCCATTTTGCAGGGGAATCATTTGCATTATGCGAACGCAGCCCCATTCTGCAGATGGGGCATGTACGAGCCCCTGCAAAGCCACCTGAATCCCTTCCTGAGCTATCCTCTCCCTGCCCTTGAATCAAATCTTAATATATTGATTAATAATGGATATTTAAATTATCGGCATCATTTTCCTGCCGTTCCTCCATTTTCCCCGAGCTCTGGCACAGTCACTGCATTGTCATATCCAGATGCAACTTATCGGAGGATGGAACATGAAACTTCAACACCTGGCACTGTTCCCCTTGCCCTCACACATACTGCCGGGCGGGAAACTCCCCTTGCGTCTGTTTGAGCCTCGCCACCTGCAGATGCTCAAGGAGTCCTTCATCGAAGATCGCGGCTTTGGCATCGTGATGGAAGAGACCACCAGCACGGGCACCTGCGGGCGGATCCTGCCGGTCGGCACTCGCGTCAAAGTGACTGATTTCTATACGCTCAACGATGGCCTGCTCGGGGTTACCGTGCTCGGTCTGGAACGTTTCTGCATCCATGAACTGGAAACGGATGGCTCCGGATTGCGCCACGCTCAGGTGGAAACCCTGCCCAACTGGCCGAGCGCCCACTCGGACTTCAGCGACAAGCAGCTGGTCAGCAGATTGCAGGAAGTATTTGAACAATATCCGGAACTGGATGAGCTCTACCCGGACAAGCAGTTCGACGACGCGGCCTGGCTCTGTCAGCGCTGGCTCGAAATCCTGCCCATGCCGATCTATGAGAAACAGATGTTGATTGCCAAACAAAACAGTGAAGCGGCGCGCCAGTTCCTGCGCCGACTGATCGCACAGTGAGTCAGAGAGTGAGTCAATACGTGATTTGCAAAACGCGAATATCCTGACCGGAAATTCTTACAATGAAAAGATGGAATTCGCAATTTGCAATCACCGGTAGCGATAACAACAGATAACTCCGCTACCAGCCGCAAATAACAGGTCATGAAAAGTTGGCACGACTTTTTCATATAAGACCGTACAACCCGATTTATCCCGTGCTCTCTTCAGTATTTGCTGAAGAATTGGTCAACCACCAGGTTGACCATTTTTTTTACCCAACATCGGGCTACGGAAGCCGGCAATGGCGCAGCAAACAGCTGCGCAGCCGGGCCAGGCTGATGGGCTTGGCCAGAAAATCGTTCATCCCCTGGGCCAGACAACGGGCCCTGTCCTCCGTCATGGCATTGGCCGTCAGCGCCACTATGGGAACCTCGCACCCCATGGCACGCAAACGGCGGGTGGCCTCCAGCCCATCCATCTGCGGCATCCGCATATCCATCAGGATGAGATCCGGTCGCCGCTCGCCGACCTGGGCCAGCGCCTCCAGGCCATTGCTTGCAAGCCTCACCCGGCACACCAGCTTTTGCAGCATGAGTGACACCACCAGCTGATTGACCGGGCTGTCCTCCACCACCAGCACATCCAGATCCAGCATGGAGAGCCCCTCGATGGCGGGGCTGGTCGACGCGATGCAGGGTGAGGCCATCCCGGGCAACTCGAACCAGAAGCAGCTGCCCTGCCCGGGGGTGCTCTGCAGGCGGATCTCCCCCCCCATGAGTTGCACCAGCCGCCGGCAGATGGCGAGCCCAAGCCCGGAGCCGGAGAAGCGACGGGTGGCCGAGCTGTCGACCTGATAGAACGGCTCGAACAGCAGCGCCTGATCCTCGGGGGAGATGCCAATCCCGGTGTCGCTGACCGACACCCTCAGCCGTTCATCCTGCCATTCCAGCGCGAGCCGCACACTACCGGCGGCGGTAAATTTCACCGCATTGCCGAGCAGGTTGCCGATCACCTGGGACAGGCGGACCGCGTCCCCCTGCAGATGAGACGGCACTTGCTCATCCAGCTGCCAATGCAGTGCTATGCCCTTGGCGCAGGCCTGCGCCTGCAGCGGCTCCACCAGGGCCCGGCACAGCTCGGCGGGCTGGAAGGGCTCGCAGTGCAGGGCCAGGGTATGGGATTCAATCTTCGAGAAGTCGAGCACATCGTCGATGATGGTCTGCAGCAGATGGGCAGAGTGGGTGGCGTGACTGAGCAGGGTCTGTTGCGGGGTCTCGAGCCGGCCATGCTGCAGCAGATCCAGCATCCCCAGCACCGCATTCATGGGGGAGCGGATCTCGTGGGTCATCATGGCCAGGAACTGGGACTTGGCGCGGTTGGCACTCTCGGCCTCATCCCGCGCCCGCGCCAGCTCCTGCTCGCGGCGGATCTGGCTGCCAATCTCCCGCGCCGTGCCCCGATAGCCGATGAAGGCGCCGCTGGCGTCATGGCAGGGCTCGGCATTGATCTCCATCCAGCAGGGGCCGCTCGCCAGCGTCACCTGGGCGCGCATCGCCCGCACCGGCAGATGGCGCGCTATCTGGTGCTGATACTTGCACCAGGCGGGATCCTCCTTGTCGTGGGCAAAGTCATAGAGGCTGCGCCCCGCCTGGCGGGCCAGCGCCTCCCCCTGGTAGCCGGGGGCGGAGACATAGCTCAGCCTGTGCTCGGGATCCGTCTCCCAGAACCAGTCGGACGCCATGGCGGCAAAGCTGCGAAAGCGTTGCTCGCTGGCCTGCAAGGCGAGTGTCTTGAGGTCGACCTGCTCCTGCAGGCGCGCCCGATAGGCGATGTTGACCAGCGCCTGGGAGATGAGCGGGCGACAACGCTGGATCGCCGCCTTGCTCTGGAGATCGAAGGTGCCCGCGGCACTGTGCCGGCAGATGAGCACCCCGGAGAAGCCCGGCGCCTGCAACCCCGTCATCATGACGCTGGCCCAGCCCGCCGCCCCCGCCAGGGAGGCCAGCTCGGGCAACTGGGCCGGATCATAGATGACCAGGGTTTCACCTGCGATGGCGCGGGAGAAGAGCGGCGTCAGCGGCCAGGTGCGACCGACCTCCCCGGGTTGGGTGCTCAGATGGGTGCCGCCCCGCCCCCCATCCCAGGCAACCACGTCCGCCTGTTCGAAGCCGATGAAGGGCTTGAGCGCCAGAATGAGGCTGTCCAGTACCTGCTCCAGGCTCTTGGCCTGTGCCAGCGTCGCCACCCCGCACAACAGGGCCTGTGACTCCTGACGGTATCTGGCCTCCCGCTCCCGGCACCGCATCAGCTCCACCAGCGTGGTTTGCAGCTTGTCGCCCAGGGTTTCGAGTTCGCTATTGCCTATCATCTTGTGTCCAGCACCTTGTCAGCTCTCGAGGAAGATTACGCTCGATACCATGAGGTTGCCATGCGCCAGCTCACCGTGAGGCAATCGCCCCTGCTCGCCGAAGGTAAATGGCGTGATATAGGGGATCTCCCCCAGCCGTTGGCTGAAATGGCCGACGACATCGCCGAGCGCGTCTCCCAGCGCCAGACGGCAACCCGCGCAGAACACCACCAGGGCGCCTATCGGCTGCAGGTTCCCCGCCATGCCATATTCGGGTTCGATGCGCACCGCATTCAGGCTGCGCTGAAGCAGGCCCTCCTGACTGCTGTACATGAGTTGCAGGCGCTCCCCCAGCCGGGTTTCGGTAAAGAGGCGCAAGCCTTCCCGCTCCGTCACCGCCTCGGGGTGGGAGAGTTTGTAATAAGGCATCTCATCCAGGGTCCCGACCTGGCGGGCCAGCGGGGAGAGGGTCGTATCCCGCAAAATGGGGCCCACAGGCCAGGGGCCCTGGCGCTCTGTCCAGCGGACATAGACCCGGGCCGCAGGTTCATTGTCTATGGTCAGCACCTCGCGGCCCTCCAGTGCGGTAATGGTGCCATGGCGCTCGGTGGGCACATAACCGGAGTGGAACTGGAAGGCCAGCTGGCAATCGGGATAGAGCACAGCCACCACGCAGCCCTGGCGCCCCTCCCCCTCATCCCAGCACAGCTGCCACTCGCCGGTGACACCGTCGTCCGCCGCCGACCCGCCGACGACGGGAACCGTCGCCCCGAACTCGGCATCTATGCCCGCCAGCACGGCCTCTTCCTGCCCCGGGCTGGTGTGCAGCAAGATGAGTTGCGGCAACTCGCCGGGACGCCCGCCATCGGCGATGGCGCGGCGTAGCAATTGGCGTACATCCGGCTCATTCCCTGCCTGACCGGCCACGCCGTAGGCCCCCTTGTCGTCATAGAGGGCCGCCACTGCCAGACTCCAGCCCAGCCGGCCATGATGGCCAGCCTGGGTCAGGATACCGCCACAGGAGCTGCACCCGATGAGCCGGGTTTGGGGAAAACGGGCCTTGAGCGCACGGCGCAGTACCGCAGCATCGTGTGCCTGGGTAAAATAGACCAGCAACAACGACGGGGAACGAGGTGATTGAGCGAGCAACCGTTCAGCTATCTGTTGGGCGGCCAGCGGGGTCGTCTCGGCAAGAGAGTGAGCCGTCAGGAAGTTCAACACCATCTCCTAGTGGTATGTGATGCCGGGTCATCAAGCAAAAATCATACCTTTATCAAACAATTACCTGGCCAGGCGGACTAAACTGATGCGCACTGGCTTCCCACAGGATGACTGCATGTGGCAGAAAAATATCAATGACCTTGACCGGGTCGTCGCCATCGGCGGTGGTCACGGCATGGGTCGGGTGCTCTCTTCCCTCTCGTTTTTAGGCACTCGGCTGACGGGCATAGTCACCACGACGGATAATGGCGGCTCCACCGGACGCCTGCGCAAGAGCCAGGAGTGCATCGCCTGGGGAGACCTGCGCAACTGCCTCAATCAGCTGGTGACCGAGCCCAGCATCGGCAGCCAGCTGTTCGAATACCGCTTCACGGGGCGCGGCGAGCTCGCGGGTCACAACCTCGGCAACCTGATGCTGCTGGCTCTGGACAACCTCTGTGTCCGTCCCCTGGATGCCATCCGGCTCATCAGCGACATGTTGCACATAGCGCCCAGCCTGCTGCCCATGTCCGAGCACCCCACGGATCTGTGTGCCCACACCCTCTGTGGCGATCAGATCCTGGGGGAAGTCTCCATCGATCAGCTCACCAAGCCGCCACGGGCCCTGAGCCTGAACCCGGTCGTGCCCGCCACCCGCGAGGCGATCGAGGCCCTGAACCAGGCCGACATGATCATTCTGGGGCCAGGCAGCTTCCTCACCTCCATCATGCCGCCCCTGTTGCTGAGCGAGATTGCCGAGGCGATCCGCGGCAGCGGTGCCATCGTCGTCTTCATCAGCAATCTGGTGGCCGAAAACGGGCCGGCTGGCAAGCTGACGCTGTCCCACCAGCATCGCTGGCTGGAAGAGCGGATCGGCCAGGGCAGGATCGATGCCATCCTGGCCCCCGAAGGCCATGGGGCCCCGGAGCTGCAGCATTGCCTGGTTCAGGCCAGTCTGGGTGAGGCAGCCCTGCCCCATCGCCACGATCGCCTCAAGCTTCGACAGGCGCTGAATGAGGTGATACTGAGCTGGTACGCAGAGCGTGACAAGGCGGGCTAATCCGCCAGTGCGAGCTAGTGATACTTGGCCAGATGGGAGAAGACCTGTGGCAGGGAGTGCTCGAGCTGTTCGAGCAGGCGGCCGGCCTCTTCCGCATCCTCCCGGCGACAGGCGAGCTCCAGCGCCATCACCTGCCGATAGCTGGGCTCGGCACCGTAACTGCCACAAGAGGACTTCATGCTGTGGGCGAGGCGGGCCAGGGCGGTCCAGTCCCGCTGATCAAAGAGCGGCCTGAGCTGGGCGAGCTGCCTGCCGACCTCTTCGACGAACACCGAGATGACGACCGGCATCATGTCGTGACCTATGTCATCTGCCAGTTGCCGCAGCACTTTCTGATCCAGCCACTCCATCTTCTCTTTCCTATGATGGTATTCAAACAGACCACAATATAGCCGACCCGCACACCGGCTGTCACCCGCTCTGCGGCGAGAGCCGGTCGAAGTGGCGTGCCGCCATCAGAATGTGAGCCAGTTCAAGTTATCAACACCCTGTCCCGGGCAGGAAAGAGATAAATGTTGTCACAAAATTAACAATGAAATAACAATACAGGCCATGAGAATGATGCGGCTCAGCAACACCTCTCTCATCCCTTTTTGCCTGTATGGCTGCT
This sequence comes from Aeromonas sp. S16(2024), assembly GCF_041403065.1. Lineage (NCBI taxonomy): Bacteria > Pseudomonadati > Pseudomonadota > Gammaproteobacteria > Aeromonadales > Aeromonadaceae > Aeromonas > Aeromonas sp. S16(2024). The sequence continues at coordinate 256,942 of NZ_JBGLQX010000001.1, read as the reverse complement.
GCGAAGAACCAGGGTAGGATTCTACCCTGGTATTTTTTATTGGCGGGTCAGCAGCTTGGCTGCATTGCCGTATTCCAGCTCACCCAGCCTGAACAGGCAGAACTCCCCGGGCGCCATCTTCACCCAGCTCTCATTGCCGGTGAGCGGGCGGGTGGCTATCAGCGTCACCACGTCGTTCGGGGTGGTCTCGCTCTGGAAGTCGATGGCCACGTCTTCATCCAGCAGACGGGCCTCGCCAAAGGGGGCCCGGCGCGTCAGCCAGTAGAGGTTGTTGCTGCAATAGGTCATCACGAACTCCCCATCCGACAGCAGCATGTTGAATACCCCGAGCCCGCGCAGCTCGTCGCACAGGGTCGCGAGATAGCGGAACATGGCAGGGAAGTTGGCCGGACGCTTGGGGTATTTCTGCTCCAGCCTGTCGAGCAGCCAGCAGAAGGCGTGCTCGCTGTCGGTGTCCCCCACAGGACGGTGGCGCCCGGTCCGCAACCCCTTGTAGCCGGTCAACTGGCCGTTGTGGGCAAAGGTCCAGTAGCGTCCCCACAGCTCGCGGGTGAAGGGGTGGGTGTTCTCCAGCGACACGCACCCCCGGTTGGCCTGCCGGATATGGCTGACCACGGCGCGGCTCTTGATGGGCAGCGCCTGCACCAGCTTGGCGATGGGTGACTGGGCACTGGGTTCGGGATCCTTGAAGGTGCGAAAGCCTCGCCCCTCGTAGAAGGTGATCCCCCAGCCATCCTTGTGGGGGCCCGTCTTGCCGCCCCGCAGCATCAGCCCGGTAAAGCTGAAGCAGATGTCGGTCGGCACATTGGCACTCATGCCGAGCAGTTCGCACATGTCCAGTCCACTCCCTGAATTAATTGATCATCTCTGCGTCAATCAGCGAACTCAAGCTGGATGCGAGGCGCCAGGATCGGTCATTAGAGCCCCCGGCAGCCCCACCCACCCTCTTTCTCTGATTACTTGGCCATCTCTTTTTCGACCAGCTGGATCAGGATGTGAATGATCTTGATGTGCACTTCCTGGATGCGGTCGGCATAGCCGAAGTGCGGCACCCGGATCTCGACATCGGCCAGACCCGCCATCTTGCCACCGTCCTTGCCGGTCAGGGCAATCACCTTCATGCCCTTGGCATGGGCGGCTTCGATGGCTTTGAGGATATTGCCGGAGTTGCCGCTGGTGGAGATGCCGAGCAGCACGTCGCCACGACGGCCGACCGCTTCCACGTAGCGGGAGAAGACATAGTCATAGCCAAAGTCGTTGGAGACGCAGGAGAGGTGGCTGGGATCGGAAATGGCGATGCCGGCATAGCCAGGACGGTTCTCGCGATAGCGGCCGGTCAGCTCTTCGGCAAAGTGCATGGCGTCGCAGTGGGAGCCGCCATTGCCACAGGAGAGCACCTTGCCCTCTTCCTTGAAAGAGTCAGCCAGCAGTTTGGCGGCCGCCTCTATGTTCTTCAGATTTTGCTCATCGGCCAGAAAGGCCTGGAGCACGTCGGCAGCTTCGGTCAATTCATTGCGGATAAGTTCTTGGTACATGGCGTCTGATGTCTCTTTGTATCGTTCAACATAGGGGTCTGCATTGTCGCACAAGCCTATCCAGTCGTCGCCCCCCCGCCCGCCAAGATGCGGCCCCGGTACGTTAGGCCGATCACGGTGTCAAGGTAACGAGCTTGTAAACGTCTTGATAATTTTGTGCGTATGAATTACAACAGGGGCCATATCCAACAGGTCAGACCTCTGGATCAGTTAACCCACGTTTCCCCAACTTCGGCAACTCATTGCAAGGAGCGAAAAATGACGACGACCCTCACTCTGTTCGGGGTGATCCTGGTGATCGGCGCCATGGCTTACCGCCGGGCGTCACTGTTCACCGCCACGCTTGCCACGGCCGCCGCCCTGGTCGCCGGCGCCCTCTATGGCCATGTGCCCCTGCTGGTGTGGGTACTGTTCGCGGTGATCGCCATCCCGCTCAACCTGGTGGAGTTTCGTCGCAACCAGCTGACCAAACCCCTGTTCAAGATCTACAAGTCCATCATGCCGGAGATGTCCCGCACCGAGAAGGAAGCCATAGAAGCGGGCACCACCTGGTGGGAAGCGGATCTCTTTGCCGGCAACCCGAACTGGAAGAAGCTGCACGCCATCCCGGTCAGCGTGCTGTCAGCCGAAGAGCAGGCCTTCATGGACGGCCCGGTTGAAGAAGTGTGCCGCATGGTCAACGACTGGGAAGTGACCCACGAGCGGGCCGATCTCTCCCCCGAGGTGTGGCAGTACCTGAAGGACCACAAGTTCTTCGCCATGATCATCAAGAAGAAGTACGGTGGCCTGGAGTTCTCCGCCTACGCCCAGTCCTGCGTGCTGCAAAAACTGTGCGGCGCCAGCGCCGTGCTCGCCTCCACCGTCGGCGTGCCCAACTCGCTGGGCCCGGGTGAGCTGCTGCAACACTACGGCACCGAAGAGCAGAAAGACCACTACCTGCCGCGCCTGGCCGTCGGCAAGGAGATCCCCTGCTTCGCCCTGACCAGCCCGGAAGCGGGCTCGGATGCGGGCTCCATTCCCGACTTCGGCATTGTCTGCAAGGGCGAATGGGAAGGGGAAGAGGTGCTCGGCATGCGCCTGACCTGGAACAAGCGCTACATCACCTTGGCCCCTATCGCCACCGTGCTGGGGCTGGCATTCAAGCTGCGCGACCCGGATCACCTGCTGGGTGAGGAGGAGGAGCTTGGCATCACCTGTGCCCTGATCCCCACCGACATCAAGGGCGTCGAGATAGGCCGCCGTCACTTCCCCCTCAACGTGCCGTTCCAGAACGGGCCGACCAAGGGGAACGATGTCTTCGTGCCGCTGGACTTCATCATCGGCGGCCCGGCCATGGCCGGTCAGGGCTGGCGCATGCTGGTGGAGTGTCTGTCGGTCGGTCGCGGCATCACCCTGCCCTCCAATAGCACAGGGGGCGTCAAGATGCTGGCCCTGGCCACCGGCGCCTACAGCCGCATCCGTCGCCAGTTCAAGCTGCCCATCGGCAAGATGGAAGGCATCGAAGAGCCGCTGGCGCGCCTCGGCGGCAACGCCTACATCATGGGCGCCGCCGCCAAGCTGACGGTGACCGGCATCGATCTGGGCGAGAAGCCGTCCGTCATCTCCGCCATCGTCAAGTACCACCTCACCGACCGTGCCCAGAAGTGCATCATAGATGCCATGGACATCCACGGCGGCAAGGCCATCTGCATGGGCCCGAACAACTACCTGGCCCGCGGCTATCAGGGTGCGCCCATCGCAGTCACCGTAGAGGGTGCCAACATCCTGACCCGCAGCATGATCATCTACGGTCAGGGTGCCATCCGCTGCCACCCCTACGTGCTGCCGGAGATGCTGGCCGCCAGCCATCCGGACAAGGAGCAGGCGCTGAAGGATTTCGACAAGGCGGTGTTCAGCCATGTCGGCTTCGCCATCAGCAACCTGGTGCGCAGCTTCTGGCTGGGTCTGACCGGCGCCCGCTTTGCAGCAGCACCGTACAAGGATCAGACCAAGGGCTACTACCAGCAGCTCTCACGCCTCAGTGCCAACCTGGCCTTCCTGTCCGACATGGCCATGGGCACCCTGGGTGGCGAGCTCAAGCGCAAGGAGCGGGTCTCAGCACGCCTTGGCGACGTGCTGAGCCAGCTCTATCTCGCCTCCAGCGCCCTCAAGCGCTATCAGGACGAGGGGCGCCAGCAGGCCGACCTGCCGCTGCTGCACTGGGCACTGCAAGACGCCATGTTCAAGGCACAGGAAGCCATCGACGAGTTGCTGCGCAACTTCCCGAATCGCTGGATTGGCCTGGCCCTGCGCGTCATCGTATTGCCGCTGGGTCGCGATCTGAAGCGTCCCTCCGACAAGCTGGACAGCCAGGTTGCCCGTCTGCTGCAGACCCCGAGCGCCACCCGCGACCGTCTGGCCGAAGGGCAGTACCTCACCCGCGAGGAGGGCAACCCCTTCGGGTTGCTGGAACAGGCCCTCGATGACGTGCTGACCGCCGAGCCGCTGTTTGACAAGGTGTGCAAGGCAGAGGGCCGCAAGCGTCCCTTCACCCAGCTGGACAAGGTGGCTGACGCCGGCCTGGCGCTGGGGGTCATCAACCAGACCGAGGCCGACCTGCTGCGCCGTGCCGAAGAGAGCCGCCTGCGCACCATCAACGTCGATGACTTCGACCCCATCGATCTGGTGGCCAACAAGGCGCTGTTTGAAGCGTCCGCCTATCACAGGGCAGCCTGATGCCATGAATGCCAAAACGCCTCCCTCGTGGAGGCGTTTTTCATGCTGGCGTCGGCCCGGCAACCCCCGATAGATAAAGAGCAACCAGCTGGATCATATTTTGGATATCAATCCGTTTCCTAACTTGAATGAAGCGGTTAAGGTAAGCACAGGATCACACACAGGATTGCGTAATGGATGATCAAATCCTGATTATTGACGATGAAGAGCTGCCCCAGACAGCACCGCGACCCGCCGGCTGGAAGGTGATGATAGTCGACGATGAGCCCGAGGTGCATCGCATCACCAAGATCACCCTGAGCAAGTTTGAATTCGACGGCAAGCCCATCGATTTTCTGCACGCCTATTCCGCCGCCGAAGCCAAGGCCCTGCTCGCCGCCACCCCGGATGTCGCCCTGCTGCTGCTCGATGTGGTCATGGAAGCCGATCACGCCGGTCTGGAGGTGGTCAAGTTCGTGCGCGACGAGCTGCAAAACAAGATGGTGCGCATAGTGCTGCGTACCGGCCAACCCGGTCAGGCCCCGGAAGATGACGTCGTCACCAACTACGACATCAACGACTACAAAGACAAAACCGAGCTCACCTCCCAGAAGCTGCGCACCCTGCTGCGCGCCAGCCTGCGCTCCTACCGGGACATTCGCACCCTGGAGAGCAATCGCCAGGGGCTGGAGAAGGTCATCGAGGCCTCTAAAGGGATATTCGAGCAACGGGCCCTGCGCCAGTTCGTCGAAGGGGCCCAGACCCAGCTCAGCGCCCTGCTCAATCTGGAAGAGTCCCAGATCTACGACGTTAAGCATCTGGCCTACGAGGTGCGGGATCAGGTGCTGGAGCCCCTGCTCAGCGACGGCCCGGCCCTGCTGCTCTCTGACGCTCCGGGCATACTGCGCTGCGCCATGGCCAAGGGCGCCAACGTCTACGACGGCAACCAGATGGTGCTTTATTGCCAGAACCCCCGTCACCACCTGTTGTTCCACATCGAGACCACTCGCCCCCTCAGCCAGATGGATACCGGCCTGCTGAGCCTGTTCACCGAGAACATCATAGTGGCGCTGGAGAACATCCGGCTCAACGAGGTGATCGGCGACAACCAGCGCGAGATCATCTATCGCATCGGCGAGCTGGTGGAGAGCCGCTCCAAGGAGTCCGGCCTGCACGTCAAGCGGGTGGCGCTCTACACCGAGCTGTTTTGCCAGTTGCTCGGCATGAACGAAGACAGGTGCGAGCTCATCAAGCGCGCCTCTCCCCTGCACGATATCGGCAAGGTGGGGATCCCGGATGCCATCTTGCACAAGCCGGGCAAGCTCACCCCCGAGGAGTGGGAGATCATGAAGACCCACGCCCAGCTGGGGCAGGACATGCTCTCCGGCAGCGATCTCGCGCTGTTCCAGATAGGCGCCACCATAGCCGGCAACCATCACGAGAAGTGGAACGGCAGCGGCTACCCCCGTATCCCCTTGGAGGGACGCATAGTCGCGCTGGCGGACGTGTTCGATGCCCTGGGGTCGGATCGCTGCTACAAGCAGGCCTGGCCACTGGACCAGGTGCTGGCGCTGATCAGAGCAGAGAAGGGAGAGCACTTCGATCCCCTGCTGGTGGAGCTGATGCTGGCCAACCTCGAGAAGTTCCTCGAGATCCGCGAACAGTACAAGGACATCTACATCGGCGCCCACTGAGACAGGGGTGTCCACCGAACACTCGCTCGCCATCACGAAGAAGCCGCCCATCGGGCGGCTTCTTTGCATTGAGCGCGGGCTATTGCTCCGGCAGATTGAGATCCAGCTTGGGCGCCGGTGGGGCCGCGGCCTCGCTCTGCGCCTTCTGGGCCGCCATCGCCTTGTGCAGGGTGCGGCGCTTTTGCAGCAGGATGAAGCCACCCGCCCCCAGCAGGAGCAGCAACAGGCCGCCACCGCCCAGGGCCCAGGGCAACCAGACCGGGCTCTCCCGCTCCTCAAACTTGGCCTGGGTCTGTACCGCCGCCGAGGTGGCAGATGCCGCTGAAGGAGTGGGCGCCGGTGGCGGCATGATGGTGAACGACTTGGCCGGCAGTTGCAGTTGCACCTCGCGGCCGAGTCGGGTGGTGCCAAACAGGGTCGCCTCCACCCTGTACTGGCCTGCCACCTTGAGGGCGGAGAGGTCGATGCCAAGGCGGGGCTCGGTTGCCACCGCATTGAAGGCCATGCTGACCCCTGCGCTGTCGATGGCCTTGCCCTGGATCACCACTGAGGCCGGGTCCAGCTCGTCGGCATCGATGAGCAAGGAGAGCCTGGCCCCGGTGTCACCGGAAGGGGCATCCAGGGTGTAGCTCAGCGGCCAGGGGAAGAGCAGCACCTGCTGGGACTGGGCACGGGAGAACACCTGATTGCCGGTGCTGTAGAGGGCGCGATACTTGCCTGCCGGCACGTCCAGCACCGCCTCGGCGGTCAGGACGCCATCCCCGGGCACCTCGTCGAGCCCCTTGCCATCATCCAGGTAGTGTCCGAGGGTCTCCTCGACGATGGGAACCCCACTCTGGGCCGCGTCGTTGAACTGTTGCAGCTTCACCGTCATGCCGAGATCGGAGAGGTAATATCCCGCCCCTGGCGCCGCCCCGTCGATCAGCAGCCTGGATTGCAGCTTGACCCGCTCCCCCTGATAGAGGCGGGACGGCAGTGGCTCGCTCTCGAGCCGGATGTCGGTGAGCAGGCGCACCCTGTTGTCGGGGTCCACCTCGCCTATGGCCTGCCAGGGGCCCGGCATGGGGTTGCGCACCGTGATGAGATCCTGATCCTGCTGCGCCAGCCAGCCCACATCCGGCGGCGTGACCTTGCCCACATAGAGCTTGCTGCCATCCGGCCGCACCAGGATCACCGACGGTGTGCCCGGCTTGCGCTTGATGATGAAGGTGATCTCTTTCACCCCGTAATCGATGCGAAAGCGGTTGTCGAGCAGCGGAATGTCGGAGGGGGCAAACACCTCGTTGGCCATGCCGGAGAGGGAGGTCAGCAGCAGCAGTCCCCCCCAGAGCGAACTCATTGCCGCCACAGGCAGGCTCCCCCTTTCTTCTGCACCAGATCCAGCCTGGCCTCATGGACGGCGACCACCTCGTCGCTGGCGCGCACCACCTTGAGGGGCGCGCGGTTGCTCTCCAGCCGGCGGATCCCGGTGTCCTGGTTGCTGTCATTTTCGTTGCTCTCGCTGGCCAGATTGAGCTTGGTCTGGCCACCCGTCATCAGCAGGTAGACGTCCGCCAGGATCTCCGCATCGAGCAAGGCCCCGTGCAGGGTACGGTGGGAGTTGTCGATGCCGTAGCGATCGCACAGCACATCCAGGTTGTTGCGCTTGCCGGGGAAAAGGTCCCGCGCCATCGCCAGGGTATCCGTGATGCCGCAGATGTCCGCCGTCTTGAAGTCAAGGCCAAGCTTGCTGAACTCATAGTCCATGAAGCTCACGTCAAAGGGCGCGTTGTGGGCGATGATCTCGGCACCGCGGATGAAGGCGATGAAGTCGTCGGCTATCTGGCTGAAGGAGGGCTTGTCCGCCAGGAAGGCATCGGTGATGCCGTGCACGGCGATGGCCTCGGGGTCCACCAGCCGATCCGGCTTGATGTAGACATGGAAATGGTTGCCGGTCAGTTTGCGGTTGATCACCTCCACACAGCCGATCTCGACGATGCGGTGCCCGAGGTAGACGGGGCCGCCTGCCGTGTTCATGCCTGTGGTTTCAGTATCCAGAATGATCTGGCGATTCAGTTGGGGTGTGCTCATGATCGAATCCATGTCAAACTTCGGTTTTATTCGCTAGTTTACCCCAAGACACATGCTAAAAAAGATTGATTTGTATACGGATGGTTCCTGCCTCGGCAATCCGGGCCCCGGCGGCTATGGCGCCGTCATGGTCTATGGCAAGCACCGCAAGGAGTTGGCAGGGGGCTATCGGCTGACCACCAACAACCGGATGGAGCTGATGGCCGCCATCATGGGACTGCGTACCCTGAACGAACCCTGCCAGGTTCGCCTGACCACCGACAGCCAGTATGTGCGTCAGGGGATCACCCAGTGGATCATCGGCTGGAAGAAGAAAGGCTGGATGACATCCAACCGCCAACCGGTCAAGAACGTCGATCTCTGGCAGGCGCTGGACGCGGAAGTGGCCCGCCACCAGATCGAATGGCTCTGGGTCAAGGGTCACTCAGGTCACCCCGAGAATGAACGCTGTGATGTGCTGGCCCGAGATGCCGCCAGCGGCAAGCAGCTCGCCGAAGACACGGGCTACCAGCCCTGAGATGCCGAAGCGTCTCTATAAATGAAGGGAACAACCAGCGGTCTGCCGGGACGCTATCGTCACCAGCCCTGGCGCGCCATGCCAGGCGCCGCCATCGACTCCGGCAGGCGCCAGCGACGGCGCACCGGGGTGACGGGGAAACGCCGCTTGCGGGCGGCTATCACATAAACAGAAGCCAGGGGACGGCAATAGTCCCGCCCCAGACTCTCCCGCCACCAGCCGATCCGGCTCTGCCTGCCCATGAAGGAGAAGCCGAAGCGCTCGTCAAACATCACCTCGCACCCCAGCAGTTGCAGCCAGTCGGTCACCCGTCCGGGGGTGAACATGCGCGCCGACCAGGGCAGGTGTTGTCGCATGAAGGGCAGATAATGGCCAAGCCCCACCAGGCTGGTGGGATTGTAGCCACTGACGATGAGCCAGCCGTCGTCGGTCAGCACCCGCTCAGCCTCGCGTAGTACCTGATGGGGATCCGGTGAAAAGTCGAGGCAGTGGGCGAGCAGGCAGGCATCCACGCTGCCTGAGCGAACCGGCAAGGCAAGGGGGTCGCCCTTGATATCCAGCAGACGACCGCCGGGAGCGACGCCGATCTGATGGCGTATGGTGGAGCTGCCGCAGGAGAGCTCGGCGCTCAGGGCGCCAATTTTCAGCAGGTGGTAGCCAAAGAGATGGGGGCACCAGTTGTCGAGCCGCTCCTGGAGCTCGGCCGCCACCCAGTCCCCCATGGGCAGTGCCGACCAGCTGGTCGGGATCGCGATCTGTTGTTCGGTACGTGCCAGCTGCATAATGGGACCAATCCGGGGTGCGAATGCCATCTTGTTATATAAGATCCCTTCCACAAAGAGAACACAAAGAGAAGCCGACCCATGTATACCGTCATCACAGTTCCCGCCTTCAGCGACAATTACATCTGGTTGATCCGACACGAAAATCACTGCCTGGTCGTGGATCCGGGCGAGGCGGCCCCCGTGCTGGAGCGGCTCGAGACCCTCGGGCTTGAGCTCGATGCCATCCTGCTGACCCACCATCATCGCGACCATGTGGGCGGCGTCACGGATCTGCTCCACCATTTCCCCCACGCCCGCCTCTATGGTCCCAAACATGACCCCATGCCGGATCATCACGGCCAGTGGCTCGATGACGGGGATCAGATCAACTGGCACGGCCTGAGCCTGGATGTCCTCCACATCCCCGGCCATACCCTGGGCCACATCGCCTATCACGGCCATGACATGCTGTTTTGTGGTGATACCCTCTTCAGTGCCGGTTGCGGCCGCCTGTTCGAAGGCAGTCCCGCCCAGATGTATGGATCCCTGCAGCGGCTCGCGGCCCTGCCTGATGACACCCTCCTCTATTGTGCCCATGAATACACCCTCTCCAACCTGCGTTTCGCCCACGCGGTCGAGCCGGACAATCTGGCGATCCAGCGCCGGATCGGGGTGATCAGCAAGCTGCGTCAGCAGGGCCTGCCGAGTCTCCCCTCACGCCTGGGGGATGAGCGCCATTTCAATGTTTTTCTGCGCTGCAATGAGGACTCAGTGAAATTTTCTGCTGAGAAATACGCCCTTAAATGCTTGGAAAATCCAGAGGATACCTTCACCGTGCTGAGGGGCTGGAAGGACGTTTTTTGAACAAACCTTGATCAGGGGGCCATTGCCCCTTATGATGCGAGCTGTTTTTCAAGAGATGACCTGAGCGAGATGAAGCTACGAACGGCCTTATTGGCGGCGCTGTTTCTCAGCGGCTGTCAAAACCTGAACCATCAGGATGACCGGGCGGTAACGGCAATCGAGCCGATCAAATCCCCCCAAGTCAGCAAGAAAACATACAAAAAACATTCAGCACGCTTCCTGTTCGGCGATGAACAGATTGAAGAACTGGATGACACGGATAACCTGTGGGTGCGTATCAGCGATGATATGCAGCTGGACTCGCACGAAAATGCTCGTGTCCGCCAGCAACGTGATTGGTTACTGCGTAATGATAAGCATATGGCGACCATTGCCAGCCGGGCTGAGCCCTACCTGTATCTGATGGTAGAGGAAATCGAACGGCGTGAGCTGCCAATGGAGCTTATTACCATCCCCATGATCGAGAGCATGTTCGATCCCAATGCCCGCTCCCGCAGCAATGCGGTCGGTCTTTGGCAGTTCGTGCCTGCGACCGGCAAGAACTTCGGCCTGCGCCACGACAACTGGTATGACGGCCGCCGCGATGTATTGGCGTCCACCAATGCCGCACTGGACTACCTGGAGTACCTGAACCGTTTCTTCGACGGCGACTGGCTGCAGACGCTGGCCGCTTACAATGCCGGCGAAGGCCGGGTACGCAATGCCATCATCCGCAATCAGAAGGCCGGTCGGCCGACCGATTACTGGTCGCTGGACCTGCCCCGTGAGACCCGGATGTATGTGCCCAAGATCCTGGCCATGGCCGACATGATCCGCAATGCGGACAAATACAATGTCACCCTGCCGGTGCTGGCCAACAGGCCGCAGCTGCGGACCATCAACACAGGTGGCCAGATCGATCTGAACGTGGCGGCGCAACTGGCAGGCGTCTCCGCCTCCCAGCTCAAGGCCCTCAATCCGGCGCTCAAGCGTGGCATGACCTCGCCGCAGGGCCCTTACAACCTGCTGGTACCCATCGAGTACGCCGACACCCTGGAGCTGGCTCTGGCCGATCTGCCCAAGCGTGAACGCACCCGTGGCGTGCGCTCCTATCAGGTCACCAGCGGCGATACCCTCTCCCGCATCGCCCAGAACCACGGTGTGAGCGTGCAACAGCTCAAGCTGGCCAACAACCTGCGCGGCACCAATCTGCGCCGTGGCCAGAGCCTGATCATCCCCAACGGGGGACGCGCAAGCCAGGCCGTTCAGAGCAAGCCGCAGCAGCTGGCGAGCCGCAGTGGCAGCAAGATCCAGTATCAGGTGCGCTCCGGTGACAATCTGTGGAGCATCAGCCAGGCCCACGGGGTGACCCACGCCGATCTGGCCAAGTGGAACGGTTTGAGCGCCAAGTCAGCCCTGAAACCGGGCATGAAGCTGGTGGTCTGGCCCAAGCAGGGCAAGGGCAGCAACAAGTCCATGGTCTATCAGGTGCGTCGCGGGGATTCCCTCTCCTCCATCGCCGCCCGCTTCCAGGTCGCCGTCAACGACGTGATGCGCTGGAACCAGCTCGGCAAGAGCGACTACCTCAAGCCGGGGCAGGAGCTGACCCTGTTCGTGAAGAACAACAGCTGATTGCTTATCACCGCATAAAAAAATACCCCGCGAGTGCGGGGTATTTTTTTACCTGCAATCCATCAAACCTCAGGGGGTGATGGCCTGGGCTGCGAACCGCGCCATGATGGGATTGTGATCCGAGGCATCGGTGGCCGGTGAGCTCACCTCCACCAGGTCCAGGTTGCGGTAGTAGAGGTGATCCAGCGGGCGGCCGAAGGCGGTACGGCGCAAGTCGGGCACAGGAATGGCCTCCTGCAGGCCGAGCTCGCCGACCAGCTTGTTCAGCCAGAACTCGCGCTTGTCGCTCCAGGTGTTGAAGTCTCCCCCCAGGATGACAGGGCCCTGATGGCGATGGATCAAGGCGGTCAGATCGTTGAGCTGTTCGCGGAAGGTGGCCATCCCCAGCTCGAAGTTGACCGCATGCAGGTTGACCACCAGCACGCCGTCAGGGTCCCCCTGCAAGGGGTAGAGGCTCACCAGACCGGACTTGGGGATGCGCAGCAGCGGCTCGGGGGAGCGCACGCCACAGACGAAGGCCTGCGGCGTCTTGGCCACCGTCATGACACCGAAGGAGACACCGCCCTGGGTGAACGCCTGCAACTGCTGCCACTGGAAGTCGCCGGCACGCAGCCATTGCAGCATCTCGGGCCGGGTCGCCGACTCCTGCAGCAGCACCAGATCCTGGGACTTGGCATATTCATCCAGCCCTTCGCGCCAGTTCTTGCGCTGCCCCTTGTAGAGATTCCAGACGGTGATGCCAAACTCGCGGGGCAAGGCGGTGGAGGCCAGCGCCACCAGGGGGGGCTTCTGGCAATCAACGCCGGGCACTATGCCCGCCGCCGTGACCAGGTGATCCTGATCCGGCACCTCGAAACAGCCAACCAGTCCCAGCGTCAGCAGGGAAGTCCCCAGAATCCGATAACTATTTTTCATTGGCTAACAATCACCTGCCTCTGCAAGGCGCCATGAACCTCACAGAGGTCATGGACGCCGACTAGTCTCATTATTCGTGTCCGGCCCGACTCATCCATGAGGGATCCCGCAATGGCGAGACAGCACCAGTACCGCGTGACATTTTATGATCAACAAGGAACCTGTCATCAAGTGGAGCTTTCCACCGTCTATCAGATCAGACGGGATCCCCAGTGCGATCTCTGCCTGTTCGACACGGATCAGTGCGTCGGCTCGGAAGAGATGCTGGAACGCATGATACGGCAAAAAACCGGGCTTGAGCAGGAAATATCCATCATCAACGCCCGGCTCATCTGAGCAGATTCAGACCAGAACGGGACGGGATTTGCCCTGATCGTCGATGGCCACGTAGGTAAATACCCCTTCCGTCACGCAGTAACGCTGGGCCTCATTCTCCCGCAGCACCGGCTTGACCCAGACCTCCAGCTTGAGGCGCATGGAGCTGCGCCCGACCTTCAGGCAGCGACCATAGCAACACACCACGTCGCCCACCTTGACCGGGCTGTGGAAGGTCATGCCCTCCACCGAGACGGTACAGATGCGTCCTTTTGCCAGCTCCTTGGCCATGATGCCCCCACCTATATCCATCTGGGACATGATCCACCCCCCGAAGATATCGCCATTGGGGTTGGTATCGGCTGGCATCGCCAGGGTTCTCAGCAACAGCTCCCCATCGGGATGACGCTTGGTCTCTTCCATCATTACCGCTCTCTTTATATGGATGGCGGCATGATAGGGGGCGATCCCGCCCTTGGCAAACCTCAATTGCCGAGCGGGCCCGCGCCACGCGGGGCTCCCGTGCCCAACCCCATGCAAAGAAGGTCAGGTTGAAACCCATCCTGACTCAGCCTTGCAAGGACGCCTGCGCAGCAAACCAGTGGGCCGGATCCGGCCAGCGGTAGACGAAACCCAGTCGCTGGCAGATGCGCTGTCCCTCTATGGGTGCAAAGACGCCGGCGGGCTCGATGAACTGCGGGGGCGCCAGCCCGATCAGACGGCTCGCGAAGGGATAGAGCTGCTCACGGCGCGGATGGACCGGGGCGCTCAGGTTATAGGCGTCCCCCTCCTGCCCCGCCACCAGCATCAGCTGGCAGGCCGCCACCACATCGTCCAGATGCACCAGGTTCACCGCCTGCCCTCCCCCCGCCAGGGTCTTGCCCGCGAGGAAGCGCCCGGGGTGTCTGTCCGGACCGTAGAGGCCGGCCGGGCGCAGCACCATGGCGCAGGCAAAGCCTTCTTCCTGGACAGCCAGTTCTGCCGCCCGCATCCGCTCTCCCCTGGTGCTGGCCGGGCTCGGGGTCTCATCCTCCCCCTGCCCTGGCGCCCACACCGAGGTCGCGCTGATAAAGAGCACCTTGCCAGCGCCGGCGTCCCTGGCCAGCTGGCACAGCCGTGCCACCGACGCCGGGTAGTCTTCGGTCTTGCTGGGGGGCACGCAGATCACCAGATCGCGGCAGCGAAACGGCAGCGGGCCCGCCATGTCCGGGGCCAGCAGCAGCGGCCAGGCCGCTATGCCCTCGTCACGCAACCGGGAGGCCTTCTCGAGGGAGCTGACAGTCACGGCGACGGACCGACCCTGCGCCTGCAACGCCCTGGCCAAGGGCAACCCCAGCCAGCCTGCGCCCACTATTCCCGTCTGATACTCATGTTCGGTCGTCATTGGCAAAATCTCGGCAAAAAAAAACGGCCATCCATGATGACCGTCGAAAGTAACGAAGGAAATAGCCGGATGAACCGGTTACCTCCCACAGCGGGAAAATCGGGAGCGCACGCTCCTAATTCGTGGGCCTATCCTAGTGGCAGCGCGGTCAAAAAGCTTTGAAGCGGATCACAGTTGAAAAGGATTTCTGAAAGCGCTTTCACCGTTTGGTGAAAAAGCTGGCCCGCTTGGGGCCAACCTAATGGCTCAGGCCACGGACTCCCGACGCACCAGTTCCGCTTCAAACTTGAGCGCCAGGCCCTCTACCGGCTTGTGATCCAGCAGTCGCAGGGCGAGCTCCGCGGCCCGCTCTCCCATCTCCTCGATGGGGTAGCGCACCGTGGTGAGCTTGGGATAGATGTAACGGGCATAGGGTATGTCGTCGAAACCGACCACAGAGACCTGCTGCGGTATCTTGTAGCCCCGCTCCAGCAGGCAGGAGATGGCCCCCGCCACCATGGCATCATTGAAGCCCAGCACGGCCGTGAAGGGAACGCCGCGCTCCAGCAGCTCGCTCATGGCCACATAGCCCCCCTTCTCGTCGGCGAAGGCGCGACCGATGAGGGCAGGATCCAGCTCGATGCCGGCCCGTTGCAGGGCGACGCGATAGCCGGCCATCCGCTGCTGGCCATCGACGAACTCCTCGTCATCCGAGGTGATGAAGGCGATCCGGCTGTGCCCCGCGTCCAGCAGGTGCTGACAGGCCGTGGTGATGCCCGCCTGGTTGTCGAGCCAGACGCAGCGCTCCTCGCAGCCCGGCACCTGGCGATTGATGAAGACGATGGGGGTGGAGCCCGATGCCAACTCGCTCAGCTCCTCGTCCGGCAGCGCCTTGCTGTGCAGGATCAGGGCGTCACACTGGCGTTGCAGCAGCGCCTGGATGGCGTGACGCTCCCGGGTCGCGTCATGGTTGCCGGAGACCACTATGGTGAACTTGTTCGCCTTGTCGACCATGCTCTCGATGCCACGCATCATCTGGGCGAAGAAGGGGCCACCACAGAGATCCCCAACCAGGACGCCGATGCAGTTGGAACGCTTGCTTACCAGGGCCTGGGCGAAGCTGTTTGGACGAAAACTCAGCTCCTTCATGGCCGCGAGCACGGCCTCGCGCTTCTCGGGTGCAACCTGCGCCGTGTTGTTGATGACTCGCGACACCGTCGAAATGGACACATTCGCCAGCTGAGATACGTCTTTGATCGTTGCCACTCTCAATTCCTTTGTTGGGGAAGCCTGTCTGTGTTGATCGGGCATTATATCGAACCAGTCAGACCAAGACGCGGCGCCCGATCACCTGACAGGTTTCCTTTTGTAACAAAGCTTAAGGGATAATAACCATTCTGAGGCAAGAATGGGAGGCAGTCGCTGACGCGACTGCCTCGGTTCTCAATAGGCGTGATTGAGCTCGCGTTCCGACATGAAACGCAGGGGCTGCTGCAGCTTGTGCTGGTAGATGAGATCGAAGGAGAGCACGTTCTGGACGTAGTTGCGCGTCTCTCTATAGGGGATGCTCTCCACCCAGACATCCATCGGTTTGTTGGTGCTCTGATCCCGCCAGCGCTTGACCCTGCCAGGCCCCGCATTGTAGGCCGCCGCCGCCAGGATCCGGTTGCCGTCATAGACGTCCAGCAGCCGCTTGAGGTAGGCGCTGCCGAGGCGGATGTTCATGGTGGGATCGAACAGCTGCTGCTCGTTGCGATAAGGCACTCCCAGCTTGCTGGCGGTCTCCCTCGCGGTGGCCGGCATCAGCTGCATCAGACCGCGCGCCCCGACCGGCGACTGCGCCAGTGGATAGAGGGCGCTCTCCTGACGGGAGATGGCGTAGAGCAGGCTGGTGTTCATGGTGCGCTCCTGCGCCATCTGGGAGAAGGTGCGCTTGAGGGGCAGCGGGAAGCGCAAGTCGATCGCATCCCAGGCCTCGGCCCGGATGCTGGAGAGGATCGCCAGCTCGTGCCAGCCCTGGTTGAGGGCGATATGACCGAACTCCAGGCGCTGGGCCACCGGGTTGCGATCCATGTTGTGGATCCACTCAGAGCGCGCCGCCGTGATCTCGTTCATCGCCAGCAGCTCTCGCACCCGCACCAGGAAAGGCCAGCGGCTGCTGGCGGTGCGCCAGTCCGGCACCTTGTGCGCCACGCTCTGGTTCTTGATGCGATAGGGCACTCCGGTGCGCTGCGCCGCCATGAAGCCATAGAAGCCGCGCAGATTGGCGGTCTCGAGATAGAGCTCCCGCGCCGGTTTTTGCCGGCCCTGCACCTCCAGGGAGCGCGCCAGCCAGTAGCGCCAGCGATCCTCCTTCTGCAGTGCCATGGGCATCCGCTTGACCCAGCCTTCGAGACCGCGCCAATCCTGCTCCCAGATGGCGAGGCGAGCCCGCAGCTCCACCAGCTCGGCATCCTTCATCCGCACCAGGGTCGTATCCAGCCAGCTGCGCTGGGCGAGGGATCTGTCAAGCAGCAGGCGGCGGGCGGCGGCCCGCTCCACCCGAGCGACCTCGGCCTGGTTCAGGCCGAAGCGGCGCTTCATCTCCCCCAGCTGTCGCAGGGCGGGCTCGGGTTGCTCGTTGGCATAGCGGGCCAGCCCGAGGGAGAGCAGCTGCCTCGACTGCGGCGCCGTCGAGAAGGAGGCCGGGTTCATCGCCCTGGCCGGTTGATCAAACAGGGCTATCATCTGATCCCCATAGGGTTTCAGACTCCCCCCCAACTGGGCGCCGAGGTGGCGGATGAGATTGGGGTTCTGCGCCTCGAAGGCCAGGTTCATCCGCTGCCAGATCTTCTCCTGGGTGCGCAGACCCGCCTGCTGCCAGAGCTGGAACAGGGGATCGCAGGCATCGGGTCTGGACTGACCGGTCAGCCAGAGTTTGCCCGCTTCCTGCAGGGCCTCACTCTTGTGGCCGGTGTAATAGCGGGCCTGGTAGTGCATGCAGAGCAAGTCGGTGGAGTTCGGCTTGGCCGGGTAGAAGCGCAGGAACTGGGACCACTGCTGGCTCTGGGCCAGGTAGGTGAGGTAAGCGCGCTCCAGACGGTTGGACTGGGGGGTATCCCCGTGCTGGCGGATGAAGCGGGTCACGTCGTCGTAGTCTGCCGCCCCGGGCCGGAACGCCAACTGGTAGTAATCCAGATAGGGCAGCAGCGGATAATGGTTCAGGCGGGCGCGGATCTGCTGGAAACGGGCCTGATCATTGGCACGCACGGCGGCATAACCCTCGCGATAGAGGGACTGCTCCATGGTTTGCGCAAAGACGGGGGCCACGAGCCCTGGCACGCACAGCGCCGAAAAGATGATTCCCTGCACGGCTTTCACGAAAGGCATTCTCCCTTAAGAAGAGGCATAACCACCGCCCGCTGGCGGTGGTGACATACCTTCATTCTACCCGTTAAGCAGGGGCGCTACGCCACACTATTTTTGTCGGCAGGGGCGGCGCGATCATGGCGGGTCAGGCGGCTGATGTAGCGCTCCAGATAGGGTACGGGCAGCGGCTTGGAGGCGAGATAGCCCTGGAAGAAATGGCAGCCCTGCGCCTGCAGGAATTCCAGCTGCTGGCGGGACTCCACCCCCTCGGCCGTCACGTTGAATCCCATGTGACGGGCCATGGCGATCACCGCCTCGACGATGGCCATGTTGTCGCCATCCTTGGGGATGTCCTGGATGAAGGATCGGTCGATCTTGAGCTCATCGGCAGGCAGCCGCTTGAGGTAGCTCAGGGAGGAGTAGCCGGCGCCGAAATCGTCGATGGCGAAGCTGATGCCAAGGGTCTTGAGCTCGGCCATCTTGCTGATGGTGTCCTCCGCATGACCGAGCACCACGGACTCGGTGATCTCCAGGTTCAGGCAGGAGGGATCCATGCCGGTGGCGGCCAGCACATCGTGAATGCGATCGACGAAATCGTGGGCATGGAACTGCTTGGCACTGACGTTGACCGACAGCTGGGGCACGTGGATCCCGTTCTCCTCCCAGGAGACATATTGGGTACAGGCCTCATGCAACACCCAGTTGCCGATGTCGACGATGAGATCCGTCTCCTCGGCGATGGGGATGAACTCGGCGGGAGAGACCAGGGCACGGCCCGGCGGCTGCCAGCGGATCAGCGCCTCCACCCCTATGATGTCCCCCCCTTCAACCATGTGCTGGGGCTGATAGTGGAGGGTCAGCTCCTGATTGTTGAGGGCGCTGCGCAGCTCGTTGTGAATGTGCAGGCGCCTGTCCGCCTGCAACTGCATGGAGGCATCGAAGAAACGCCGGGTCTTGCGGCCCGCCGACTTGGCCTGATACATGGCGGTGTCGGCCTGCTTGAGCAGATCCCCGGCCTCCTGCTCCCTTCCGGGGAAGAGCGTGATGCCGACGCTGGCCCCGATGTGCAGCACCTGGCCCCCGTGACTGTAGGGGGCAGCAATCTCGCCGATGAGCCGCTCGGCGATGAGGTCGGCCTGCATCTCCGCCTGGGGCGGGCTGATGGAGAGGCCGGGCAGCAGCAGCACGAACTCGTCGCCGCCGAGCCGGGCCAGACAATCCCCCTGCCGCACCAGCCGCTTGAGGCGGCTCGCCACCTCCTTGAGCAGCCAGTCGCCGGTGGCATGACCGAGGGAGTCGTTGATGGTCTTGAAGTGATCGAGGTCGATGAACAGCAAAGCGCCGATCAGGTGCTCCCGGCTCGCCTCGCTGAACGCCTGGGCCAGGGTCTCGTGGAGCTGGCGGCGATTGGGCAAACCGGTCAGCTCGTCGTAATAGGCGAGATCCTGGATGCGGCGCTCCGCCGCCTTACGCTCCGAGATGTCTTCGAAGAAGATGACATAATGGCTGATGCCCCCCTTGTCATCCTGCACCGGCGTGACGATTTCCCACTGGGGATAGACGTGGCCGTCGGCGTGCAGGCGCAGGGTCTCACCCTGCCAGCGATCCAGAGCATTGAGCTCATAGCCGAGCCCCCCGAGCCCGGACCAGAGGTCGTTGCCAAGGTGCAGGCCTATCACCCCCTGGCTGTCGAAGCCGGTGATCTGGCTGAAGGCGTAGTTGACCCGCAGGATCTTGAAGTCGGGATCCGTGATGATGATGCCTTCGTGGGTTTCGAACGCCACCGCAGAGAGCCGCATCAGGGCGTCGCTCTGCAGACGCTCCAGCTCGGCCACCATGCGCACCGAGAAGATGGTCAGCACGGATCCCAGATCGGCGGTCTGGGTCTGGTTCGGGAACAGCAGGGCGAGATGGCCCAGGATCTGGCCACTGCGATCCAGCAGGGGCTGCGCATAGTAGTGCTGGCCAGGGGGCAGACAGGCGCAGCCGGTCAGGGGTTCGCTGACGGGGGTCGCACTGGCGGCGCCCCGATAGAGTTGCTGGCAGGGCATGTCTGCCAGGGCGTACTCCTTGAAGTCGATGCCGTGGCTCGCCAGCACCCTGAGCCGGTCAAGGCCCACCCGCTCCGTCAGCCAGACCGCGTTGGCCCCCAGGATATGGGCAAGCTCGTTGACCAGGGTATGGCAGAAATCGAGGCCAGTCCTCGCGGAGAGCGCCTGCGCCAGCTGGGCCAGCAAGGGGGCTTGCAGCAGGGGAAGCGGCGGGGCCAGACTGGCGGGCGGCTCGACGCGGCTGGCGGCGTTGTGAGCCATCTCCAGGGGCGCCAGCCAGCCGCAGCAGAGCTGCTGGGCCGGCACATACTGACCGTACCAGAGCACATGATGCACTGTGCCTGCCTCATCGCAGAGGTGACCGATGAACTGACCGGGCTGGCCCGAGTGATGAAGTCTTGCGAGAAAATCGGCGAAACCGGGTTCATCTTCTGGCGCCAGTTGGCTGGCCCAGGGATGAGCCCCTTCTCCTTGCCAGGGCTGGCAAGAGAGATGATCAGACAGGCTCCACTGCTCATGCTGCCGATCATAAAACCACATCATCTGGGTGGCTTGTTGCTTCATTTACGACTCCAACACTACAACCACGTTATCCACCCCGACACATGCAGAAAAGCATATCCGTTTGTGCGCATATCTCCACCGGCGCATGGCAATCCTTTTGCGATGCGATAAACGATGTGGGTAGAGAAAATGCGAGACTGAGCGGTGAAAACCAGACATCGGGTCGACACAAGGTGCTGCCAAGGGGGGACAGAAACGATCCTATTCGCGCATACTGCCTGCCCATTTCGTTGAGCTCAAGCGGTTTTTGGCATGAAACGGGAAAAGCTCACAATTTAGGTATTGCCGGATCACTAAGGGAATTTTTTGTGATTCAAGTCACATTTCCATCCAGCCACATGGGTAATCTGAGGGTGAAGACACAAGCAAGACGACCCGAAGGGGGCCAATATGAAAATCGAAATGACCAGTAAAATCATCGACATTACCCCAGCCATCCGCGAGCGCATTGAATCCCGTTTTGAAAAGCTCGAGCGTCTTCAGGTGCCTCTTATCACACCCCATGTGATCATCTCCAAAGAGCGTTTGATGTATATCGTCGAAGCCACCGCCGGCATTCCCAACGGCAAGTTGTTTGCGCAGGCAGAGCACGAGGATCTGTATGCCGCCATCACGGATCTGGGCCAGAAGCTTGAGCGTCAGCTCAATCGCCATATCGAGAAACCCCTCGCCCGCCGCGCGGCGGTCGCAGGCAAGGACGTTCCCGAGGTGGACGAAGCCGACGCCTGATACCGGTTATCCCATCCATTGCGCAAAAAGGCGGGTCATCCCGCCTTTTTGCATCTTGTTTCTGCGCCTCTGGCATCAGATCAGCCAGCGCAAGCGAGCATCCACTCCCCGCGTCAAATCATCCAGCAACGGCAGCATGAGCAAGGGATCCTCTCCCCTGGGCTGGGAGGCCAGCTTGCCCTGCCAGCGTTCCCGCCCGAGTGCCGACAGATTGTCATACACGGCGGGATCCAGCGCCGGTGTCCGGCTGACCAGCGCAGGGGATCGCAGCGCCAGCCAGAGCCGCACATCGGCCATGCAGCCCCCCTGTTGCAGGCGCTCGTTGAGTGCCCAGGCGTCGGCGTCCCCCGGTTCGCCCTGCAAGGCGGCCTGGGGCATCAGGCCGAAACGGGTGCGCCATGCCTGCGCTTGCGGCGCCGCCACCTGCGCGGCCCCAAACCAGGGTTGCTCCTCGACCGCGTCGGTCAGGAGTGCCAGGTGCAGCCTGAAGTCGGCCCTGTCTCCCTGGCGGAGATCCTGGTTGAGCCGCTGGCCCAACTGGGCCTCGTCGACGAGCAATCGATCACGAATCGCACTGGGCAGCATGGGATAAATCTTGGAAATGAGGGTTTCATTGTTTATCGGCCGTCAACCCGATCCTTTAAGCATTAAAAATCCCTGCCAAGGGGTTCACAAGCGCGACAGATCTGGTAGTATGCGGCTCGCACTTGGGGAGGGGTTCCCGAGCGGCCAAAGGGATCAGACTGTAAATCTGACGGCTCTGCCTTCGAAGGTTCGAATCCTTCTCCCTCCACCATTCAAGTGCCACAATCAGGTCATGCCCCGTGGAGGGGTTCCCGAGCGGCCAAAGGGATCAGACTGTAAATCTGACGGCTCTGCCTTCGAAGGTTCGAATCCTTCTCCCTCCACCACTCTTCTGAAGACCCGGCCTCGCGCCGGGTTTTTGCTTTTCCGGGCATCCCACTCCTGCCCTGCCCTGCCAGAATGCACCATGAAAAACGGGAGGCCAAGGGCTCCCGTTTTCGTGCTCATCCCCTTCACAGGGTGAAGCGATAGAAGATGTCTACCGCCTGGGCCACCCCGCTCATGGCCTGCAGATAGAGTCTGGGCATCAACTCGTAGCGCAGCTTGAACTCGGCAATGGGGCTGAACACCCCGACACCGTACTGGAACTGCAAACCTGGCAGCAGGTAGGCCGACAGGGTCACCTGGGTATCGTCGCCGCTCCCTGCGGTGTCGAGGGCCACATCGCTCATGCCAAGGGACTCCCCGATACTGGAGACAACGCCACTCGCCTGGCTCACCGCCCCCGCTACCAGCAGGCCGTTGAAGCCGCCATCCTCGCCACTGGTCTGCAGCCCCTTGCCGCGCAGCAGATAAGAGAGCTGCTCGGACTGCGCCATCTGCGGCTCGGAATAGACGGTGATCTTCGGCTTGGCCGCCGGCCCCGTCACCCGGACCCCGACGGTGACGTTGTCCTCTATGGTGTCAGGATCCCGGTAGGTCTCTATGTTGAGATAGGGCTGATCGATGGGGCCGGAGAAGAGGATCCGCCCCTCCTTGATGATGAGGTTCTGACCATAGGCCTTGAAGCGCCCATCCTTGAGCTCCAGCTGACCATTGCCCGCCAGTGGCTTGGAAGGATCCTGGCGAATGCCGAGCGCCCCCGTCACCTTGGTCTTGAGTCCCATGGCCTCCAGCCGGACATCGTCGCCGAGCCGGATGGCAAGCTTGATCTCCATCGGCAGGGGCGCCGCCTTGGGCACGGGTGGTAGATCGTCATAGATGACGGTCACGTCATCGGAGACCGCCACCGCACTCTCCGGCAGTGTCTTGACCAGGATGCGCGACCAGGGAATGTCCACCTGACCGCTGACCTTGGTCTCCTCCCCCAGGGAGATGGCGATGTCCGGGGAGACCCTGACCCGACCCATGCCCGGGTACTGGGCTTCCAGATCCTTGCCCTGGATGGTGAGGCTGCCGGTTACCGGCAGGCTGGCCCAGCTCAGCCATCCCCCCAGCGCGAGCGGCCCCTTGCCCACCAGCATGGAGCCGTCGAGTTCGGCCCGGTTGCCGTTTATCTTGAGGCGGGTCACCAGCCTGGAGAGCGTCACCATGTCGGAGTGGGTCTGCACCTCCCCCTCCAGCAGGTTCAGCTCGCCGTACAGCAGGGGCGCGGCCAGGGTGCCATCGAAGCGGGCATCGGCCGAGATGAAGCCTTGCAGGGAGCGCACCTCCGGGATCAGGGGGGCAAAGGTCGCCAGCTTGAGGTCATCAAACTTGAGCTGGCCCGACAGTTGGCCGCGGCCTGCAGGCTCCTTTATCAGCAGATCGGTGTCGATATTGCCTATCTGTCTGGAGGCGAAATCGAGCCGGATGGCGGCCTGCTGGCGTTCGAAATCGACGCCGAGCTCGAGGCGCTGGTACTCGGTCTTGAGCTCGTCGGCCACGAAGGTGCCCGGCGTGGTGCTTACCCTGACATGCAGGGTCGGCTGATTGCCGCGCCAGCTGGCGCGACCGTCGGCCGACAGCACTGCCTGCCAGCGGAAGTTGTCCGGCAACCAGGGGCGCAGCCGCTTGAGATCGAAGGCATTGAGGGCAAACTCCAGGCTACCCTGGGCGGCGGAAATCTGGCTGCCCTTGACGCAGAGGCTGGCCCCCTGGGAACCCAGGCAGAAATCTCCCATGGTCAGCTGCTGTCTGGGCAAGTTCAGGTCCAGGGCCCAGGGGGCGGCCAGCGTCCAGCGCTTGAGGGGGGTCTTCAACTTGAGTTCGGAGAGGGCGCCGCGCCAGCGATCCCCGCGCAGGCTGCCATCCAGGCGCAGATCGGCGGCCAGCGGATCCCCCTTCATGGTCAAGGTGAGCCCGTGGCGCTCGAGATCCCCGCCAAGGTTGAGCGCCAGCTGGGAGAAGGTATTGCTCCCCTGTACCAGGCTCGCCACCGTCAGGGCCAGCTCGCCGGCGGGTTTGTCTCCCACCAGGGCGCTGCCCTTGATCACAGTCTCTTTCAGCACTGTCCCGGCATAGGCGAGGCGGCTCGAGACCAGATCCGCATTCACCCTCGGCGCCTGCTGGCTGCCGCTGAGGCGCACCTGTCCTTTAAGGTCGCCCCCAAGGCCGGGGTAGATGCCGCCGAGCTTGGGCGCATCTATCTGGGCATCCAGCCTCCAGGCCTGGGCGGTGAGCGATCCCTTGGCCTGCAACTGGTTGGGGCCGCTTTGCAGCGCCAGGGCCGGGATGGTCCACTCCATCTTGTCGTTGCCGCTGAGGGCTCCCTTGAGCGCCAGCGGATACTGGTTGAGCTTGCCCTCGACCTTGAGCTCCGGCAGCGCCAGCTGCCAATGACCCGCCTCGTCCAGCTCGAAGCGACTGACTATCTTGCCCGCCAGCGCCCCCTTGATCTCGGGTACCAGCTCGGCCGGGTTGATCCCCTTGAACTCTGTGGTCCCCTGCCACTGGACACCCTTGCGCCAGGCCAGCTTGCCATCGAGCTTGAGCTCCCCCTTCAGGGCACCCAGCAGCAGTTCGACCCGGCTCAGTTGTTCCAGATCCCCCTTGCCCGAGAGCGCCACCTTGAAGGGGGGCACGTCCGTGCCCTTGCCGGCGGTGTCGAGTGCAAACTGATAGCCAGAGAGCTTGCCCTTGGCGCTCAGGCTGCCCTTGTCCAGCCGATAGCTCGGCTCATCCTTGGCCGGTTTGTGCAGCGGCCAGCCGAGGCTCTTCCAGTCCAGCGCCAGATCGAAGGGCAAGTCGGGGTCCAGCGTCGCCAGCGTCCCCTTGAGGTTGGCCGCGATCGGCCCCTTGGCCTTGAGCGCCAGCCCCAGCTTGCCCACGGAGCCATCCAGAGTCAGGTTCGCCTGCTCGGTGTCGAGCTCCCACTGCTTGAGCCCCTTGCGGGCCTTGGCATCCAGCGTCAGCGTAAGCGGATAGTCATCGACCAGGCGCACATGGCCCTTGAGCGCCAGATCCGCCATGGCGTGACGCAAGGAGAGTTCGCGCACCTCGATGCGCGCATCCTGGGCGCGGGCCGACAACAGCAACTTGTCGAGCCCCTCGACCAGCGCCCCTTGCTGGTAGCGAACCCGGGTCGCCGCCAGCCCTTCCAGCTGGATGGGGAATGGCAGGCGGATCTCGGGCAGCACTATGGGCGCCGCTTTTTTCGCCTTCGTGGCTTTGCTGTCATGCCCCTGTTTTGCCTTGGCGATGACCGGCTCTTTGGTGCCGACAGGGGATGGTGCCGCCTTGGTCGCCGGCTTGCCGGCCTTGGCCGTCTTGCTGGCGGCCGGCTTGGCCGCCTCAGCAGCAGCAGGGGCCTCGGCCAGGGTCACGTTCAGGCCATCGAGCACGGGCCCGCGCACGATGAGCCCCTTGCGATCCAGGGTGGCACCTATCTCCAGATCCTTGAGGGTCACCGCCACGCCGGGCACGGCCAGATCGAGATCGGCCACCTTGAGGCTGTCCACCTGGATGCGCAGTGGCAACGGGCGCCAGACGAAGGGCTCGGTGGGCTCTTCCGGCACAGGCTCAGCGTCGGCGACCTTCACCACCGGGTGGGTGACCGTCAGGGATTTGATCCAGAGCTTGCCCTGCAGCAGCTTGCCAAGATCCCAGTCCAGCACGGCCCGCTCGACGGTGACATCCACCAGCTCGTCCTGCCAGCCGACCCCTTCCAGGGTCCAGCCATAGCCGAGTTGGCCCGCCACCAGCTCCCCCTTGAGGGAGGGCAGCGCCCCTTTGGCCTGCTGCCACAGCCACTTGTTGCCCTGATGGGTGAAGCCCAGCAGGCTGACGCCGATGAGCAGCAGGAAGACGAGCCCCATGAGCCACAAGAAAATACGCTTTACCCAGATCACAGCGCAGACCCCCGAGAAAGAGGCAGCCGCAGCGGCCAGGAGAGAGAACAAAGAGGATGAGTGGGTTCAAACCGGATCATAATTCAGGCCCCAGCGCGAAATGCAGCCGCAACGGCTTGTCCTCCTCGGAGATGGCCACCGCCAGATCCAGCCTGACCTGGCCTATGGGGGTCACCCAGCGCACCCCGACCCCGGTGCCTATCTTCCAGGCCTCGCTGTAGTCCACGGTGGCGGTGCCGCCATCCACAAACAGGGCGCCGAGCCATTTGTCGCTGAAGCGGTAGTTGTACTCCAGGCTGCCCACGCTGGTGTAGCGCCCGCCGGTGAGCTTGCCATCCTCGTCCTTCGGCGAGACTGTCTCATAGCCGTAGCCCCGTATGGTTTGATCGCCACCGGTGAAGAAACGCAAGGAGGGGGGCACCAGCGAGAAGTCATCCCCTATGATGGCCCCCTGCTCGACCCGCATCAGGAAGCGGTGATCCTCCCCCAGGGTGCGCAGCCACTTGCTGCGCCCCCACACCCGCATGAAGTTGATGTCAGAGCCCCAGTAAGGGCTGGAGAACTCCGTCGTCAGCTGCTGACGATCCCCCCACTCCGGCACCAGGCCGCCGCGCACCCGCAACCGTGACCAGGAGACCCCGGGGATCAGCAGCAGACTGTTCCCCTCGTCCTTGCCCTGCACGTAGCGCTCGTTCTCCAGCCGGATGAAGACGTCCCTGTCCCAGCTCTCCGGCCGCCGCGTCCAGCGGTGCACGCCGAAGGTAGCCAGATCGGATCGGGTATCGTTGTTGTCGGTGTACTGGTAGCCGGCCTGCAGGGAGTAGTAGTCCCGCAGCGGGTTGCCGACCGGGATCTGGTAATCGAAACTGAGCTCAGCCTCCGGGGCCGAGACCTTGGCGGTGCTGGAGAGGCTGTGGCCATAGCGGTTGACCCAGGGCTTCTCCCAGGTGGCACTCAGGCGCGGCCCCACGTCCGTGGCATAACCGATACCGACCTCTATCTCGTGGTCGACCCGGTTCGAGAGGGTCACCTGCACCGGCACCCGATTGCCCTCGGCCTGGCTTATCATGGGCTTGATGTCCACCTGCTTGAACAGCTTGGTGGAGGAGACGTCCTGGGACATCTCGGCCAGCCGGATCGCCAGATAGGGGTCGCCACTCTTGATGTTGATGAGCGGCCGGATGAGGCGCAGCGCCTCCGGCGTCGCATCGTAGTGGATCTCGCCGAAGTGATAGCGGGGACCGGAGCGGAACAGGATATAGATCTCGGCCTTGCCCTGATCCGGGAAGACCTTCACCTGACTCTTGCTGATCTTGGCGTCAAAGTAGCCCCGCGCCAGCCCCAGGCTGCCGAGATCCGCCTTGATGGACTCGTACTTGCCATGGTTGAGGGGATCCCCCTCCTTCAGGGGCAGCTTGTCCAGCAGCTCGCTGTAGACCTCGTCGCTGCCCGCCTCCCCTTCCAGCAGAATGTCGAGGCGAGAGATGAGCACGGGCTCCCCCCGCGCTATCTCGATCACCACCCTGGCGGGGGATTTCTTGTCGCGGGCGAGGGTTACCTTCGGCTGGTAGTAGCCATAGACCTGCAGGGCTTTTTGCACGCTCTCGGTGATCTTGGCGCGGGCGGGACGATACTGGCGCTCCTGATAGACCGGCAGGGCATTGAGGTAGGCCTCGACGTTATCCTTCTGCTCGCCCTTGATGCCCTTGATCTGATAGGTCAGCTTGGCCGCCATGGCGGGGGTCACCAGCAGCCACAGACAGAGGGCGAGCAGCAAGGTGCCGAGCCCGGGGCGACGGGTTCGCCCGGGTGAGCTGAACCCGGCAGGCAAAATAGGATGGCATCCTGTCAAACGTCAATTTCCCCGAATAACATAAGTAAAAAACCGTGCGATTTAGAATGATAATGGGGCTCACCCCAGGCGAGCGCGGCTCATCCTAGCATAACCGCAATCGCGAAATCCCCCTCCCCCCCGGGGCTGGCGTCCTCTTCCGGGGCCGGCACTCAAAGGGGCCGGACAGGGAAAACAACCCGTCAGCGGGGAAAAGTGCGCACTCTCCCGGCAAGGGATGTACAAAAAAACGGCACCCAGGTCCGATACCGGCGGCTCCTTCCCGTCGCCGCCCGTGGCGCTGTTGCGTTTGCCACGCGACAGCCCCTGTCGGACGGCCCCGGACCTTGAGACCCCGGATGCCCTGGCAGGCTTGACATCATCGTCTGGGGCCCCCATTGCGATATCCTGCTATTGAACAGGAAAATAAGTTTAAATCAACAACTTGAATAGGTGTCACTAAAGCTTCGTTCAATCCAATCGATTTATCCCGCTGCCACTGGCTCCTTCCCTGCCCCACACTGATGTCATCAATCGCAGGAGAGACCCCATGCCCTTACGTAGCGAACAACTGGCTGACTACATAGCCGACCGACTCGAATTCGTCACCTTCCTGGCCTGTTGCAGTGCCCTGCTGGCCCTGTTGACCGGCATGAACGGCCAGCAGGCCCTGGCCTTCACCGCCCTCAACCTGCCCTTCGGTCTCGCCCTGCTGCTGGGCCTGGCCATATTGGCACCGCTGCCGGCACACTGGCGCCTGCCCGGGATAGCCCTGCTGCTGGTCGGCGGCGCCCTGCTCACCCTGCAGCTCGGTGGCGACTGGCTCAATCCCCTGGCCATCTGGAGCCTCTATGCCCTGCTGGGGCTGGAGATCCTCTGGCAGTCTCGCCCCAGGGCACGTCTGGCGACCCATCCCCGCGGCTGATGTGCCGCCGGCGGGGCTGACGCGCGCGCCGAATTGGAGTACCCTTGCGCCCCCTTTACCCTCGCCGAGGAGCGTTCCGATGAAAAAAGCCTGTGCCCAGCACATCCTGGTCAAGACCGAGAAAGAGTGTCTGGAGATCAAGGAAAAACTCGCCAAGGGTGCCGACTTCGGCCAGATGGCCAAGCGCTTCTCCACCTGCGCCTCCGCCAAGCGCAGCGGCGATCTGGGAGAGTTCTCCAAGGGTGACATGGTCAAGGCCTTTGACGATGCCGTCTTCAAGGGGGAGTTGCTGACCGTGCTGGGGCCGGTGCGCACCAAGTTCGGCTTCCACCTCATCAAGGTGCTCTACCGCAGCTGAGGGCCCGGGCCCTCCCCGCAGCGCCTTGCCCGGCCGAGCCATCACTGCCGCCCTGCTCCACCTGCGCGCAGGGCGGCAAAAAACGCCAAGATAAAGATAATTTACTAACGTTATCAGGTAATTAAGTTTATCCTTCTGGGCATTGCTCCATCATAACCAGTGGATCCTGCATATGCACAGCTATTTGTGGTGGCCCCTGCTGGCCTGGTTGCTGCCCCTGGGGGGCGCCCTCGGCAGCCGGGCTCATCTCTGGCCCTGGTGGGCCGGTTTCGCCCTCTGCATCGCGAGCGCCCTGATCAGTCTCTGGCTCCTGCTGCGCCTGCCCTGGCGCTACCGCAGCTCCCCCTGTCTGTGGGCCGATGCCTGGGGCATAGCCCCCCTGCTGCTGCCCCTGCTGTTTGTCGTTCAGGCGCTGCGCTCGCCGCTCACCAACGACGTCAGCACGGATCCCCATCATCCGCCCCGCCTGCTGTGGGCCGAGCAGCTGAGAACGGCAGAGGATCTCCCCGTCAATGTCCCCCCCTTGCAAGCTTTTCCCGGCAACCCCGGTCCTCTCTATACCCACGCCTCCCCGGCCGAGGTGCTCGCCGAGGCGGAGGAGCTGATGACGGAACTCGGCTGGCGGGTGCGCCCGGGCCCGGACGGCCTCGATGCCGTGGTCACCACCGGCTGGTTCGGCTTTCAGGATGATGTGGCGCTGCGGGTCTTTACGGGCCCCAAGGAGACCCGGGTCGACATGCGCTCCGCCTCCCGCCAGGGGCGCAGCGATCTGGGGGTCAACCGGGGGCGGATCCTGAACCTCCTGAACCGGCTCAACGAGCGGCTGGGGGGTGCCTACAAACCCAAGATGCAGAGACTCGACGAGGAACAACATGCGCATTGAGGTCAAGCCGGATCGGGAATATGCCTGGTTTATCCGCCCCTTTTTCTGGCTGCAGCAACGCAACTACGGTCAGGTGCTGATCCCGGGCAAGTGCTGGGGTCGCTCGCCGCGCCTGTTTGCCGCCGTCGCCACCCTCTACGGCGTCATCAACCGCAAGCGATCCCCCATAGACCCCGTGCTGCGCTCCCTGGTGACGGTGCGGGTCTCCCAGCTCAACTGGTGCCGCTTCTGCGTCGACATCAACGCCATGACCCTCATCAAGCGGGCCGGCTCCAGCGAGAAGGTGGAGGCGCTGGCCCAGTGGCGCCAAAGCCCCCTGTTCGATGAGCGCGAGCGGGCGGTGCTCGACTACACCGAGGCCATGACGGGGCTGGACGGGGTGAGCGACCAGCAGGCCGCTCGGCTCAAGGCCTGGTTCGATGATGATGCCCTGGTGGAGCTCACCGGCCTCATCGCCTTCCAGAACATGTCGGCCAAGTTCAATGCCGCCCTCGACATCGCCCCCCAGGGCTTCTGCCAGTTGCCGGTGCAACCCGAGCGCCCGGCGCCCTCCGACCAGGAGCACCAATGAGCCGGGCCCGCCTGCTGCTGTTGCTGGTGATGGGGAGTCTGGTCGGCGCCTTCTTCGCCCTGGATCTCGATGCTTACCTCAGCCTCTCCCGGTTGCAGGCCCACCAGGGGCAAGCCTCGGCCTGGGTGCAGGCGCACTTCGGCCAGGCGGCCCTGCTGTTCATGCTCCTCTACGTGGTCACCACTGCCCTCTCCCTGCCCGGCGCCAGCCTGCTGACCCTGGGGGGCAGCGCCCTGTTTGGCGTTGGTTGGGGGCTCTTGCTGGTCTCCTTTGCCAGCACCCTGGGGGCCACTCTGGCCTTTCTCAGCGCCCGCTTCCTGCTGCGCGACTGGGTGAGCCGCCGCTTTGGGGACAAGCTGGCCACCTTTGAGGCCGGCATGGCGAAGGATGGGGCCTTCTACCTGCTGAGCCTGCGCCTCATCCCCCTCTTCCCCTTCTTTCTGATCAACCTGCTGATGGGGCTCACCCCCATCAGAGTCAGTACCTACTACTGGGTCAGCCAGCTCGGCATGCTGCCGGGCACCTTCGTCTATGTGCTGGCGGGCAGCGAGCTCGCCACCCTCACCAGCACGGGCAAGATCCTCTCCCCCGGCCTGGTGGCGGCCCTGACCCTGCTCGGCCTGATGCCCTGGCTGATGCGAGGGCTGCAACGCAGGCTCGCCCTGCGCCGCCTGCATGCCCCCTATCGCAAACCGGCGCGCTTCGACTACAACCTGCTGGTGATAGGCGCCGGTGCCGGGGGCCTGGTCACCAGCTACATCGCCGCCGCAGTGAAAGCCAGGGTGGCGCTGATCGAGCAACACAAGATGGGGGGAGATTGCCTCAACACCGGCTGCGTCCCCTCCAAGGCGCTGATCCGAAGCGCCCGCTTCGCCTTTGAACAGCGCAAGGCCGGCGAGCTTGGCTTCAGCCCCAGCCAGTCCCAGGCCGATTTTGCCGCCGTGATGGCACGGGTGGCGACGGTGATCAAGGAGGTCGAGCCCCACGACTCGGTTGAACGCTATCAGGGGCTGGGGGTGGAGTGCATCCAGGGCCGGGCCCGCCTCGTCTCCCCCTGGGAAGTGGAAGTGGACGGCAGGCGCCTGAGCAGCCGCCATATCGTGCTTGCCACTGGGGCCAGGCCCCTGGTGCCAGCGCTTCCGGGTCTTGAGCAGGTGCCCTACCTCACCTCGGACAGCCTCTGGCAGCTGCGCGAACCGCCACGTCACCTGCTGGTGCTCGGCGGCGGCCCCATCGGCTGCGAGCTGGCCCAGAGCCTTGCCCTGCTCGGCATTCCCGTCACCCTGGTGGAGCTCGCCGATCAGCTGCTGCCCCGGGAAGAGCGGGAGGTGGCCGAGGCGCTGGCCGAGCAGATGACCCGCGACGGCGTGCGGCTACTCACCGGCTGGCGGGCGGAGCGCGCCGACTACGACCCCACGGCCGAGGGCACACTGCCTATCCGGCTGCAGCTGCGCCGGGGGGACGAAACGCACCTGGTGGAGGGGGATCAGTTGCTGCTGGCCCTGGGCCGGGTCGCCAACGTCAGCGGCTTTGGCCTAGAGGCGCTGGGGGTGGAGCTGGCCCCCCGTGGCACTGTTGCCATCGACGGCTTTCTCGCCACCAACTACCCCAGCATACTGGCGGTGGGCGACGTCGCAGGCCCCTATCAGTTCACCCACTTCGCCGCCCACCAGGCCTGGTATGCCGCCGTCAACGCCCTCTTTGGCCAGTTCAGACGCTTCAAGGCGGACTATCGCGTGATCCCGGCGGCCACCTACACCAGTCCCGAAATTGCCCGGGTCGGCCTCAATCGCAAGGAGGCCGAGGCCCAAGGCATTCCCTTCGAGGCGACCCGTTTCGAGCTGGCCGAGCTGGATCGCGCCATCGCCGACGGCGAGCGCCACGGCTTCATCGAGGTGCTGACGGTGCCGGGCAAGGACAAGATCCTCGGCGCCACCATAGTGGGCACTCACGCTGGCGAGCGGATCGCCGAGTTTGTGCTCGCCATGCGCCACCGCCTGGGGCTTGGCAAGATCCTGGGCACCATCCACACCTATCCCACCCTGATGGAGGGGAACAAGTACCTGGCCGGCGAGTGGAAGCGGGCCCACCAACCCACCCGCCTGCTGGCCCTGCTGGCCCGTTATCACAGTTGGCGCCGCGGCGCCTGAGCCCACGAGACCCTCATCATGTTCAAGACCCGAGTTCGCGCCCTGCTCCGTCCCCTGCTCGCCGCCACCTCCCTGCTGCTGGCGACCCCGCTCCACGCCGCCGAGACGCCCTGGCAACAGACCCTCGAAGAGGCGAAGGGCCAGCGCGTTTATTTCAATGCCTGGGGCGGCAGCCCGGAGATCAACGCCTACCTGGTATGGGCTGGGCAGGAGATTGAGCGCCAGTACGGGGTCACCCTGGTGCAGGTGAAGGTAGATGACATCGCCCAGAGCGTCAGCCAGTTGCTGGCCAGCAGGCAGGCAGGCAAGACGTCGGGCGGCCCCATCGATCTGCTCTGGGTCAACGGGGAGAACTTCAAGGCGCTCAAGGATCAGGGGCTGCTGGGGGCCCCCTTCACCCAGGATCTGCCCAACATGGCGCTGGTAGACAGTTCCTTGCCGGTGAGTGAGGACTTCACGGTGCCGGTCGCCGGGCTCGAGGCCCCCTGGGGCATCGGCCAGCTCAATCTGATGGTCGACACGGAGGAAGTCACCACAACGCCCAGCTCGGCGGCCGAGCTGCTCGCCTGGGCCAAGGCCAACCCTGGCCGCTTCACCTACCCCAAGCCGCCCCAGTTTCATGGCTCGAGCTTCCTCAAGCAGATCTTGCTGGAGCTGACCGCCGATCCTGCCCCCCTCTATCGCGAGGCGAACGACGCCGACTTTGCCCGCCTCACGGCCCCGCTCTGGGGCTGGCTCGATGCGCTGCATCCCGTGCTCTGGCGCAAGGGCAAGCTCTTCCCCATCAGCGCCGCCGAGACCAAACAGTTGCTCGATGACGGCGAGCTGGCCATGGCCATCAGTTTTAACCCTGGCGAGGCCCAGAGTTCGGTGCAAAGCGGCACCCTGCCCCCTGCGGTGAAAGCCGTTGCCATGGCCAAGGGGGCCCTGACCAACAGCCACTTCCTCGCCATCCCCTTCAACGCCAGCGCCCGGGCCGGCGCCAAGGTGGTGACCAACTTCCTGCTGAGCCCAGCCGCCCAGGCCCGCAAGGCGGATCCCGCCTTCTGGGGCGACCCGAGCGTGCTGCGCCAGGAGGCCCTGCCGGGGAACAGTCAGCCGGCCCTGCGCTTCAAGGCTAAGCCTGAACCCCACCCCAGCTGGCAGACTCGGCTGGAAGCGGCCTGGGCCGATCGCTACGGCCACTAGACCATGAGCATCCGGCCCTGGCGCCTCCTCTTTCTCCTGCTGTGCGCCCTGTCGCTGGCCGCGCCTGTCGCCGGCGGTCTGCTGCTCCTGCTGCTTGCAGGCCTGGCCAAAGGCCATGTCAGCCTGCTGCTTGCCCAGCCCGGGCTCTGGCACTCGGTGGGCCTGAGCCTCTGGGTGGCGGGGGCCTCCACCCTGGGGGCCCTGCTCTGCACCGCCCTGCTGCTCGCCCGGGGGGAGGGGCAGCCCTGGATGCGCTGGCTGCGCCGCCTGCTCTCCCCCCTGCTGGCCCTGCCCCACGTCGCCTTCGCCATCGGCGTGGCCTTCCTGCTCGCCCCCTCCGGCTGGCTGCTGCGCCTGATCTCCCCCGCCCTCACCGGCTTTGAGTTGCCGCCCGACTGGCAGACCCTGAGAGATCCCTGGGGGCTCGGCCTCATTCTGGCGCTCATCTTGAAAGAGACCCCCTTTCTGCTGCTGATGGCGCTCTCGGCCCTCGACCCCGCCCGGGTCAGCCGCCAGCAGTGGCTGGGACAAACCATGGGCTTCAGCGGGCCGCAGATCTGGTGGCGCCTGCTGCTGCCCGCGCTCTGGCCCGCCCTGCGCCTGCCCCTCTATGCGGTGGCGGCCTATGGCCTGGGGGTGGTGGATCTCGCCCTGCTGCTGGGGCCAGATGCCCCTGCCCCCCTGGCGGTGCGGCTCTGGCTCTGGTATCAGGACCCGGACCTCCAGTGGCGCGGGGCCAGCGCCAGCGGCGCCCTGCTGCTGCTGGCGCTCAACCTCTTGCTGCTCGCCGCCTTGCGGCTGCTGGAGTGGGGGCACGGGGCGCTTGGCAAGGCCCGCTGGCTGGACGGCAGGCGCAGCCTCCCCTCGCCCTGGCCCGAGCGCCTCACCCGGGCAGGGGTCTGGGCCCTGCTCGCCATCAACCTGCTGGTGCTGGCCTCCCTGCTGCTCTGGTCCCTGGCCCGGCGCTGGTCCTTCCCCGCGCTCTGGCCCAGCGAATGGAGCGGCCGCCACTGGCTGGAGCTGCTGCCCACCCTGGGGCCCCTGCTGTGGCAGAGCCTGTGGCTGGCCCTGCTCTGCGCCGGCCTCTCGCTGCTGCTGGCGGTGCTCGCCCTGGAGGCCCAGCAGGGCCGCCGTCCCCACCATAGCCAGTGGCCGCTCTGGCTCATCTGCCTGCCGCTGCTGCTGCCCCAGGCCAGCCTGCTGTTCGGGCTGCGCCTGCAGACAGGCGCCTTCGGGCTGGATGGCATAGGGCCGGGCTGGGTGCTGTGGAGCCAGCTGCTGTTTGTCTTCCCTTATGTCTATCTCTGCCTGCACGGCCCCTATCGCCAGTTCGACGATCGCCTCACCCGGGCGGCACTCTCCCTCGGGGCCAGCCCCTGGCGCGCCTGGTGGCGGGTGAAGGGGCCGCTGCTGGCGCGGCCGCTGCTGTTCGCCTTCGGGGTCGGGGCGGCGGTGAGCCTGGCCCAATACCTGCCCACCCTGCTGTTTGGCGCAGGCCGCGTGGTCACCATCACCACAGAGGCGGTGGCCATCGGCAGCGGCCTCAACCGGCGACTGGCTGGCCTCTATGGCCTGCTGCAACTGCTGTTGCCACTCTTCATCTACGGCCTGGTGCTCTGGCTGCCCCGCCGTATCAACCCCGCACTGAGGCATTGATCATGCTGCATACCACCGAGCTCACCCTCTACCTGGATGACCAGACCCTGCTGACGCTGCCCCCCCTGGCGGTGGCCCCCGGCGAGGTGCTGACCCTGATGGGCCCGAGTGGCTGCGGCAAGAGCTCCCTGCTGGCGGCCCTGGCGGGGGTGCTGCCCGCCAAGGGCCCCATCCGGCTGAGCGGCGACATCCACCTGGGCGAGCGGCGGCTCACCCCCTTGGCACCCCAGGCGCGGCGCATCGGCATGCTGTTTCAGGACGATCTGCTGTTTGCCCATCTGACGGTGGCAGAGAACCTGATGTTCGGCATGCCGGCTCATCTCAAGGGGATGGCGGCGAGACGGGCCCGCGCCCTCGCGGCGCTGGCAGAGGTGGGGCTGGAGGGACAGGCGGACAAGCTGCCGGGCCAGCTCTCCGGCGGTCAGAAGGCGCGCGTCGGCCTGCTGCGGGCCCTGCTGGCAGAGCCAGAGGCCCTGCTGCTGGACGAGCCCTTCTCCCGGCTGGACAAGCCGCTGCGGGCGGCCTTCAGAACCCTGGTGTTCGAGCGGCTCAAGGCGCTCGGCATACCCGCTCTGCTGGTCACCCACGACGAGGAGGATGCCCCGGGGGTTATCCTCACCCTGACCACTCCCTGCTTGACCAAAGAGGAGACCGACCTTGTTTGACCGCCACCTGATCCCCCTCATTCGCCGCCCTCTCCAACTGCTGGCCGCCCCCCTGTGCCGGGCCGGGATCAGTGCCAACCAGATAAGCCTCACCGGCTTTGCCGTCGGCATGCTGGCCTTGCCGCTGCTGGCACTGGGCTGGCACGGCTGGGCCCTCGCCGCCATCCTGTTCAACCGGCTGCTGGACGGGCTCGATGGTGCTGTGGCGCGAGAGACGAAGATCACGGATTGCGGCGGCTTTCTGGACATCAGCCTCGACTTCATCTTCTATGCCGCCGTGGTGCTGGGCTTTGCCCTCGGCGCCCCCGCCAACGCCCTGCCCGCCGCTACCCTGCTGTTCGCCTTCATGGGCACTGGCTCGAGCTTCCTCGCCTTTGCCATCATGGCGGGCAAGCGCGGCATCGAGAACCCCGTCTACCACCACAAGTCCCTCTACTATCTGGGCGGCCTCACCGAGGGGAGCGAGACCATAGCCCTGTTCGTGCTGATGTGCCTCTGGCCCGCCGCCTTCGCACCGCTGGCCTACGGCTTTGCCCTGCTCTGCGCCATCACCACCCTGACCCGGCTCTGGAGCGGCTACCACACCCTGCGTTGAAAGGAGAGGGGCCTGTCGGCGAATTCAGCGGCGGATGAATATGGGCCCCGGGCCCTGCACTGAGCACTTGCGCATGGATGCCAATGTTTTACCATGACGACACTCTTTTTCAGGCTCACGAGAACCGTATGCGTCGCCTTCTCCTCACCCTCTCCCTGTTCCCCCTGCTCTATGGCTGCAGCAGCACACCGGCCCCCAAGCCCGTGGTCAAGCCGCAGCCCCAGAGCGCCTTCATCAATCAGACGCCGCCGAGCAAACCCTTCTACCAGCAGGGGAGCGGCCAGGGAGTCAGCAAGGGAGACTTCGCCAACCGCAGCAACGTGGACAACTTCGTGCAGCGCATGGTCGACAAGCACGGCTTCAACGGCGCCGAGCTGCGCCAAGTGCTGGCCCAGGCGGAGCGCTACGACTGGATCATCCGGCTGATGGACGCCCAGGCGCCCACCACCACGCCGCCCACAGGGCCGACCGGTGCCTGGAATCGCTACCGCGCCAAGTTCATCACCCCGGACAATGTGCAAAACGGCGTCAGCTTCTGGCGTGAGTACGAGAGCGAGCTCAATCGGGCGCAGCAGATCTACGGGGTGCCCCCCGAGATCATCGTCGGCATCATAGGGGTGGAGACCCGCTGGGGTCGGGTGATGGGCAAGACCCGCATCCTGGATGCCCTGGCGACCCTGGCGTTCGACTATCCGCGCCGGGCGACCTTCTTCACCGGCGAGCTGGAGGCCTTCCTGGTGATGACCCGAGATGAGGGCATGGATCCCACCGAACCCAAGGGCTCCTACGCCGGCGCCATGGGCTATGGCCAGTTCATGCCGTCGAGCTTCCGCAGCTATGCGGTGGACTTCAACGGCAATGGCCACACCAATCTGTGGGATCCGGTGGATGCCATCGGCAGCGTGGCCAACTACTTCAAGGCCCATGGCTGGGAGAAGGGGCAACCGGTGGCGGTGCGCGGTCAGGGCCAGCTGCCCGGTTATGAGCACGGCTTCCAGACCCGCTACCCGGTCGCCACCCTGCGCGGGGCCGGGCTGGCCCCCACAGCGTCGCTCGGCAACCACAAGGAGGCGAGCCTGCTGCGCCTGGACGTGGGCACCGGTTATCAGTACTGGTACGGCCTGCCGAACTTCTACGCCATCACCCGCTACAACCACAGCACCCACTACGCCATGGCGGTGTGGCAGTTGGGTCTGGCGGTCAAGGATGCCAGAGGCGGCTACTGAGCCAGCCCCCCCCTACGAAAACGGGCCCATCGGGCCCGTTTTGCTATTCGTTTTCCAGCAGCCAGCGCTTGAGCAGAGCGGCCAGTTGCCCCTGCTCCTCGTTCGTCAGCGGGGCCAGCAGGCGTCGCTCGTTCGCCACGTGGCGCTCCACCGCCTGATCGACCAGCTCCCGCCCCGGCTCCGTCAGGCAGACCAAGAGGCTTCGCCTGTCATCGGGGGAGGCTTCACGTCTTATCAGGCCACGCTGCTCCAACTTGTCCAGCCTGGCCGTCATGGCCCCCGAGCTCAGCATGGCGGACTGGTAGAGGGCGGTCGGGGTCAGCGGCTCACCGGCCCGGCGCAGGGTCGCCAGGATGTCGAAGTCTGAGCCCAGCAGGCCGCACGCCTTGAGCTCTTCACTCACCTCGCGCCCGGCGATGGCCGCCATGCGCGCCACCCGCCCCAGCACCCCCATGGGGGAGCAGTCGAGATCCGGTCGCTGCCGCGCCCACTGGGCCAGCAGCAGGTCTACATGATCACTATCCATTCCGGCTCCATTATCTTTTCGAAAAGATACTTGATAATAAACTAACTCGCGGCTAATTTATCTTTACTTCAAGATACTTCATTGCGAGACAACCATGCCACTGCTGATTGCCCTGCTCGCCCCCCTGCTCTGGGGCAGTACCTATGCCGTCGTCAGCCTCTACCTGACCGACTACTCCCCCTACTGGGTGGCCGTATGGCGGGCACTGCCGGCCGGTATACTGCTGTTGCTGCTCCATCCCCGCCGACCACCGCTCACCTGGAGCCGGCAGTTCCTGCTGGCGTTTTGCAACATCACCGCCTTCTTTGCCCTGCTGTTCGTGGCGGCCTATCGCCTGCCGGGGGCGGTGGCGGGCACCCTGGGTGCCACCCTGCCCCTCATCCTGATGGGGCTGGCCTGGTGGCAGGATGGCAAGCGGCCCAGCCTGAAGTGGCTGCTGCTGGGCCTGATGGGGCTCGCGGGTGTGCTCCTGCTGCTCAATCCCTCCGCCAACCTGGATCCCGTCGGCGTGGCGTGCGCCCTGCTGGCCACCCTGCTCATCGGCCAGTCCAGCCGCTGGATGCAGCGCTGGCCGGTGAGCGATCTGCTGGCGCTGACCGCCTGGCAACTGCTGCTCGGGGGCCTGATGCTGATCCCGCTCGCCTGGTGGCTGGCGGGCCCCATGCCGCTGCCGCAACCGGCGAGTGCCCCTGGCCTGATCTGGCTTGTCCTGCTCAACACCGCGCTGGCCTACTGGGCCTGGCTGTGGGGGCTCAAGCGCCACGGTCCCGAGGTGATGGGCATGCTGGCCCTCACCAACCCCATGGTGGCAGTCTCCTTCGGCGTGCTGCTGGTGGGAGAAACGCTGGACGGCCGCCAGTGGCTCGGCATCGCGGTGATCCTGCTCTCCCTGTTCCTGATGAAGCTGCCGACCCGACCTCTCTTCAAGGGCGGGCAGGCTGCCAAGGCTTGCCCCGACCAGCCGGGAAATGGCTGATCGGGCACCAGATCCCCGCCAGGCACACAGCAAAAAGGAGCCGATAAGGCTCCTTTTTATGCGCTTCAGTGACTGGCTTCAGGCTCAGACGCCGGCCTTGGCCAGGGCCGCGGAGACGATCTGCTGGGCCTCCTGCTGAATCAGGTCCAGGTGTGCCTCGCCCTTGAAGCTCTCCATGTAGATCTTGTAGATGGACTCGGTGCCCGAGGGGCGCGCCGCGAACCAGCCATTCTCGGTCACCACCTTGAGGCCACCGATAGCAGCGTCGTTGCCCGGCGCGCGAGTCAGTTTGGCAATGATGGGCTCGCCGGCCAGGGTCGAGGCTTCCACCAGCGCCGGATCCAGCTTGGAGAGCACCGCCTTCTGGGCGCTGTTGGCGGGAGCGTCGATGCGGCGGTAGCTGGAGCGACCGAACTTGGCTTCCAGGGCATCGTAGTGGGCCTGGGGATCCTTGCCGGTCACGGCCAGGATCTCGGCGGCCAGCAGGGCCAGGATGAAGCCATCCTTGTCGGTGGTCCAGACGGTGCCGTCCTTGCGCAGGAAGGAGGCGCCCGCGCTCTCCTCACCGCCGAAGCCGAATTCGCCGCTGTAGAGGCCATCCACGAACCACTTGAAGCCGACCGGCACCTCTTTCAGGGTGCGGCCTATCTCGCCGGCCACCCGGTCGATCATGGAAGAGGAGACCAGCGTCTTGCCGACGGCCGCCGCCTTGGGCCAGCCGGTCCTGTGGGTGAACAGATACTGGATGGCCACCGCCAGATAGTGGTTCGGGTTCATCAGCCCCGCCTTGGTGACGATGCCGTGACGGTCGTAGTCAGGGTCGTTGCCAAGGGCGATGTCGAACTTGTCTTTCAGGGCAATCAGGCCCGCCATGGCGAAGGGGCTGGAGCAGTCCATCCGGATCTTGCCGTCTTTATCCAGGGTCATGAAGGAGAAGGTCGGATCGACCTTGTAGTTCACCACTTCGATGTCCAGATCGTAGCGCTTGGCGATCACGTCCCAATAGGCGACGCCTGAGCCACCCAGCGGATCCACCCCTATCTTGATGCCGGCGCGCTTGATGGCGGCCAGGTCCAGCACGTTCTCGAGATCGTCCACATAGGGGGTGACATAGTCGTGCTCGACCACGAACTCGCTCGCCAGGGCCTCGGCGAACGGCATCCGCTTCACGCCGGCCAGACCGGCTTCCAGAATGGCGTTGGCGCGGTCTTCCACCCACTTG
Organism: Aeromonas sp. S16(2024); assembly: GCF_041403065.1. Taxonomy (NCBI): domain Bacteria; kingdom Pseudomonadati; phylum Pseudomonadota; class Gammaproteobacteria; order Aeromonadales; family Aeromonadaceae; genus Aeromonas; species Aeromonas sp. S16(2024). Next base: position 216,283 of record NZ_JBGLQX010000001.1, on the reverse strand, counting down.
GTGATCTCCCCTTCGGCAGGACCGCCGTGGGGGGGGTTGTACTTGAAGCCACCGTCTTCCGGCGGGTTGTGGGACGGGGTGATCACCACACCGTCCGCCAAGGCCGCCGGCTTGCTGGCGTTGTGGCGCAGGATGGCGTGGGAGATGACCGGGGTCGGCGTGAAGCCGAGGCCTGCCTGGATGCGGGTCTCGACGCCATTGGCCGCCAGCACTTCCACCGCGCTGGAGAAGGCGGATTCAGAGAGGGCGTGAGTGTCCATGCCCACAAACAGCGGGCCCGTGATGCCGGCCTGCTGGCGATACTCCACCAGCGCCTGGGTCACCGCCAGGATGTGGGATTCGGTGAAGGCGTTGTGCAGGGCGCTGCCCCGGTGGCCGGAGGTGCCAAAGGCTACCCGCTGCTCGGGGCGGCTCATGTCCGGCTTGTTGAGGTAGTAGGCGCTGACCAGACGGGGAATGTTGGTCAGATCGCTTAAACGGGCCGGCTGACCGGCGTGGGGATGCTGTGCCATGGCGTTTTCCTTGAGCAGAAGCCTTGCCCGGCAAGGCCTTGAGTCGTTGATGCGTTATACGGTGCCGCACACCCGAGCCGTCAGAGCCTCGTCATAACCCATGCTGGTCATCAGCTGGGCCACCATGTTCTGCTTGCGACTGGTGTTGGTGTTGGTGATGACCCAGAACGGGGTATCCGGCACCTGCTTGGGCTTGGTGGTGCTGCCACTGGCACGCAGCGCTTCCGGGTCGCGGGAGAAATAGACGCGCTTGCGCCCCTTGATCTCGGTCGCCTGAGTGAAGCTCTCCGGGTTGTCCCGGTACAGGGTGCTGAGCACCAGCATGAAGCGGTTGATGGACTTCTCTTCTTTTTGCAGCTCGCCGGAATCGAGCAGGGCTTCCAGTCCCATGGCATCGGCCAGGGGTTGAGGCTGGACCACAGGCGCGGCCGGCACTGTCGTCCCCGCCTTGACGGGCTGTTCCAGCAGACGGCGCAGGATATCGGAAGCACTCTCGCCAATGTGCCGGGTCTGGCTGGCGATAAAGAAGTAGAGATCGTCATCAAGCTCGATGGTTTTCATAGGGATGCGCTGGACTCGTCGAAATTCGGATGCGGCGATTATACATAGGCAGACCCGGCAGCCCAAGGGAGGGGCTGGCAGATGTGCATGAATCTCGGTGAGAATACGGCATAATGGCGAGCCAAGTGTGTGATCCCCCGCACTGATAGCCGATCCCGGGCCGTTTTTTTGGAAAAAAACCACAAAAAAATGCCCCCCAAGGAATGAAATCCTTTTCTTTCAGTGTGTTAAAAATCTGGCGAAACAGCCCACGACCGACAAGGTGTCATTTTGCAACAAAACTCATTATTGAATTTCAAGGATCAGGGACAAGGCCCTGTCGTCGTGCTGATCCACGGCCTGTTCGGCAGCCTGGACAACCTCGGCCTGCTGGCCCGCCCCCTGAGCGAGCAATACAGGGTCATCAGCGTCGATCTGCGCAACCACGGCGCCTCCTTTCACTCCGATGAGATGAGCTACCCGCAGCAGGGGGCGGATGTGATCGCCCTGCTGGATCGGCTCGGGCTTGAGCAGGTATCCCTGGTCGGTCACTCCATGGGGGGCAAGGTCGCCATGCAGGTCGCCAAGCTGGCCCCTGCCCGGGTCGACCGGCTGGTGGTGGCCGACATAGCCCCGGTCGCCTATCCCCATGCCCGCCACCAGAATGTGTTCGCCGGGCTCAACGCCACGCTCACGCGCCCCCCCCAAAGCCGCAGCGAGGCGGAAGCCATCCTGGCCGAACATATCGAGATCCCCGGCGTGCGCCAGTTCCTGCTCAAATCCTTCGCCAAAACCGAGGCGGGCTGGGGCTGGCGTTTCAATGTGCCGGCCCTTGAGCGCAACTACGCCAACATCATGGGCTGGCCCGACGACCAGACCCGCTTCGAGGGGCCGACCCTGTTCATCAAGGGGGGGGATTCCGACTATATGCAGCCTCAATATACCGAGACAGTGATGGCACAATTCCCGGCCGCCAAGGCCCGAGTCATCGCCGGAACCGGTCACTGGCTGCACGCCGAAAAGCCGGTGTTGTTCAACAAATTGGTTGTGGATTTCCTGTCGACAGGCGGTTAACAGTTTCAAATCCTTTGTGATATAGTGCGCCCGTCATAAGGAGTGTGCGCAATCCATGCTGTATGAACATATCGATCTGATCGAGAGTCTGGGCCTGAAGCTGTTCTTCGTGGCCATCTTCCTGCTGATTGGTCTGGCCATTCACGACGTGCTCAAACGCGGCAACGTGCCCCGTTTCGGCCGCTTTATCGTCTGGCTGGTTCTGTTTCTGGGTTGCGCGGGTTTTGTCGCCAAGGGGCTGATCGAAATGGGCTGGGAAGGCTCTGGGATCGGCTAACTACTTTTCATCTGTGATGTATGGCCAAACAGCAAACTGATCGAACAACACTGGATCTGTTCGCAACTGAGAAGCGCCCCGGCAGGCCAAAGACCAATCCACTCCCCCGTGAGACCCAACTCAAGATCAACAAGCGCAACCAGCTCAAGCGCGATCGGGAGAACGGCCTGAAGCGGGTCGAGTTAAAGGTGGAGGCCGAATTGCTGGAGCGCCTGAACCAACTTGCGCTACAACAGAACGTCAGCCGAGCCGAGCTGATCCAATCTATCCTGAAGCAACAGATTGAGTCTGCGCATGCAGCAGGCATCGCAATCTGAACCGTTAAGCATTAACCAGATACGGGTAACTAAACACTATGGCTAGTGTAGGTCTGTTTTTCGGCAGCGATACCGGTAATACCGAAGCTGTCGCCAAGATGATCCAGAAAGAACTGGGCAAACAACTGATTGAAGTCCGTGACATTGCCAAGAGCAGCAAGGCCGACATCGACAGCTTCGATCTGCTGATGTTCGGTATCCCGACTTGGTACTACGGCGAAGCCCAGGCCGATTGGGATGACTTCTTCCCCGAGCTCGAAGAGATCGACTTCAACAACAAGCTGGTCGCCATCTTCGGCTGCGGCGATCAGGAAGACTATTCCGAGTATTTCCTCGACGCCATGGGCACCCTGCGTGACATCGTCGAAGCCAAAGGTGCCATCATCATCGGCCACTGGCCAACCGCGAGCTACGAGTTCGAGGCCTCCAAGGCACTGGTGGATGACAAGCACTTCGTCGGTCTGGGGATCGATGAGGATCGCCAGCCGGAGCTGACCGCCGAGCGCGTCAAGGGCTGGTGCAAGCAGTTGCACGAAGAGATGTGCCTGAGCGAGCTGGAGTGATCTCCCTCCTCTGACAACAAGGGCCCCGTCGGGGCCCTTGTTGTTTCTACTCCTTCATGGCTGGCGCAGCCAGGCTCTGGGTTCTGTGTTCCGGCTTGGGTTTCACATACAGGGTGCGCCTGACCTGGGCCACCAGCTCGCCCCGCTTGTCCTGCACCTGCACCTCGAACTCGGGGAAATGCTTGTTACCCCCCTCGGTCGCCGCCACTATGGATGCCAGCTTGGCGTCGGTCAGGTTGAACTCCGCCACCAGCATCCCCTTGCCAGGCTTGATGAAATTGATGCTGCCCGCCTTGTCCCAGACGTAATAACGGTTCTTGAAATGGCCCATCAGCATCAGCGGATAGATGGGATCCGTCATGGCGAACATGCTGCCGCCAAACTGGGTCCGGTTGGCGTTCTTGTTCCACCAGCGGGACTTGAGGGTGACCCGACAGAAGCGAAAATCGGGGCTCAATGTTTCTATCTTGATGCCCGCACCCCAGAACGGGGGCCAGGCGTTGAGGGCGTGGCGCACCCAGGCCGCGTTGCCAAAAAGCCAATCCATGGATCTCATCCGACCAGACTATAGAGAAGTGACATAGTATCAACATTCCCTCGCGGAGCAAGCCCGGTCCGGGCCGGCCAGATTAATCTTCCACAGGGGGGAAATGTGCTAAACCCCTTGAATTACTGGGTTTATTTTTGACTTGGCTACGACCTATAATGTCAGGCCATACGAGTTCGTGGTTGCCATTCCTTCGGCAGTCAATCAGAATAACCACACCTTCGAGAATGCGAATAAATAGAATATGGCAGACAACAACCAAGCGTTAAAAAAGGCCGGGCTCAAGATCACCTTGCCCCGCGTCAAGATCCTGGAAATCCTGCAACAGCCGGACTGCCAGCACACCAGTGCGGAAGATCTGTACAAACGGCTGATCGACCAGGGTGAGGAGATTGGTCTCGCTACCGTCTATCGCGTTCTCAACCAGTTTGATGATGCCGGTATCGTCACCCGCCATCACTTCGAAGGGGGCAAGTCGGTGTTCGAGCTGGCCACCCAGGAACATCACGACCACCTGGTCTGCCTCGATTGTGGCAAGGTGATCGAGTTCTCCGACGAGGTGATCGAGCAGCGTCAGCGCGACATCGCCAAGCACCACAACATCCGCCTGACCAACCACAGCCTCTATCTCTATGGTCACTGCGTGAACGGTGACTGCAAGCACGACGAATAACGCCGTCGGCCGCGAGCAGCCATGAAAAAGCCAGCATCACGCTGGCTTTTTTTGTGTCCGCAATCCGGACCAGAGTGGCAGGGTCTCCCCTGCCCTCTGCCTGTCAGACGGCAGCGATCAGGCCTCGGCCTTGCCCCAGACGTCGCGCAGGGCCACGGTGCGGTTGAACACCAGATGCTCGGCGCTGGAGAGCTTGTTGTCGGCGCAAAAATACCCTTCACGCTCGAACTGGTAGGCAAACTCCGGCTTGGCGTCCTTGAGGGAGGCCTCGACCCGGGCGCCCTGGATGATCACCAGAGAGTCCGGGTTGAGCGCCCCTTCGAAGTCGTCCTCGGCACCCGGGTTAGGCATCTTGAACAGACGATCGTAGAGACGGATCTCGGCCGGCAGGGAGTGAGTGGCGCTGACCCAGTGGATCACCCCCTTCACCTTGCGGCCATCGGCCGGATCCTTGCCCAGGGTCTCGGGATCGTAGGAGCAGTAGATGCAGGTGACCTTGCCGTCCGCATCCTTCTCGACCCGCTCCGCCTTGATGACATAGGCATTGCGCAGGCGCACTTCCTTGCCCAGCACCAGACGCTTGAACTGCTTGTTCGCCTCTTCTTTGAAGTCCGCCTCGTCGATGAAGATCTCGCGGGTGAAGGGAAGCGTGCGGCTGCCCATCTCCGGCTTGTTCGGGTGCGCCGGTGCGGTCAGCACCTCGTCGGCGGCCAGGTTCTCGATGACCACCTTGACCGGATGCAGCACCGCCATGGCACGGGGAGCATTCTCGTTGAGATCGTCGCGGATGCAGGCTTCCAGCATGCTCATCTCGACGATGTTGTCCTGCTTGGTCACGCCGATGCGCTGGCAGAACTCGCGGATGGAGGCCGGAGTGTAACCACGGCGACGCAGCCCGGAGACGGTCAGCATGCGCGGATCGTCCCAACCGCTGACGTGCCCCTCGGTCACCAGCAGGTTCAGCTTGCGCTTGGACATGACGGTGTATTCGAGGTTCAGACGGGAGAACTCGTACTGACGGGGATGGCAGTCGATGCTGATGTTGTCCAGCACCCAGTCATAGAGGCGACGGTTGTCCTGGAACTCCAGGGTGCACAGGGAGTGGGTGATCCCCTCCAGGGCGTCCGAGATGCAGTGGGTGAAGTCGTACATGGGGTAGATGCACCACTTGTCACCTGTCTGGTGGTGGTGGGCAAACTTGATGCGATAGATGACGGGATCGCGCATCACCATGAAGGGGGATGCCATGTCGATCTTGGCGCGCAGGCAGGCGCTGCCTTCGGCCAGCTCGCCGCTCTTCATCTTGGCAAACAGCGCCAGGTTCTCTTCCACGCTGCGATCGCGGAACGGGCTGTTCTTGCCAGGGGCGGTCAGGGTGCCGCGGTATTCGCGCATCTGCTCGGGGGAGAGCTCGTCCACATAGGCCAGACCCTTCTCGATGAGCTCGATGGCATAGCCGTGCAGCTTGTCGAAATAGTCGGAGGAGTAGCAGATCTCGCCGCTCCACTGGAAGCCGAGCCACTGCACGTCCTGCTTAATGGACTCCACGAACTCGATGTCTTCCTTCGCCGGGTTGGTGTCATCGAAGCGCAGGTTGCACTGGCCCTGATAGTCACGGGCGATGCCAAAGTTCAGGCAGATGGACTTGGCGTGGCCGATATGGAGATAACCGTTCGGCTCCGGCGGAAAACGGGTATGCACGCTCTTGTGCTTACCGCTGGCCAGATCTTCATCGATGATCTGACGGATAAAGTTGGTTGGGCTGCTCGCCTCGCTCATGGCTCACCTCAAAAATGCGTCACTGGCGGAAGTTGTGCCGGTTGGCACTCTCATCACCCCGCCGTCAAGCCGGATATGATCCCTCATTACGCGGCCTGCCTCAACCTGAATTTGGCCAATCCGGGCCATTGGCGTGCTAAAAACGGGAAACAGCGGAAGCATGCCTGAACCCTGACCAAAAAAAGCCCCGCACGAGGCGGGGTCACAAGTGATGAAAAACAGACAATACACACACAACAAAGGCTCACACGCACAGTCAACCTTTCCCAAATCCGATGACATATCGGCCTTGGGAAAGGCGGGTCTTGCGACCCGCCCTGTGTCAGAGACGATACGCTATCAGTTCAGCTCGGTGACGCGGCTGGTGCGCTTGCCGTCGAAGCTGGTGGTACGCAGCCAGACCTTGCCATTGACGGTCGGCTTGGCGGCGGCGTCATAGGCGGTCCAGGTGGTGCCGTCCAGGCTGTACTGGATGGGCAGACCCGGCAGATCCACGTTCGCTTCCAGCTTGCCGTTCACCACCTTGGCGCCCGGTACGGAGAGGCGGTATTCCACACCGGCCTGATCCAGCTTCGGCAGCACGCGCTGACCCAACAGGTTGGCGAACTGGTTCCACTCCTTGTTCAGGGTGGCCTTGTTGACGTGCTTGGTGGTACCGGAGAACTCGCGACCCTTCACGTAGTCGAGCTCGAAGCCACCCTTGTGCCAGGCGCGCTCGGCCACGGAGAAGATGCGCGGGTAGACCATGTACTCGTACTGGGCGTCGGTGCGCACGGTTTCGCTCCACTGCTGACCGGAGATCCCCTTGAACTTGACCGGATCCTGGTCACCCTTGGCCACGAAGGCGTTGCCGTCGCGGTCAACCGAGGTCTCGGCGTTCTGCGGCAGGTTTTCCGGGGCGAAGGCGAACACCTTGCGGGTGTCGTTGAAGCGGGTCGCCCAGTAGTAGCCGCGCTCGGCCGGGTGTACCTCGTTCGGGAAGTCGAAGTAGAGGTAGTCCGGGTTCGAGAGCACCACGTCATAGCCCTTGTGCGCCCACTTCATCGCCTCGTTGAAGCCACCCCAGTAGAGGGTTTCCCAGAAGTTGACCCGGGTCTTCTCGGTGGCGAACACGCTGGCGTCCGTGGCGTACTTCAGACCATCTTCCCACGCCTGCAGGGTGGAGAAGCCGTGGCCCTTGACCATCTCGCTCACTTCCTTGGCGAAGTGGACAGGCAGCTCGGCCACGTCCTTGATCTTGCCATCGTCGATCATCTTCTGGCACATGGGGGACTTGCCAAACGGCTTGTCCTGCTTGCTGGAGTCGACGTTGCCCTTCCAGGCGACCAGCTCCTCTTTCTTGGTGATGGCCGGGTCCTGGTAACCGCCGCCCTGCATGATGTTCTTCGCCTCGTCACCACCGTAGTGCCAGGCGGTCAGGGGCTGGCCGGCGGCCTGGTGCATCTGGGCCACTTCATCCATCACCTTGGCCACGAAGGTGGCGGCACCCGGCTGGCAGGGGTTGATGAAGGACATCTTGTCGTAGAACTGCACCGAGGTGACGTTGGAGGTGTCATCCGGGTCAGTCAGACGGAACTGGTTCGCTTCCGCTTCCTTCCCTTCAGCCAGCAGACGCTTGTAGCGCGCCTCCATGGAGACCACGGCGGCACGGGCGTGGGCCGGCATGTTGATCTCGGGGATCACGGTCACGCCGCGGGCCTTGGCATAGCGCACCAGGTCGATGTAGTCGGACTTGCTGTAGAAGCCGGAGCCCTGGTTGTCGCTGGTGGGGCCTGAGCCGAGCTGCGGCATCAGGCACTTGGTTTCGGACTCGTCGTGGCAACGCTGGCTGCCGACCTCGGTCAGCTCCGGCAGGCCCGGGATCTCGATGCGCCAGCCTTCATCGTTGGTCAGGCCAAGGTGCAGCACGTTGAGCTTCATGGCAGACATCTGGTCAACCAGCTTCTTCATGGTCTCCGGGCTTCTGAAGTGGCGGGCCACGTCGGTCTGCATGCCGCGGTATTCGAAGCGCGGTGCATCCTCGACGCTCATCTGGCTCACCAGCTTGTCGTTGACCCCCAAGAGGGAGATCAGGGACTGGGCGCCCCAGAAGGCCCCGTCGATGTCATGACCCTGCACCACAGTGCCTTTGGCGCCTATGGTCATGTCATAGCCTTCGGCCTGCTTGAGCTTGCTGCCGAGCTTGATGGTCACTGGGTAGCCGGTGTCGGAGAGGGTAACACCCAGCTTGGTCAGTTGAGCCTTCAGGGCCTCGGCGCGATCGCTTGGCAGGTCAAGGGCATTGAGCTTGATGGTGGAGAAGTCGACCTGGGGACCGGCCTTGACCACCTGCTTCATCGGGGTCGGCAGGATCTGGTCGTCAATCTTGCCGGCAGGCAGCAAGGTGCTGGTCTGGTTGGCGGCAAAACGGGTCTCGCTGTTCATCAGGATGTTGTTGTCATCCTTGGTGCGCTTCCAGCCGTCGGCCGGCATCGGCTTCTCGTAGGTGGTGGCATCGTCGATGTTGCTCATGCTGGCCAGCACTTTCGGCTCGGCCCCTTCGCTGGCGACGTACCAGTTCGGCATGATGTCAGATTCGAACAATACCCAGTACTCCACCACCAGGGGCACTTCGACCGTGGCGTCCTTGGCAAAGCCCTGGAACTTCTCGGTTGGCGTCAAACGATAGAGGTCGCCGGTCAGGTGGGTGATGGTGAACTGGTCGTTGTCCACCCGCTGGATGCGGCGGATGGAGGAGACATAGATGCTCCAGTCCTTGGAGGTGACGTCGGCACCGGTATTGGTCAGGTGCAGCTTGGCAACGCCGCAGCTCGCCCACTCGGAGCCCAGTGCCTGGCAATCGAGGCCGGCGCCGGCACCGTCGTTGGTGACGACTTCGTACTTGACGACCAGGTTGCTGGCGAGGGAATCGACCACGGCTTGCTTGGCGGCATCGGCTGCCTGCACCTGGGCGGCACAAACGGTAGACATGGCAATGGCTAACAGAGAATGTTTCAAGTTCATAACTGCTGCTCTCATTTGAAGTAAAGGTTGGATTTTCTTGGCTTTTTTTATATGGGGCCCCGGGAACGGGGCCCTTAGTTATGTCAACAATGGACTTAGACTTGAGGTGAGCGAGTCGCTCGATTAACGCAGGGCTTTCATCTCACCGGCGATGATTTCGGCCAAGGGGCCCAGAATCACCTGCAGGTTCTGCTCACCGAGCTTGACCACACCGGCCGCGCCCAGGGCTTTGAGCTTGCGCTCATCGACGATGCTGCGATCTTTCAGGGTCAGACGCAGACGGGTGATGCAGGCATCTATGGTCACCAGGTTCTCCTGGCCACCCAGCACTTCCAGATACTGGCGAGCCAGCTCGGTGCGGTCGGTGGTCTGGGCCTGTACCGGCACGGCTTCGTCATCTTCACGACCCGGGGTTTTCAGGTTGAACTTGACGATCACGGCACGGAAGATGGCGTAGTAGAGACCGAAGAACACCAGGCCTTGTACCAGCAGCATGTACCACTGGGTCGCCAGCGGGTTGCGGCTGGAGAGCACCATATCCACCAGACCGGCACTGAAACCGAAACCGGCGATCCAGTGCATGCTGGAGGCGATGAACACGGACAGGCCGGTCAGCAGGGCGTGGATGACATAGAGCACAGGCGCCACGAACATGAAGGAGAACTCGAGCGGCTCGGTCACCCCGGTGAAGAAGGCGGCAAAGGCGGCTGCGATCATGATGGAGGCAACTTTCTCTTTGTTCTCTTTCTTCGCGCTGTGGTAGATGGCCAGTGCCGCACCCGGCAGACCGAACATCATGATGGGGAAGAAGCCAGCCTGGTACATGCCGGTCACGCCCACGACAGCCTTGCCGGCGTCGATGGAGGATTGGCCACCCAGGAAGTTCGGGATGTCGTTGATGCCGGCCACGTCGAACCAGAACACAGAGTTCAGGGCGTGGTGCAGACCGACCGGGATCAGCAGACGGTTGAAGAAGGCGTAGATACCGGCACCGGTGGAGCCCATGCTGACGATGGATTCACCGAAGTTTACCAGGCCACCATAGATAACCGGCCAGACGGCCATCAGGATGAAGGAGACCACGATCATGACAACTGAGGTCACGATGGGTACCAGACGACGGCCGGAGAAGAAGGCCAGCGCCTTGTGCAGCTCGACGCTGCTGAAGCGGTTGTACAGCTCAGCCGCGATGACACCACAGAGGATGCCGACGAACTGGTTGCTGATCTTGGCAAAGGCTGCCGGCACCTGGTCGGCCGGGATACCCTTGATCTGGGCAACGGCGCCCGGGCTCAGCAGGGTGGTGACCACCAGGAAGCCGACCAGACCGGCCAGCGCGGCGGAACCGTCTTTATCCTTGGACATGCCATAGGCGACACCCACGGCAAACAGCACGGGCATGCTGTCGATGATGGCGGCACCCGCCTTGATCAGGAAGGCAGCGACCGGACTTCCACCGCCCCAGCCGTTCGGGTCAATCCAATAGCCAATCCCCATCAGGATCGCTGCGGCAGGCAATACCGCTACCGGCACCATCAGGGCACGGCCGATCTTTTGCAAATAACCGAGAATGTTCACGGTTCCTCTCCTTAGTTGATGTTTTTCTAGAAATTAAGTGCTTATCACGTTTGACGCATAAGCCATCAAGGCTTGATTGGCAGTCTATGGGTTTTATTTCGCTGCGCAAATTAATAAACCAGCTTTCGTGATCATTATCACTCAACAGAGATAAAGGTAGCGGATAGATGTGGCTTAGTTCGCAATCTTTATTTACGCTATAAAACAACTTGAATCCGTGTTTGGTCCCTTGCCGTCAATCCTGTGCGGCAACCGTACTGAGGTATAGAAAATGCGCCTGATCCCGTTGAAGTCTGCCAGCCAGGTGGGTCTCTGGTCTGCCCGTTACATCGTTGACCGCATCAATGCGTTCAAACCGACAGCCGACCGCCCCTTCGTGCTGGGCCTGCCCACCGGTGGCACGCCGCTGACGACCTACAAGCGCCTGATCGAGCTGCACAAGGCCGGCGAGGTGAGCTTCCAGCACGTGGTGACCTTCAACATGGATGAGTACGTGGGCCTGCCCAAGGAGCACCCCGAGAGCTACCACAGCTTCATGTACAACAACTTCTTCAATCACGTCGACATTCGCCCGGAAAACATCAACATCCTCAACGGCAATGCCGAGGATCTGGTGGCCGAGTGCAAGCGTTATGAAGACAAGATCAAGTCCTACGGCAGGATCCACCTCTTCATGGGCGGCGTCGGCAACGACGGCCACATCGCCTTCAACGAGCCGGCCTCCTCCCTCGCCTCCCGTACCCGGGTCAAGACCCTGACCGAGGATACCCGCATCGCCAACTCCCGCTTCTTCGGTGGCGACATGGAGCAGGTGCCCAAGCTGGCGCTGACCGTGGGCGTGGGCACCCTGATGGATGCCGAAGAGATCATGATCCTGGTGACCGGCCACGCCAAGGCCCTGGCCCTGCAGGCCGCGGTGGAAGGCAGCGTCAACCACATGTGGACCATCTCCACCCTGCAGCTGCATCCCAAGGGCATGATGGTGTGCGACGAGCCCTCCACCATGGAGCTGAAAGTCAAGACGGTCCGTTACTTCCAGCAGCTGGAAGCCGCCAACATCGACCGTCTGTAAGGAGCCGTCATGTACGCACTGACTAATTGCACCCTCTATACCGGCAGCTGTGTGCTGACCGGCCACGGCGTACTGATCGAAGGCGACAAGATTGTCGCCATCTCCCACCTGGCCGAGCTGCCAGCGGATATTGAACAGATTGACCTCAAGGGCGCCAACCTCAGCGCCGGCTTCATCGACGTGCAACTCAACGGCTGCGGCGGCGTCATGTTCAACGGTCACATCACTACAGAGACCCTGGCCACCATGCAGGCGGCCAACCTCAAGTCCGGTACCACCAGCTTCCTGCCGACCCTGATCACCAGTCCGGATGCAGACATGAAGCTGGCGGTGGCGGTGACCCGCGACTACATGGCCGCCCGTCCGAACGAGGTGCTGGGCGTCCATCTGGAAGGGCCCTACACCAACCTCAAGCGCAAGGGCATACACCCGGCCGAGCAGATCCGTCAGCCCGTCGACGAGATGATCGATTTCTTCTGCGCCAACAGCGACGCCATCGCCAAGATCACCCTGGCGCCGGAGCGCAACAAGCCGGAACACATCCGTCGCCTGGTGGAGGCCGGCATCCTGGTCTCCGCCGGTCATACCGCCGCCAGCTATGACCAGGCCATGGCCGGGTTTGACAACGGCATGCGCTTTGCCACCCACCTCTACAACGCCATGACCCCGACCCTGAACGGTCGCGAGCCGGGCGTGGTGGGCGCCATCTACGATCGCAAGGATGTCTATGCGGGCATCATCGTCGACGGTCACCACGTGCACTGGGCCAACGTGCGCCTGGCACACAGGATCCTCGGCGAGAAACTGGTGCTGGTCACCGATGCCACCGCCGCGGCGGGTGCACCGGAAGGCTTTGAGCAGTTTGATTTTTGTGGCGCAACCGTCTATTTCCGCGATGGTCAGTGCGTCGATGAGAATGGTACACTCGGCGGCTCTGCCCTCACCATGATTGAAGGGGTGGAGAATCTGGTCAAACAGGTCGGATTACCGCTCGATGAAGCACTGAGAATGGCCACCCTTTATCCCGCTCGCGCCATTGGATGGGACTCACGTCTCGGTAGTATCCAGGTCGGAAAAATTGCCAACCTCACCGTCTTTGATCAGGCCTTCACGGTCTGCGGGACCGTGGTTAACGGACACTACACAACACAGTGACACTATGACTGGCGGACAAATAGCAAACGTAGATCTTATCAAGCAGGTGAACAGTGCCGTCGTCTATCGACTCATTGACCTGCAAGGGCCCATCTCGCGGGTCAAAATTGCCGAGTTGAGTCAGCTGGCCCCGGCCAGCGTGACCAAGATAACCCGGCAACTGATCGAGCATGGGCTGATCAGGGAGACGTCGCCCCAGGCGTCAACCGGCGGACGACGCGCCATCTCCCTGACCACCATCAAGCATCGCTTTCAGTTTGTCTCCGCCAAGCTTGGCCGCGGCTATCTGCAGCTCTCCCTGTATGATCTCGACGGCAAGGAGCTCGATCAGCACATCACCCAGGTGACAGAGATAGAGCAACAGCCCGTGGTCGACATGCTGCTGCGGGAGATTGGCGCCTTCATCGACGCCAATACCGAGCGCAGCCGCAACCTCATCAGCATAGCGCTCACCATGCCGGGTCTGGTCAATCCGGAATCCGGCATGGTCATCTATACCCCCACCTACCAGATCCGCAACCTGGGGCTCGCCAAGCTGCTGGAGCACCATTTCAACCTCCCCTGCTACGTGGGCAACGACACCCGTTCCCTGGCGCTGGCTGAGCACTTCTTCGGCGAGTCCCGCGACTGCATGGACTCCATCCTGGTGAGCGTCCACCAGGGCACCGGCTCCGGCATCATCACCAAGGGGCAGGTATTCCTCGGTCATAACCGCAACGTCGGCGAGATAGGCCACATCCAGGTCGAACCCCTCGGCAAGCGCTGCCACTGCGGCAACTTCGGCTGCCTCGAGACCATCGCCTCCAACGAGGCCATCGTCGACAAGGTGAAGGAGCTCATCAGCCGCGGCCACCTGAGCTCGCTGCAGGAGAAGCACATCACCATCCAGGAGGTGTGCAAGGCCGCCGTGGCCGGTGATGAACTGGCCCGCAGCGTGATCGAGAACGTGGGAGAACACCTGGGCCGGGCCATCGCCATCACGGTCAACCTGTTCAACCCGCAGAAGGTGCTGATCGCCGGCGAAATCACCGCCGCCGAGGAGATACTTATCCCGGCCATCCGTCGCTGCGTCGAGCACCAGTCCCTGCCGAGCTTCCACCGTGGCCTGCCCATCGTGAAGGCGCGTTTCCAGAACCAGCCCACCATAGGTGGTTTCGCCCTGGTGAAGCGCTCCCTGCTGGAAGGGGATCTGCTGCAGATCATCATGGAGCAGAAGTAAAGGCCCAAGCCTTGGGAAACAAAAACGGCAGCCAGTGGCTGCCGTTTTTTATGGTCTGTTTTCGCCGGTTTACCCGCCCTACAGGGCTTGAACAGAGCGTAGGTTCGATTAGCCGCGTAGCGGCGTAATCGGACGCGGTGACTCACCCCGCCCTACACGGCTTGAACAGATCAAGCGCGCCGTCATAGACCTGGGTCTGCACATCCATGATGCCCAGCATGGTGCGGGGCAACAGGCTGTCGCGTTCGGTTAGCCTGACTCACCCCGCCCGGCAGAGCTTGAACAGGTCAAGCTTGCCGTCATAGACCTGGGTCTGCACGTCCATGATGCCCAGCATCGAGTGGAACAAGTTGTCGTGGGAGAAGCGCTTGCTGCCCGCCTCCTGGCGCAGGCAATCCTGATTGAGCCCGCGATCCCGCTGCAACTGGGGAGAGAGCCAGGTCAGCAGGGGCACCCGGGTCTGGTCGTCCGGGGCAAACTTGTAGGGGGTGCCGTGCAGGTAGAGCCCCAGCGCCCCCAGGGATTCCCCGTGATCCGACAGGTAGACCAGCCCCACGTTGTACTGGCTCTCCAGGGTCTTGAGCTTGGCGATAAGCTGGGACAGCACCTTGTCGGTATAGCGGATGGTGTTGTCATAGGTATTGACCAGCTCCTCGTTGCTGCAGTTCTCGATGTCGCTGCGCGGGCAGTCCGGCAGGAAGACGCGATCCCCGGCCGGATAGCGGCGATAGTAGGTCGGGCCATGGCTGCCCATCAGGTGGAAGGCCACCAGCTTGCTGCCCTGCTTGCCCTTCATCCCGGCGATCTGTTGATCCAGCCCCTGCAGCAAGACCTCGTCATAGCAGGAATCCCCTTCACAGTATTGGGGGAAGGCCTTGGGTTCGATCTCCAGGGTGGGCACGTTATTGCACACCCCCTTGCAGCCGCCGTCGTTCTCCTTCCACAGCACGGAGACACCGGCGTGCTGCAGCACATCCAGCAGGCCGTCCCTGGACTTGGCCAGGGTCTCGTCATATTCCCGGCGCGTGAGGTTGGAGAACATGCAGGGCACGGAAACCGCGGTGGCGGTGCCACAGGAGCGCACGTCCCTGAAGGAGACGAGATCCGGCTCCTTCATGGTGAAGCCGTTGGTCTGCTTCTGGTAGCCGTTGAGGGAGTAGTTCTGGCTGCGGGCCGTCTCCCCCACCACCAGGAACATCAGGGTCGGCTTGCCGCCCTTGTCCACCACCCTGGCATCTGTGCCTATCGGCTGATAAGGGACAGGGGTGGCGAAGAGAATATCCCGGGCGTAGCGATAGAGACCGCGCACGTAGTTGGAGGGGACTATCTCTTTGACGATGGTATGGTTGTTGCGCCCGACCGAGGCGTAATCCTGGTAATAGAGGGCGGCGACGCCGACCAGGAACAACAGGGAGAGGGCGATCCCCGCCAGACGCTGGGCCAGCCCCTTGTACCAGGGGGTTGGGTATTCGATCTTCAGCCACAAGAGGCCAAGCACCGGCAGCACGGCGGTCAGCAGGAACCAGAGCACCACTGAACCATTGAGGTAGGAAGTGGCCTCCCCGCTGTTGGTTTCGAGTATGTTCTGCACCATGCCCACATCGAAGATGATGCCGTATTTGAGCATGGCGTAGCTGACCAGGGAGGCGGTGACGATCAGGAAGGTGAAGAAGGGCTTGAGCAGATAGCGGAAGGTGAACGGCAGGAAGACCGCATTGAGGGCGGCGACCAGCACCAGGGGGATAGAGAGGGCAAAACCCGCCTTGACGTGCTCGAGGGCGCTGAGAATACGGTAAAAGTGCAGGAAAATGGGCCAGTTGAACACCAGTGCAAACAGCAGCACCAGCAACAGATTGACCTTCATCACTCCCAGAGTGAGGCGCATAAGAAGACTCCGACAAACCAGTGATCTGGAGACCCTGCATGGGGACTCCGTTGTGGGCATCCCTGCCACCCGTCTCTCTTCCCGAGCAGACAAGGTGGTGATGGGCACAGCGGCCCGGATGCAAGGAGAGAGTAGGAAGGCAAACTTAAGCGGGAATTAAGGAAGGCACAGCGAAGGAAATGGCGCCAAAGAAGAGTCAGTGAGATAAAAAAACGGCAGCCTTAGGCTGCCGTCTG
Source organism: Aeromonas sp. S16(2024) (assembly GCF_041403065.1). Lineage (NCBI taxonomy): Bacteria > Pseudomonadati > Pseudomonadota > Gammaproteobacteria > Aeromonadales > Aeromonadaceae > Aeromonas > Aeromonas sp. S16(2024). The sequence continues at coordinate 199,853 of NZ_JBGLQX010000001.1, read as the reverse complement.
GTGTTTATCCCCAGTCAGGGGCTAGAAGCTGTGCGATCAGAGCAGCGCGGCCACTTCGTCGGAGATGGAGCCGTTGTGGTAGACCTCCTGCACGTCGTCCAGGTCTTCCAGCATGTCGATGAGGCGCATCAGCTTGGGGGCGGTTTCGGCATCCAGCTCGGCTTCGGTGGAAGCTATCATGGTCACTTCGGCGCTCTGGGGCTTGAAGCCGGCGGCTTCCAGGCCATCGAGCACTGTGCCGAAATCGTTCGGGGTGGTGTAGACCTCGATGGAGCCATCCTCTTCGGTGACAACATCATCGGCACCCGCTTCCAGGGCCGCGTCCATCAGGGCATCTTCGTCCACGCCCACGAAGGTCAGCAGACCCTTCTTGCTGAACAGGTAGGCCACCGAGCCGTCGGTGCCCAGGTTGCCGCCGCACTTGCTGAAGGCGTGACGCACTTCGGCCACGGTGCGGTTACGGTTGTCGGTCAGGCACTCCACCATGACGGCGGAGCCCGCCGGGCCGTAACCTTCGTAGACGATGGTTTCGAGCTGCTCGCCATCGCCACCACCGGCGCCGCGCTGGATGGCACGGTTGATGGTGTCGCGGGTCATGTTGCCGGTCAGGGCAGCCGCTACCGCCGCGCGCAGGCGCGGGTTGTTGGCGGGATCAGCGTCACCGAGGCGAGCCGAGGTGGTGATTTCGCGGATCAGCTTGGTGAAGATCTTGCCACGCTTGGCGTCTTGCGCCGCCTTGCGGTGTTTGATGTTGGCCCATTTGCTGTGACCTGCCATAAAAACTCTCCGTTATAATTTGAAATCAATGGGATACGGGTCGCATGGCGACCCGTTCTTCAATCTTCTCAGGCGTCAGCCTTGGCATCGGCCTTGGCAACGGTGGCGATGGCCAGCTCGGTCAGCTGGGCCTGGTTGGCGAAGCTGGGAGCATCCGTCATCAGGCAGGCCGCTGCCGTGGTTTTCGGGAAGGCGATCACGTCCCGGATGTTGTCGGTACCGGTCAGCAGCATGCTGAGGCGGTCCAGGCCGAAGGCCAGACCGGCGTGGGGCGGGGTACCGTATTTCAGGGCATCCAGCAGGAAGCCGAACTTCAGACGCTGTTCGTCCGGGGTGATCCCCAGGATGTCGAACACGGTGGACTGCATCTCGCTGTTGTGGATACGCACAGAACCGCCGCCCACTTCGTAGCCGTTGATCACCATGTCGTAGGCGTTGGCATAGGCACCCAGGGGGTTGGCCTTGAGCTCGGCCGGGCCCAGGTTGCTCGGGGCGGTGAAGGGGTGGTGCATGGCAGCCAGGCCACCTTCGCCATCTTCCTCGAACATGGGGAAGTCGATCACCCAGAGCGGCTTCCAGACGTTCTCCACCAGACCCAGATCGCGGCCCACCTTCAGGCGCAGGGCGCCCATGGCGTCGCACACCACCTTCTTGGAGTCAGCGCCGAAGAACAGGATGTCGCCATCGGCGGCGCCGGTGCGGGCCAGGATCTCGCGCACTATCTCGTCGGTGAGGAACTTGGCAACCGGAGACTGCACGCCCTCGATGCCATTAGCGGCTTCGTTGACCTTCATCCAGGCGAGGCCCTTGGCACCATAGATGCCGACGAACTTGGTGTATTCGTCGATCTGCTTGCGAGAGAGCTCGGCGCCGCCCGGGACTTTCAGGGCTGCCACGCGGCCTTTGGGGTCGTTGGCAGGACCGGCGAACACGGCGAACTCGACGGCGGTCAAGAGGTCTGCCACATCCACCAGCTCCATGGGCAGGCGCAGATCCGGCTTGTCGGAGCCGAAGCGGCGCATGGCCTCGTCGAAGGTCATGATGGGGAAGTCACCGAGATCCACGTTCAGGATGTGCAGCCAGAGCTTGCGGATCATCTCTTCCATGATTTCACGCACCTGGGGCGCAGTCATGAAGGAGGTCTCCACGTCGATCTGGGTGAATTCCGGCTGGCGGTCGGCACGCAGGTCCTCGTCGCGGAAGCACTTGACGATCTGGTAGTAGCGATCGAAGCCGGACATCATCAGCAACTGCTTGAACAGCTGCGGGGACTGCGGCAGGGCGTAGAACTTGCCCTTGTGCACCCGGCTCGGCACCAGGTAGTCACGGGCCCCTTCCGGGGTCGCCTTGGTCAGCATGGGGGTCTCGATGTCGAGGAAGCCCTGTTCGTCCATGAAGCGACGCACGAAGGCGCTGGCCTTGGCACGGGTCTTCAGGTACTTGGCCATCTCGGGGCGACGCAGGTCCAGATAGCGATACTTGAGGCTGATCTCTTCGCTGTTGACCTGATTGAAGTCCAGCGGCAGCGGCTCGGCACGGTTGATGATGGTGAGCTCGTGGGCGAACACTTCGATGGCGCCTGTGGCCATGTCGCTGTTGCGCTGGGAGTCCGGACGGGTACGCACCACGCCGGTCACCTGGATGCAGAACTCGCCGCGCAGCTCGGAGGCCAGGGCGAAGGCGTCCGGCTTGTCCGGGTCGAAGAAGACTTGCACGATCCCTTCCCGGTCGCGCATGTCGATAAAGATGAGGCCGCCGAGATCGCGACGACGGTGGACCCAACCGCACAATGTAATGGTCTGCCCGGCATGGGCCTCATTGACCTGTCCGCAATAGATAGAGCGCATGGACTTCTTCCTTCGAAATGGTAGAGAGACGGTTCACCTTGGGTCGCCGGGCACGACTGGCAAGCACCGTCTGTCTCACAGCTGGCCAGATTCGGATTCTTACCCGGTTTGAAATCAGTCTCATATCATCCGGCTCCCCGAGCCGGATACTTGCCGCCAATGCCGGCTCGCGCCGAGTGGCCCCTGAGGGGTCGACGCGCGAGGCGAGAACATCGGCAAGCGTCGTTGTCTGGCAACCTTGTGACTTAGATCATCGCCACCTTAGGCGCACAACCCCGTGAGTCACAACGATTTGGCAAACAAAAGGGCTGGCATTATAGAGGAAAACCCCCATTTGGGTAAAATGGCCCGCAGCCTCCTTTGCCCTGTTTTTTGTTGTCCTGGCGCAAAAAGGGGAGCAAAACAGCATTAATCCGCAGACAGGAACCGACATGAGCCTCTATTTGGGTCTGCCCCAGTGGTCACACCCGGCCTGGCCCGGCCAGTTGCTGGGGGTGGGCGCCAGGCCCGCCGAGCATCTCGCCCACTATGCCCGGGTGTTCAATACGGTGGAGGGCAACACCACCTTCTACGCCTCCCCCACCCCGGACACGGTGCGCCGCTGGGCCGATGCGGTGCCGCCCCAGTTTCGCTTCAGCTTCAAGTTTCCGAAAGAGATCAGCCATCAGAGCGATCTGGTGGGCGCCGGCAAGCAGGTGGCGGCCTTCATCGCCCTGCTGGCCCCCCTGCACGGGCAACTGGGGCTGCTCAAGCTGCAACTGCCCGCCCGCTTCGGCCCCGCCGGCCTGCCGCGCCTCGCCGCCTTCTTCGAGAGCCTGCCGCCGGATTTCACCTATGCCCTGGAGGTGCGCCACCCCGACTTCTTCGCCAAGGGGGAGGCGGAGCGGGCCCTGAACCGCCTGCTGATGGACAGGGGCATCAACCGCATCATGCTCGACAGCCGGCCGCTCTTCTCGGTGCCCGCCACTACGCCGGCCCTCGTCGATGCCCAGGGCAAGAAGCCGAGGCTCCCGGTGCACCTGCTCGCCACGGCCAACAGTCCGGTGGTGCGCCTCATCGGCCTTCCTCAAATCGAGGACAATTACCCCTTTTTGCCATCCTGGTTGCCCCGTTGGAAACAATGGCTGGCAGAGGGGAAGGATCTCTACCTCTTTATCCATACCGCCGACAACGCCCGGGCCCCCGAACTGGCCCGTCAGGTCAGTCAGTTGCTCGGTCAGGAGATGGCCCCCTGGCCGGGGGAAAACGATCGCGCGCGCCAGGGCCTGCTGCCCTTTTAGCCGCTCCCTTCTCCGCCCCTGTTTCACCGCTAAAAAAAGCCGTTTTTTTGTGGCCCCACTGGGCTCGGCGTCAAGACAAACGCCCACCTTTCCTCTACACTACCGCCCCAAGCAAGGACCCGGACGCCCGCCATTGCATAGTGTTGCAGGCGACCGTCCGGCTCCCGGTAAAGGGCTCTGACCGCTGTCCATGGCAACACCTGCCGCAGACGGCTCATCCCCATAAAGGACCAGGATGATGGTCCATTGCGAACAGGGCGGGCCCGAAGGATCTCAAGGCCAGCCACCCCGTTCGTAAACCGGTGACGACCCGGACGGGCGTCACCCAACGACTCCATTGAACACACAGCCGGTTCGCGCACCGGCTGTCAGGTTGCGCCAGCATGCACGATCAGATTTTTGCCGCCCCCATCGCCCAATTGGGGGACTTTTGCTTTGACGAACAGGTCGTCGATGTCTTCCCCGACATGATCCAGCGATCCGTGCCGGGTTACAGCAACATCATCTCCGCCATCGGCATGATGGCCGCCCGCTACGCCCAGCCCCAGAGCCGCCTGTACGATCTCGGCTGCTCCCTCGGCGCCGCGACCCAGGCGATGCGCCGCCATGTCAACCAGCCGGGCTGCCAGATCACGGCGGTGGATCTCTCCCACCCCATGATAGAGCGCGCCCGCGCCCACCTTTCGGGCTTCAAGTCCGAGGTGCCGGTGGAGCTGGTGGAGGCGGACATCTGCGACATCGCCATCGAGAACGCCTCAGTGGTGGTGCTCAACTTCACCCTGCAGTTCGTCGCCCCCGAGAAACGCGCCGCCCTCATCGCGCGCATCCATGACGGCCTGCGCCCCGGTGGCATCCTCATCCTGAGCGAGAAGTTCCGTTTCGAGGACGAGCAGGTCAACGCGCTGCTCATCGACTTGCATCTGGACTTCAAGCGGGCCAACGGCTACAGCGAGCTGGAGATAAGCCAGAAGCGCACGGCGCTGGAGAACGTGATGCGCACCGACAGCCTGGAGACCCACCGTGCCCGCCTGCGGGACGCCGGTTTCACCCATCAGGATCTCTGGTTCCAGTGCTTCAACTTCGGCTCCATGATTGCCATCAAATCAAGCGACGCCCAGCCATGATCGATTTCGCCAACTTTTATCAACTGATCGCCAAGAACCGGCTGAGCCACTGGCTGCACACCCTGCCCGCCCAGCTGCACGCCTGGCAGCACGACAACCTGCACGGGGATCTGCCGCGCTGGAACCGCGCCCTCAACAAGCTGCCCGTCGTCGCCCCCGGCGAGATCGAGCTGAAAAGCCGGGTCGAGATCGGCAGCCTTGAGAGCATGAACGAGGGGGAGCGCAAGAAGACCGAGAGCCTGCTGCGCCACTTCATGCCCTGGCGCAAGGGGCCTTTTACCGTACACGGCATCCACATCGACACCGAGTGGCGCTCCGACTGGAAGTGGGATCGGGTGCTGCCCCATATCAGTCCGCTCGCAGGGCGTTACGTGCTGGATGTCGGCTGCGGCAGCGGCTACCACCTCTGGCGCATGGTGGGGGAAGGGGCCAAACTCGCGGTCGGCATTGACCCAAGCCCGCTCTTCCTCTGCCAGTTCGAGGCCATTCGCCACTTCGCAGGCAACGATCAGCGCGCCCACCTGCTGCCGCTCGGCATCCAGGAGCTCCCTGAGCTGCGGGCCTTTGACACCGTCTTCTCCATGGGGGTGCTCTATCATCGCAAGTCCCCCATCGAACACATCGAACAGCTGCGCAATCAGCTCAAAGACGATGGGGAGCTGGTGCTGGAGACCCTGGTGATCGACGGCGGTGTCAACGACGTGCTGGTGCCCAGCGATCGCTACGGCAAGATGCGCAACGTCTGGTTCATCCCCTCAAGCGCGGCCCTCAAGCTGTGGGTCGAGCGCTGCGGGTTTAGCGACGTGCGAATCGTGGACGAGAATATGACCAGTACCGACGAACAGCGTCGTACCGACTGGATGATTAACGAGTCCCTGAGTGACTATCTGGATCCCGATGATCCTGCACTCACGGTCGAAGGATACCCGGCACCCAAGCGTGCCGTACTGATCGCCAGAAAGGCCAAAGACTAGCCGATGGCGGCTGTGGAAGTTACACTGACCCAATTCCAGGAAGCACAGTTAAATGAATGACATGAAAAGCAAATTAAAAGGAATGACCCTGCTCTCCCTGCTCAGTCTCGGCGGGTGTGTCAGTATGGAAAAAGCGCCCCCTGTCCCGACCCTGACGCTGGCGGAGCTGCGCAACGAGATCTCGTTGAGCGAACAACGCCTGCAAACATCCATGGAACAGCAACAGAAGCAGTATGTGCAGCAACAGCACCTGCTGGTTCAGCTCAACACCGATGTCACCAACATGAAAGAGTCCGTGAAGAAAGTCGACAGCAAGCTGGCTACCCTGCCACCCGAGCCCCCCAAACCCATGGCCATCCCGACCGAGAAGTGCCCGGCCCCGAGCCAGGGCCACACGGTCGACGGCAAGCTGCTGGTGGGTGAAGCCGAGTGGATCTGGGTCGATGCCGCCAACGATGCCTTCCAGGCACGGGTCGATACCGGCGCCACCACCTCCTCCATCAGCGCCCAGGAGATCACCATCTTCGAGCGCAACGGCAAGAACTGGGTGCGCTTCTTCCTGAGCCACCAGGAGATGGACGACAAGATCCAGATCGAGGCGCCCCTGGTGCGTCACGTGCGGGTGCGTCAGGCCTCTGCCGACGACCTCGACCGCCGTCCCGTGGTGCGTCTCACAGTGCGCATCGGCGACATGACCGAGAAGGCCGAGTTTACCCTCAAAGATCGCAGCGACATGACCTTCCCCGTGCTGCTGGGCCGTGAATTCTTGAAAGACATCGCCGTGGTCGACGTGGCCCGCGAGTATATCCAACCAAAACCCAAGCTCAAGGATGTAAAATAATCCATGGTTTCCCGTAAGCCGTTCTATCTGCTGGTCGCCCTGCTGTTCATTGTCGGCCTGGGAATGACGTTTTATCACCATGTCGCCCTGGACGTGCCCCTCACGCCCGGTGAAAAACGTCAGATCTGGTCTATCGAAGCCAAGCTCGAGTTCGAGGCGACCGGCGAGCCGGTGATCGCCTCCCTGGCCATTCCGGGCACCCAGCCCGGCTTCACCCTGATGAACGAGAATGCCGCCAGCCCAGGCTACGGCCTGTCGTTTGTGGAAAAAGACGGGGATGCCCGCGCCGAGTGGTCCATCCGCAGCGCCTCTGGCCGCCAGGAGCTCTACTACCGGGTCGACATGATGGCGGATGCCCATGCCAAGCCCGCCGCCAACCCCCTGCCGCCCGCCATCGAGAAGCAGATCGAGAGTGAGCCCTACGCCACCGCGATGAAGCAGATCCTCGAGCGCGCCCAGGAGCGTTCCGCCGACGGCTACACCCTGACTCGCGAGATCATCAAGGAGATCGAGAAGCAGGAACAGAACGCCGAGCTGCTCAAATCCCACAAGAGCCGCGCCAGCCTGATTGCCGAGCTGCTCAACAACGCCGAGGTGCCGGCACGCGTGGTGCACGCCCTGAGCCTGGAAGACGGTCGCCGTCGTCAGGAGCTGGTGGACTACCTGCAGGTGTTCAACAGCCCGACCGACTACAAGCTGTTCAACCCGCAAACCGGCGAACAGGGACAACCGGGTAACCTGCTGCTGTGGGAATACAACTCCGGCGCCCTGCTGGACGTCACCGGCGGTCACAACTCCCGCGTCACCTTCTCGATGATCGAGCAGGAGCAACCGGTCAACGTGGCCCTGGCGCAGAAGTTCGAGAAGTCCGAGATGATGAACTTCTCCATCCACAGCCTGCCGCTGGAAGAGCAGGCCCTGTTCAAGGGACTGCTGCTGATCCCCATCGGCGTGCTGATGGTGGTGTTCCTGCGGGTACTGGTGGGGATCAAGACCTCCGGCACCTTCATGCCGGTGCTGATCGCGGTCGCCTTCATCCAGACCTCCCTGGTCACCGGTCTCATCGGCTTCCTGCTGATCGTCGGCACCGGCCTGGTGATCCGCTCCTACCTCTCAAGGCTCAACCTGCTGCTGGTGGCCCGAATATCGGCGATCATCATCATGGTGATCTCGATGATCGGTATCTTCTCGGCCTTTGCCTTCAAGCTGGGGCTGACCGACGGCATGAAGATCACCTTCTTCCCGATGATCATCCTCTCCTGGACCATTGAGCGGATGTCCATCCTGTGGGAAGAAGAGGGCCCGAAAGAGGTGTTCCGTCAGGGTGGCGGCTCCCTGCTGGTGGCGGTCATCGCCTACCTGGCCATGGACAACGAGCTCATTCGTCACCTCACCTTCAACTTCCTCGGCCTGCAACTGGTGCTGATGGCGACCGTGCTGGTGATGGGTAACTACACCGGCTACAAGCTGAGCGAGCTCAAGCGCTTCAAGCCGCTGGTGGACGAAATGAAGTCCGGTGCCACCCCGGGTAAGGACAAGTAACAGATGTGGTTCTGGCAGAAATACACCAGCCCGTGGAGCCTGTCGCAAGCAGGCATCCTCGGCATGAACAAACGCAACCACTCCTACATCAGCCGCTACAACCCGCGTCGTCTCTACCCGCTGGTGGATGACAAGCTCAAGACCAAGCGCATAGCGCTGGATGCGGGGGTGACGGTGCCCGAACTCATCGGCACCATCCGCGAGCAGCACGACGTGACCCGCATCACCGAGCTGGTCAAGGATTGGCCGGGCTTCTGCATCAAGCCGGCCCGCGGCTCGGGGGGCAAGGGGATACTGGTGATCCTGCGCCAGGAAGAGGGCAGCTTCTACAAGCCCAACGGCAGCGCCTGCAACGGCCAGGATCTGGAGCGTCATGTCTCCAACATACTGGCGGGCCTCTATTCCCTTGGCGGCAAGCCCGACGTGGCGCTGGTGGAAGGCCTCATCAACTTCGATGACGTCTTCGACGGCTACTCCTTCGAAGGGGTCCCCGATGCCCGGGTGATCATCTTCAAGGGCTTCCCCGTGATGGCCATGATGCGCCTCTCCACCTCTGCCTCGGACGGCAAGGCGAACCTGCACCAGGGCGCAGTAGGGGTGGGTCTGTGCCTGCGCACCGGTCGTGCCCTCCGGGCGGTGCAGTTTGGCAACCCGCTGCGCCACCACCCGGACACCGGCCTGGATCTCTACGATCTCAAGGTGCCCCACTGGGATACCCTGCTGACCCTGGCCGCCTCCTGCTACGAGATGTCGGGTCTGGGCTACATCGGCACAGACATGGTGCTCGACAAGTTCCGCGGCCCCATGCTGCTGGAGCTCAACGCCCGCCCCGGTCTCGCCATCCAGATAGCCAACGGTCGCGGCCTGGTGCCCAACCTCAAGACCATAGAGAAGCTGGGTCAGGTCAAGATGAACGTGGAGCAGCGGGTCAACTTCGCCAAGGATCACTTCGGTATCTTCGACGAATAGCCTGCCCTCACACCTGCAAGAACGCGCCAACAGGCGCGTTTTTTTATGGCCAGCCATGGGCACGCCGGGGAAGGCCGATCCCCGTCACATCCCATGGCAACTCCCCTTCAACGGGCTGGCACAAGGGGATAAGCTCCCATGGCAGCAGTTGCCGCGACGGGCATGGAATGGCGGGCCTATCCCTACCCCGCGAAGCACAGACCCTGCCAGGAGGGCGCCTAATCTCGGCGACAAAGCAGTCTCTCGATGGTAGATTAATCAAATCAAATAGATAGCATCGATCGGGTTTCCCCTATGCAACGTTGGCCCAGCCTGAAACAGCTGCAGTATCTGGTCGCTCTGGACGAGCACAAGAATTTCAATCGCGCCGCCAAGGCCTGTCATGTCAGCCAGTCCACCCTGAGCACCGGGATCCAGACCCTGGAGGACATGATGAACCTGCAACTGGTGGAGCGTGACCACAAGAGTTTCATCATGACGCCGGTCGGCATGGAGATAGTGGCGCGGGCGCGCAACCTGCTCTCCGACGCCCGGGATCTGATGGAGCTCGGCCAGCAGCAGGGGGGCGTCATGCACGGCACAGTCCGCCTGGGTTGCATCCCGACCATAGCCCCCTTCCTGCTCAGCAAACTGCTGCAGCGGTGCGGCAAGGCCTATCCGGAGCTGGAGCTGCTGCTGCGGGAAGACACCACCACCAATCTGCTCAAGCAGCTGGAGCAGGGGCAGCTCGACTTGCTGATCCTGGCGCTGCCGGTGGAGATAGGCGGCTTTCACAGCAAGACGGTGGGGCAAGATCCCTTCCATATGGTGATGCCGTCAGATATGGCTGCCACTTTGCACATGCCATTCGACTACAAGGAGCTGCCCAATCAGAGCATCTTCCTGCTGGAGCGGGAGCACTGCCTGACCGAGCACGCGGTGAGCGCCTGCCGGCTGCGGGACAAGAGCAAGATCAACCCCTTCGCCGCCACCAGTCTGCACACCCTGGTGCAGATGGTGGGCGCCGGCCTTGGCACCACCTTCCTGCCGCAGATGGCCATAGATGCGGGCATACTCGACAACTCGGATCTGGTGGCCATTCCCCTGCCCGGGGAGAAGCCCTATCGGGAGATTGGCCTGGTATGGCGCCCCAGCACCACCCGGGTACAGACCTTCTACAAGATTGCCGAGCTGCTCACGCCGCTGATAACCCCCAAGACGGCGGAGTGACGACTGGCTTGCCGGGGGCCCTTTCTCTGCCCTCGGCAAGTTTTTATGCTATCGCTGTTCAGCTTCCAGGCAGGAACATCGTCTATGATGAATCCCGTGCCCTATCAAGGAGTTGAGATGTTTCGCACCTTGCTGCCGCCCCTGCTGGCCCTGCTTGTCGTCGCCTGCTCCAGTACCCCGGAGCCGCCCCCGCCTGCCCGCCAGGCCAGTGCCTTCGACGGCTTCTATCAACAGTGGCGCGGCGTCCCCTATCGCATGGGCGGCACCAACCGCGCCGGCCTCGACTGCTCCGCCTTCACCCAGCTTGCCTACCAGCAGGTGCTGGGCTTCACCCTGCCCCGCACCACTGAATCCCAGGCGAGCCTCGGCCGCCCGGTGGACAGATACCGCTTGCAGCACGGGGATCTGGTGTTCTTCAAGACAGGCTGGCAGCAGTACCACGTGGGGGTCTATACCGGCGCCGGGGAGTTCATTCACGCCTCCACCAGCAAGGGGGTGATCCGCTCGCGCCTCGACAACGTCTACTGGAACAGCCGCTACTGGCAGGCCCGTCGCCTGACCCAGTAGCCGCCACCAACGAACCGAAATGAAGAAGGCCCCGAGGGGCCTTCTTCATTATGTGCCGCGCCGAAAATAGGCTGCGCAGAGGATCAGTGCTTGCGGTGCCAGCGGGGCGAGGTGGCCCGCTCCCCCCAGGGGGTGACGCAGGGCAGCAGGGCCCCTTCGATCAGCCCATCGCTTGCTGCCAGCGCCTCGGCAATCTTCTCGTGGAGCAGGCGCAGCAGGTTCTTGTCCTGCTCCGCCAGGGAGTGACCCGCGGCAAAATACTCGCGCTGATGTTGCAGCGCCAGCTTCTGGGCGAATTCATAGGTGTTGAAACTGTCCGGCATACGCTCGATCACATCGTCCAGCCGGGCCAGCAGGCTGTGCAATTCCCTGGTCATGTGCTGCTCTCCATTTGAGTTGATGATTGAAAACTACCCCTTATTGGATAATTCACCAATCGAGATACCCCCAAACTGTGTGGCCGAGCACAGTTCCATCGGAGAACCCACTCATCCGCCCCTGCTCTGGCACGCTCATGTTTACAAGTTGGCAACAAGGCGGTAGGCTTGGACCGACTAATCAGTCGGTCAGTTTTTGTGCGGAGCAAACCATGGAAGCCATACGAACCCAGTCCACAGACAAGTTCTCCCTGCCCGAGCAGTTGATCCGCCTCAAGCAGGCCTGTCAGGCCCATCCCATGCCGAGCCTGGAGCAGCGCCGCAACCGGCTGATCGCACTCAAGGGGGCCCTGCTCGCCCACAAGCAACCCCTGTGTGACGCCCTGGCCCTGGACTATGGCCAGCGCAGCGACTACGACAGCCTGGTCGCCGACATACTGCCCTGCGTCATGCAGATCAACTACAGCCTGAAACGGCTCAAGGGCTGGATGAGACCGGTGCGGCGCCACTCCGGCCTGCTGCTGGCCCCCGCCAGGGTCGAGGTGCACTATCAGCCGCTGGGCGTCATCGGCATCATGGTGCCCTGGAACTTCCCTGTGATGCTGAGCCTGGGGCCCCTCATCGGCGCCGTCGCCGCCGGCAACAGAGCCATGATCAAGCTCTCCGAGTTCACCCCCCATACCAATGCCGTGCTGCGCACCCTGCTGGAGACGGTGTTTAGGGATGACGAGGTGGTGGTCATCGAGGGGGACGCGGGACTCGCGGCCGCCTTCAGCACCCTCCCCTTCGATCATCTGCTGTTCACCGGCTCCACTGCGGTGGGCAGGCTGGTGATGGCCGCCGCCGCCCCCCAGCTCACGCCGCTGACCCTGGAGCTCGGTGGCAAGAGCCCCTGCCTCATCGCCCCCGACATGCCGCTGGCCCTGGCGGTGGAGCGGATGATCTTCGGCAAGAGCCTCAACGCCGGCCAGATCTGCGTGGCCCCGGACTATGTGCTGCTGCCGCGAGGGCAGGAGCAGGCCTTTATCGAGGCCTATCAGGCGCACTTTCGCCGCCTCTATCCCAAGGGGCTGGATAGCCCGGATTACGGCTCCATCATCAACGGGGCCCAGTATGAGCGGCTCACCGCCTGGCTGGCGGAGGCGAAGCAGGCGGGGGCCCAGGTGCATCCTTGCGCCTCGCCGGCCCGGGATGACGGCGCCCGCCGCCTGGTGCCCCACCTGCTGACCGAGGTGCCCGGCCACTGCCAGCTGATGCAGCAGGAGGTCTTCGGCCCCCTGCTACCCCTGGTGCCCTATGACAGCATCGAGGAGGCCATTGCCTATGTGGCGGCCCGGCCACGCCCGCTGGCGCTCTATCTGATGAGCCTGGATCCGGCGCTGCAGCATCGCCTCATCCGGGAGACCCACGCCGGTGGCATGGCCATCAACGAGTGCCTGTTCCAGGTGGCGGCGGACGACGCCCCCTTCGGCGGCATAGGCCCCTCCGGCATGGGTCACTACCACGGCCACGAGGGCTTTCTCACCTTCTCCAAGGCGAAAACCGTGCTGCGCCGCGGCCGTTTCAGTGCCGGGACCCTGATCCACCCCCCTTATCGGCGCTGGTACCAGCGGCTGATGATGGCCCTGTTCCTGCGCTAGGAGGCAGCATGAGCGAACCCATGACAGACAAACGCCGCCAGATCCTGGATGCCGCCCTTGCCCTGTGCGCCGAGGATGGCCTGCAGGGGGCCGCCACCGCCCGCATCGCCCGGGCGGCCGGGGTGGCCAACGGCACCCTGTTCCACCACTTTCCCAGCAAGGAGCTGCTGATCCAGCAGCTCTACCAGGACGTCAAGCTGCGCCTTGGCGCCGCCATCAGCGAGGCGGATCCGGCCCTGCCCCTCAGGGAGCAGGCGCGCCACTACTGGTGTCAGGCGATGAGCTGGATGCAGGCCCATCCCCACGAGCTCAAGTTCGTGCTGGGCTTCTTCCACTCCCCCCTGCTGGCACGGCCGCTGCGCAGCCAGATCCTGGGGGAGACACTGCGCTTCCTGCCGCGCCTGCTCGCCCAGGGTCAGGCCAGCGGCGAGCTGATGCAGGCCCCCCCCGTCCTGATGCTGGAGGTGTGCCAGAGCCAGTTTCTGGCCTGCGCCTCGCTCTTTGTCGACCAACCCGAGCTCGGGGAGGACCCCCACTGGCAGGCCAGCGCCTTCGCCCTCTTCTGGTCCGCCATCGCAGGGGGCCCTCATGATGCTTGATCCTTGGCTTGCCACCGGCAGGCGCCTCTGGATAGGGGGTCTGCTCTGGGTCATCGGCCGCACCCTGTGCCGCGCCGCCCGGGTCGACGAGGCGGTGCGCCGCGAGCTCGCCCCCCTGCCGGAGGGGCTCTGCATCCGGCTGGAGGTGCATGGGCTGCCTTATGGGCTGACCCTGCACCAGGCAGCCGGGCGCTGGCGCTGCGGCCCCGCGCCCCTTGAGGCAACAAACCCTAATCTGCTGCGCGTCTGCTTCAAGCACCCCGCCATCGCCTTTCGCGCCCTCAGCTTTCGCCTCGGCATCAATCAGGCCTTCTGCGAGAACCGGCTGCTGGTGGAGGGGGATCTCAGCGCGGCCATGCACCTGGTGCGGGCGCTGGAGCAGCTGCAAGCCCTGATCCTGCCCGCCTTCGTCGCGCGGCCCCTGCTGCGCCACTACCCGAGCCCGCGCCACAAGCTGACGCGAGCCTGCCACATCTACCTGGGTCTGCTGACCGGTTGAAGAGAAGGATGAACACCATGAGCCGTTATTACGATTTCTTCTGTCCGGTCAGGTTGATGGCGGGGGAGCAGGCGCTGGAGCAGCTTCCGGACGAGCTGATGGCGCTGGGGGCGCGCCGTCCGCTGCTGCTCACCGACAAGGGGGTCGGCGGCAGCGGGCTCGCCACCCTGCTGGCCAATGTGCTGGCGGAGGGGGGCCTGCCGGTGGCCGCCATCTGGGACCAGATCCCCGCCGACTCCTCCACCGCAGTGGTGGAGCGGATCGCGACCCGCTGGCGGGAGCTCAAATGTGACAGCCTGGTGGCCCTGGGGGGCGGCTCCGTCATCGACACCGCCAAGGCGGTCAACATCCTGGTCACCCTGGGAGGGGAGCGGCTGCTGGATCACGCGGGGGCCGGCTGCCTGACCCGGCCCCTCAAGCCGCTGGCGGTGGTGCCGACCACGGCGGGCACCGGCTCCGAGGTGACACTGGTGGCGGTGATCCGGGACGAGGGGAGCGGGCGCAAGGTGCCCTTCACCTCCCCCTTCCTGCTGCCCCAGCTGGCGGTGCTGGACCCGCGCCTCACCCAGGGGCTGCCGCTGCCCATCACGGCCGCCACCGCCATGGACGCCATGACCCACGCCATCGAGGCCTTCATCGGCAACGGCAAGAATCCGGTCAGCGACGCCCTGGCCCTGATGGCGGTGGAGAAGATAGCCGATGCCCTGCCTAAGGTGCTGCTGGCTCCCGAGGACAAGCACCTGCGACTGCAACTGGCGGAGGGCTCCACCCTGGCGGGCATGGCCTTTTCCAACTCCATGGTGGGGCTGGTGCACGCCCTCGGCCACAGCCTGGGGGCCCGCTGCCACCTGCCCCACGGCCTGTGCATGAACCTCTTCCTGCCCACTGTGCTCGACTACAACAGGCCGCAGATAGACACCGAGCTGGCCCGCCTGCTGCTGCCGCTGGCGGGGCCGGAGCGCTTCGCGGCTACCCCACAGGCCCTGCGCCCCCAGGCCACCCTGGATGCATTGTGCACTCTGCGCGACACCCTCTGGCAGGCGGTGCGGCTGCCGCGCACCCTGGCGGAAGCCGGGGTGACGGACAGAGCCGTGCTCCTGGATATCCGGGATCTCGCCATCAACGACGGCGCCCTGCTCTACAACCGCAAGGATGCGGACAGGGAAGAGCTGCTGGCGCTGCTGGAGCAGGTATGGGAATGACCCCCAAGCCAGTTCGCAGAGGGCCGGGGGCGCAGGATCAGATGGGCGGGGTGAAGACCCCGGTGGAGAGATAGCGATCCCCCCGATCGCAGATGATGGCCACCACCACCCCCTGTTTGATCTCGGCCGCCACCCGCAGGGCACCGGCCACGGCGCCCCCCGAGCTGACCCCGCAGCAGATCCCCTCTTCCCGCGCCAGCCGGCGCATGGTGGCGAGCGCCTCCTCCTGGGTCACATCCAGCACCCGATCGACCCTTTGTGGCTCGAAGATGGCGGGCATATAGGCCTCTGGCCAGCGCCGAATACCCGGGATCTGGCTCCCCTCGGCCGGTTGCAGGCCTATCACCTGCACCGCCGGGTTCTGCTCCTTGAGGTAGCGGGAGACCCCCATGATGGTGCCCGTGGTGCCCATGGCCGAGACGAAGTGAGTGATTGCCCCCTCGCTCTGGCGCCAGATCTCGGGGCCGGTGGAGAGGTAGTGGGCATCCGGGTTGGCCGGGTTGTTGAACTGATCGAGCACCAGCCCCTCGCCACGGGCCTGCATGGCGAGGGCGAGGTCTCGCGCCGCTTCCATGCCCTCTTCCACCAACACCAGCTCGGCGCCGTAGGCCTGCATGGCATCGCGCCGCTCCTGGCTCATGGTACTGGGCATGACGAGGCGCATCCTGTACCCCCTGGCCGCCGCCACCATGGCCAGCGCTATGCCGGTATTGCCCGAGGTGGCCTCGATGAGCCGCGCTCCTGGCCCTAAGTGACCACTCGCCTCCGCCGCCCGGATGAGGTTCAGGGCCGGTCTGTCCTTGACCGAGCCGGCGGGGTTGTTGCCCTCCAGCTTCACCAGCAGGGTCACGTCGGGACAGGGGTTGATGCGGCGCAGGCGCAGCAACGGGGTATTGCCAATCAGATCTTCCAGGGTGGCGAAGGCCATGGGGGTCCATCCTCTGCTAACTGTTCTATACCTTGCCTGACGAGCCGCTCGCAGGCCGGTCAGTGTAAGCGAGCCTCCTTGGCCCGCAAAGAGCACGGTTGGCAAAGTCCGGCCAGCATGCTCTGATACCCCTTCCCCACCCTTTGAGGAGCCTCCATGAGCGACATTCTTCATCAGGCCGACCAGCAGCAGTTCATCTGCGTGGTGGACGGCAAGACCTCTCGCCTCAGCTACCGCTGGCTGGATGCGGGCACTGTCGATGCCTGCAGCACCCAGGTGCCGTCCGAGCTGAGGGGACAGGGCATTGCCGACAGGCTGGCGCGCCGCTTCTACGACTGGACCCGGGCAGAGGGGCTCACCATAGTGCCGAGCTGCAGCTACATAGACGTCTGGCTGCGCCGCCATGGGGGTTGAGGCACAAGCGGCCCGGGAGGCACAGCTGCAAGCCCGCACCGAAGCCCTGCTGCGGGCCGATCCCCTGCGCATGGCCTGCCTGCGAACGGCGCGGGAGCTGGCCCTGCCGGACTGGGCGCTGGGGGCGGGCTTTGTGCGCAACCTCATCTGGGATCACCTGCACCACAAGACCGAGCCCACTCCCCTCAACGACATCGATCTTATCTATCTGGATCCGGGCGACCCGGACGGTGCGGCCGAACGGGAGCACGAAGCCTGGCTCAGAGCCCGCTTGCCTGAGCAACACTGGGAGGTACGCAACCAGGCGCGCATGCATGTGCGCCAGCGAGTGGCGCCCTTTACCAGCTCTCTGGAGGCATTGAGTCATTGGGTGGAAGTGCCCACCTGCATCGGGGTGCGTCTGGGTGCAGACGACGAGTTCCAATGGCTGGCCCCCTACGGCTTTGGCCACAACTGGTCCCTGCAGGTGAGCCCCAATCCGCGCTGCCGGCAGGAGAGCCGGATCTTTATCGACAGGATCAGGGACAAACAGTGGCAGCGCATCTGGCCTGACCTGGTGGTGAACTGGCCATAACCGGATTGCAATGTTTCGACAACCTTGGGCACACTAAGAAAAAGCTGTTTATAACTCAATGGGTTAAATAATGCGCGACTTCTTCTCTCTCGAACGCTGGCTGCCGGGCCTCGCCGCCCTGCTGCAATATCAGCGGGCCTGGCTGATGCCGGATCTTCGCGCTGGCCTCTCGGTGGCGGCCGTGGCCTTGCCCGTGGCCATCGCCTATGCGGAGCTCGCCGGGGTGGGCGCCATCGTCGGCCTCTACTCCTGCATACTGCCCATGGTGGTCTACGCCCTCTTTGGCACCTCCCGCCAGCTCATCGTCGGCCCGGACGCCGCCACCTGCGCCGTCATCGCCGCCGTGGTGACGCCGCTCGCCGCCGGGGACCCCACCCGCCAGTGGCAACTGGTGATGACCATGACCGCCATGACCGGCTTCTGGTGCCTCATCGCCAGCCGCTTCAAGCTGGGGGTGCTGGCGGACTTTCTCTCCCGCCCCATACTGATGGGCCTGCTCAACGGGGTGGCCATCACCATCATGGTGAGCCAGCTTTCCAAGATCTTCGGCTTCACCTTCAGCGAGCGCTATCTGATAGAGCGGATCTTGAATGGCACCGACTACCTTACCCAGACCCATCTGCCGACCCTGGTCATGAGCCTGACCGCCCTGCTCACCCTGCTGCTGGCCAAGCGCTACCGGCCATCCTGGCCCTCCTCCATGGTGGCCATGGTGGTGACGGCGGCCCTGGTGTGGGCCCTCAATCTCGGCCAGTTCGACATCGCCACCCTGGGGGCCGTGGGCTCGGGCCTGCCCGCCTTCCAGATGCCTGAATTCCCCCCCGGCCTGATGCGCGAACTGGTGCTGCCGGCGCTCAACCTCGCCATGGTGAGCTTCGTCTCCATGATGCTCACCGCCCGCAGCTTCGCCGCCAAGAACGGCTACGAGATCGATGCGGACAAGGAGTTTCGGGCCCTTGGCATGGCAAACCTCGCCTCTGCTGTCTCCCAGGGCTTTGCCATCAGCGGCGCGGATTCACGCACCGCGGTCAACGACGCCAACGGCGGCAAGAGCCAGCTGGTCTCCATCATAGCCGCGGCGGTGATCGCCCTTATCACCTTCTATTTGACGGCGCCACTGCAATTCATTCCCACCGCCGCCCTCGGGGTGGTGCTGGTGATGGCCTCCCTGTCGCTCACCGATTTTCGCGGCCTCTGGGCCCTGCGCGACTCGGACCGCGCCGCCTTCTGGCTGGCCCTCATCACCTTCATCAGCGTGCTGGCCATGGGGGTCATTCCGGGGATCACCCTCGCTGTCTTGCTGGGCCTGTTCCAGTTCCTGCGCAACGTGATGCGCCCCACCGATCAGCTGCTCGGCATGGATGATGAAGGGGTGGTGCGCACCCTGGGGGACAACGAGCAGGCCAAGGCGATCCCCGGCATCCTGGTCTATCGCTTCAACTCGCCGCTCACCTACTTCAACGCCCCCTACTTCAAGCGGCGGGTGCTGGCGCTGCTGGTGCAGGATCCCCACAATCCCAAGTGCCTCATCGTGGACGCGGTGGCCTGCTTCACCCACCAGGACATCAGCGTGATGAGCATGGTGGGGGAGCTGCACAAGGAGCTCAGGCGCCGCGGCATCCACATGGTGATGGCGGGTCGCCACGGTCAGATGACCCACTGGCTGCAACAGGCGGGGGTACGGGTTGGCGAGGATGGCATCATCCTCTGCCCCGACATGTATCAGGCCCTGCGCATGACCCGCTGCTACCGGGAGCCTGTGTTCAAGGATGACGAGGTAGTGGAGAGCACCACTGATACCCTGCTCTCCCGCTGGCCCCAGGATGAGACGCTGCCGGACTCGGCGCGCCTCACCCGGCCCTGCGAGCAGGAGGCGGGCGCCACCCCGGTCTGACGGCGCCACCCGGCGAGAGGGTGCCGGGCCAGCCCGTCCCCCTCTTTGCTCAGGGCAGGATTGCACCCCGCACCCGCTTGGTGTTAAATGCCCGTCCAGATGGCGCTGACGAGGGCCATCCCCAGTATTTGGACATCCCATGCAGACTCAATCCCACGCGGGCCCGGGCTCCCTGTTCGCCCTGACCTGGCCACTGTTCATCGATCTCGCCCTGCACTTCCTGACCGGGGCCCTCAACACCTTCATGGTGGGCCACGTCTCCTATCAGGGGGTGGCGGCGCTGGCGGTCGGCAACCAGGTGTTCGATCTCGCCATCACCCTGTTCAGCTTCGTCAGCATAGGCACCAGCGTGGTGATCACCCAGTACCTGGGGGCGGGGGATAGGGAGAAGGCGCGCGTGGTCATCCACACCGCCATCGGCTTCAACCTGCTGGTGGGGCTGGTGGCGGCGGTCGGGGTCATGGCCGGTGCCAGCACCATGCTGGCGCTGATGAACCTGCCCGCCCACCTGATGGGGGATGCCACCCTCTACCTGCAGATCATCGGGCTCTGCCTGCTGCCTGAGGCGGCGGCGCTCTGTCTGGCCGCCACCCTGCGCGCCCATGGCCACACCCGTCAGGCCATGTACGTGACGCTCATCGTCAACCTCATCACCTTCGTCGGCAACCTGCTGCTGCTCTACGGCTGGTTCGGCCTGCCCCAGCTCGGGGTCGCCGGGGTCGCCATCAGCACAGTTGCCGGGCGCATCGTCGGCGTGGTGCTGCTGGTGTGGCTGGTGGCGCGCAAGACCGGCATACGGCTGCGGCTGCCGGAGATCCTCCGGCCAAGCAAGGTCATGCTGGACAAGGTGCTGCACATAGGCCTGCCTGCGGCGGGGGAGAACCTCTCCTGGATGCTGCAGTTCATGGTGGTGACGGCCTTCGTCGGCCTGCTCGGCGACAAGGCACTGGCGACCCAGTCCTACTTCTTCCAGATCTGCCTGTTCATCCTGCTGTTCGGCCTCTCCATCGGCCTTGGCAACGAGATCATCATCGGCCACCTGGCGGGGGCCCGTCGCTTCGAGCAGGCCTATCGCCAGCTGATGAAGAGCCTGAAACTTGGCCTTATCGTCACCAGCCTGATTGCCATCGCCGCAGCCCTGAACGGACGCGCCATCATCAGCCTGTTCACCGACGACCCCGACATCATCACCCAGGTGGCGCAGCTGTTCCTCATCAGCCTCATCCTCGAACCCGGCCGCACCTTCAACCTGGTGGTGATCAACGCCCTGCGTGCCACCGGGGATGCCCGTTTCCCGCTCTACATGGCGCTCGTCTCCATGTGGGGCATTGCCGTTCCCCTCGCCTATTTCCTTGGTATCATGCAGGGCTATGGCCTGGTAGGCATCTGGTTGGCGCTGGCCTGCGACGAGTGGGTACGCGGTCTGGCCATGTTCTGGCGCTGGCGCAGTCGTCGCTGGCAAAACAAAATTCTTGTCGAAACATAAGCGGAATCACAATGAAGAAAATCGGACTCTTGTTGGCGGCCATCCTGCTCAGCCCGCTCGCCATGGCACAAACCGCCCCGGCGGCCCCCAAGGCGCAAGCCCCCCAGACCTGGTACGTGGCCCCCATCGTCATCGACCAGACCAGCGAGGCACAGAAGGCCCTGACCAAGGACTTCATGGCCCAGATGATCAAGACCATCAAGATCAACGAGTACCAGACCGGCAAGGCGGTGGGCAAGCACAAGGATCCCAAGTGGCTGATCCGCACCAAGCTGATGCCCGCAAGCACCGAACCCCTGGTGGGCAAGAAGCATCCGCAGGGGCTCACCTACGGCAAGGGCATTCCCACCCAGGAAATCGTCGGCGAGCTCATCATGAACGGCACCCTGGTGGCCCACGTGGGTCAGGGCTGGCGTGAGCCCATAGTGCCGGGCACCCCGGTGGCCGAGAAGATCACCATAGCCAACTACCAGTACGCCATCGGCAACGAGGCCAAGGCCCCGGATCTGGAAGAGCTGGCGGCGCAGATAGGCTTCGAGGTAGGCAAGGTGATTGCCAGAGGCGGCCAGCCCCTGCCCGAGAAGAAAAAGAAAAAAGAGTAAACGCCACACCTGTTACCAAGAAGGGGCCCTGTGCCCCTTCTTGCTGCCCGCCCCGCGGCCCTTGGCTGTCATCAAAGGGTCACAACTGTGAACGGGATCCCGATTCCCGCCTCTCTGCCCTCCTTATAAATCACTGATCTGCTTGTGATTCAATCAGTTAAAAATCATCCGCCAGATGCAGCAAACCCATTGCCCCAAATTGGATCGGGATCACATTTATCTCCCGGGGTAAGGGGTAGTTTGAAGGTCAAGGCACAATCAAACGACACCAAGGAGGCTTCATTACATGTTCCCGGAGTACAGAGATCTCATCTCGAAACTGAAGAGCAGTGATGTCCATTTCCAAAAGAAGTTTGACTTGCACAACGACCTGGATGCGGAGATCAGGAAGCTGGAAAAACATCACGCCAGCGATTACAGCTCCGAGGTGAAGGATCTGAAAAAACAGAAACTTAAACTGAAAGAGGAGATATACGACATCCTCAAACAACATCCACACTGACGCCTCGACGAATACCCGGATAAGCAACTTATCCACCAGCCCGGCTCAACGCCGGGCTTTTTATTGCCCGCTCACGACAGCGCGGCACAGGCCACTCCCCTTTGACACCGGAAACAAAGAAGCGGGCCACTGGCCCGCTTGGTTATTTCGAGTAAACCCATCCTCACACCGGCGGATGGAAATGGCTGGCCTCGCGGGTCGCCATCTCCTCGTAGGTGGTCCACCTCTGCCAGACCACCTGCTGCGCCACCTGCATCAGCCGCTCGGCTTCCTCGGGGTGGCTCTGGGCCAGCACCAGGTAGCGGTTCTCCTCTGCTCTGTACTCGGCGAGCGGGATGGAGGGGCGCAGGCTGTCGAGGCTGAAGGGGTTCTGCCCCGCGCTGCGCAATACAGGGTTGTAGCGCATCAGCGGCCAGTGACCGGAGGCCACGGCGCGTTTTTGCTGGGTCAGCCCCAGCTCCATATCGATGCCGTGGGCGATACAGTGGCTGTAGGCGATGATGAGGGACGGACCCGGATAGGCCTCAGCCTCACGCAAGGCCTGCAGCGCCTGCTGCGGGTTGGCACCAAAGGCGATGCGGGCAACATAGACGTTGCCATAGGAGATGGCCTGCAAGGCTACATCCTTCTTGGCCAGCGTCTTGCCCCCCGCCGCAAACTTGGCGACGGCACCGAGCGGCGTCGATTTCGACATTTGGCCGCCGGTGTTGGAGTAGACCTCGGTATCCATCACCAGCACGTTCACATCGCGCCCGGAGGCGAGCACATGATCGAGCCCCGCCGAGCCGATGTCATAGGCCCAGCCGTCGCCGCCAACTATCCAGACCGAGCGGCGCACCAGCTGATCGATGAGGGACAGCAGCTCGCGAGCCTTGCCGGATTTCACCTCTTCCAGCCGCTCGCGCACTTGCGCCACCCGGGTGCGCTGGGCGCGGATCTCCGATTCCAGCCGCTGCGGAGCCTTGATAAGCGACTCGACCAGCACCTCCCCCAGCTCACCCTTCATCGCCTGCAAGGCCGCCACCGCCTGACCGTGATGCTGATCGGCGGTGAGGCGAAAACCAAAGCCAAACTCGGCGTTGTCCTCGAACAATGAGTTGGACCAGGCTGGCCCCTTCCCTTCGCTGTTCTTGGCCCAGGGTGTGGTCGGCAGGTTGCCGCCGTAGATGGAGGAGCAACCGGTGGCGTTGGCCACCAGCATGCGATCGCCAAACAGCTGGGTCAGCAGCTTGAGATACGGGGTCTCGCCACAACCGGCGCAGGCGCCGGAGAACTCGAACAGGGGTTCGAGGAACTGGGCACCGCGCACGGTGGAGAAGTCCACCCGCTCGCGGGCAGGCCAGGGCAAACTCTCGAACCAGCGCAGTGCCTGTTTCTGGCCAGCCAGATGCGGCGCCTTGTCCATCATGGCGATGGCGCGCTCGCCCTCGTGCTCCTCATCAACCCCGGCACGCACCGGACAGGCCTGCACACACTGGCCGCAGCCGGTGCAATCCTCCGGATAGAGCTGCAGGGTGTAGCGGCTGTCGGGGAAGCCCTTGGCGGTGACGGGCACCGACTGGGCCGCTTCGGGGGCGGTCGCCAGCCAGTCCTGATAGTAGAACTTGGCCCGCAGCGCCGCATGGGGGCAGACAAAGACGCAGTTGCCGCACTGGATGCAGATATCGGAGTGCCAGACTGGGATCTCGCGGGCGATATCCCGCTTCTCGAAGCGACTGGTGGCTGTGGGGTAAGTGCCATCCACCGGCAGCATGGAGACAGGGATCAGATCGCCGCGCCCCGCCAACATCTCGCCGGTGACCCGCTGGACAAACTCGCTGCCCCCCGGTGCCAGTGGCAGCGGATAGTCGCTGACCTGCTCGTCACCGGCCGGGATCGCCACCTTGCTTAAGTGAGCCAGGGTATCGTCCACCGCGGCGAAGTTGCGCGCCACCACCTCGGGCCCTTTGCGGGCATAGCTCTTCTCGATGCTCTCCTTGATCAGCGCAATGGCTTCGTCCCGTGGCAACACCCCGGCCAGCGCGAAGAAGCAGGTCTGCATGATGGTGTTGATGCGATTGCCCATGCCGTTTTGCTCGGCCACCCGATCCCCATCGATGCAGTAGAGCTGGATATTGAGGGCGCGAATACGGGCGCGCAGCCGCTCGGGCAGCTGGCCCCACACCTTGTCAGCCTCGTAGGGGGCATTGAGCAGCAGGGTCGCCCCTTCTGCGGCGTGCTCCAACAGGTCTACCGATAGGGCAAAGCCCCACTGGTGGCAGCCGATAAAGCTCGCCTGTTCGATAAGCCAGGGGGCGTCGATGGGCTCGGGGCCAAAGCGCAGGTGGGAGACGGTGCGCGAGCCCGACTTCTTGGAGTCGTAGACGAAGTAACCCTGGGCGTGGAAGCCCTCCAGCTCGCCGATGATCTTGATGCTGTTCTTGTTGGCGCCCACCGTGCCGTCGGCACCCAGGCCGAAGAACAGCGCCCGCACCCGACTGGCAGGTTCGAGATCGCCGATGGGGTGCCAGGCCAGACTCAGGCCCGACACATCATCGACAATTCCCACGGTAAAGCGCGGGCGCGGCGCATCGGAGGAGAGCTCCTCGAACACGGCCGCACACATGGCGGGGGTGAACTCTTTGGAGGAGAGGCCATAGCGACCACCACTGAGCCACGGCAGCCGCTTGATAAGGCCGCGCTGCAAGCCGTCGATGAGGGCACTCTGCACATCCAGCAGCAGCGGCTCGCCCCCTGCCCCCGGCTCCTTGGTGCGATCCAGCACGGCGATGCGCCGCACACTCGCGGGCAGCGCATCGAGCAGCGCCTGCACCGGGAAGGGGCGATAGAGGCGAATGACCAGCACCCCGGTCTTGCGATCCTGCTGGTTGAGCCAATCCACGGTAGTGCGGGCGGTGGCAGCCCCCGAGCCCATCAGCACGATGACGTCGGTGGCATCCGGGGCACCGTGATACTCCACCAGCCGGTAGTGGCGGCCGGTCAGCTTGCCGAGGTTGTCCATGCACTGCTGCACCCGCGCCGGTACCGCCTCGTAGAAGGGGTTGACGCTCTCGCGGGACTGGAAATAGGTATCCGGGTTCTGGGCGGTGCCGCGCATCACCGGATGATCCGGGTTGAGGGCCCGCGCACGGTGGGCGCGCACCCAGTCGTTGTCGATAAGGGCGCGAATTTCATCCCGATGCAGGGCGACTATCTTGTTCACCTCGTGGGAGGTGCGAAAACCGTCGAAGAAGTGGATAAAGGGCACCCGGCACTGCAGGGTGACGCTATGGGCAACCAAGGCAAGGTCCTGCGCCTCCTGCACCGAGCCGGAGGCGAGCATGGCAAAGCCGGTGCTGCGCGCCGCCATCACATCCTGATGGTCGCCGAAAATCGACAGCCCCTGCGCCGCCAGCGAACGGGCCGCCACATGAAACACCGCCGCGGTCAATTCACCAGCGATCTTGTACATGTTGGGCAGCATCAGCATCAGCCCTTGGCTGGCGGTAAAGGTGGTGGCGAGCGCCCCCGCCTGCAGGGCGCCGTGTACCGTACCGGCCGCCCCCCCTTCACTCTGCATCTCCACGACTGTGGGGATATTGCCCCAGAGGTTGGTCTGCCCCTCGTCCGCCCAGGCATCCGCCAGCTCCGCCATGGTCGAGCTCGGGGTAATGGGGTAGATGGCACAGACTTCGCTCAGCTGGTACGCCACCCGGGCCGCGGCTTCGTTGCCATCGACCATGATCAGTTCATGTTTCATTGGGACTCCTCCGGTTGGCGCAGCAGGATGGCGTGACAAGGGCATTGATCGTGACAGGCACCACAGCCGGTGCAGCGCGCCGCATCCACCTGATAGCCCTTGCCCGGCCCCAGCTTGGCAATGGCCTGCTCGGGGCAGCTGCCGTAGCAGCCGTCGCACTCGAAGCAGTTGCCGCAGGAGTAGCAGCGCGCCGCCTCGTAGCGTGCCGCCGTCTCGTCCAGCCCACCGATGATCTCGCCAAAGTCATCCCGCGCCCACGCCGGTTTGACCGGCTGACTGCTGGCAGGCGCGTGGGTCTGGAACCAGAGTTGCAGCTGCTCCGGCCCCACCAATGGCTTCCCTGCCTGCAAATGGGAGAGCGGTTTGTGGTAGTGGCGACCGCGCAGCCAGGCATCCATATGGCGCGCCGCCTTCTTGCCGTGACCCGTAGCTATGGTGACGGTGCGCTCTGAGGGCACCATGTCGCCGCCGGCAAACAGACCCGGCACATCCGTCATCAGGTTGCCTGCCACCTGCACCACCCCCTCCTGGTTGACCAGCACGCCGGGAATGCTCTCCAGCACGCTCAAGTCCACCTCCTGCCCCAGCGCCAGAATGAGTGAATCCGCCTCCAGGGTTTCGAACTGGCCGGTGGGCACCGGCTTGCCCTGCTCATCCAGCGCCATCACCTCCACTTCAATGCTGGTGTTGTCGAGCTGGCGGATGCTGCGCAGCCAGTTGATCTTGATCCCCTCCTCCTCGGCCTCAAGGGCTTCGAAGGCGTGGGCAGGCATATGGTCCCGGTCGCGCCGGTAGATGATCATCGCCTCCTCCACACCGAGGCGACGGGCGGTGCGAGCCGCGTCCATGGCGGTGTTGCCGCCGCCGTAGATGGCCACCCGCCGTCCCAGTTTGGGCGGTGGCAACCCCTGCTCTTCGGCGAGGCTCGCCTGCTCGAGGAAACTCACCGCATCGAGGATCTTGCCCGCTTCCCGGGCCGGAATATCGACCCGCTTGGCCAGATGGGCACCGATGGCCATAAAGACGGCATCAAAGCCCCCCTGGTCGCGCTCGCGCAGCACATCCTCCACCTTGTGGTTGAGGGTGAGCGTCACTCCGGCCGCCACGATACGGGCCACCTCGCGATCCAGCACATCGCGGGGCAATCGGTAGGCGGGAATACCGAAGCGCAGCATGCCACCGGCGAGGGGCCCCGCCTCGCGGATCTCCACCTGATGGCCGAGCCGGTTGAGGTGCCAGGCGCAAGAAAGACCAGAGGGACCGGCACCGATCACCAGCACCTTCTTGCCGCTGGCGGGCGCCGGTGGTGCAGGCTGCCAACCTTTGGCCAGCGCCTCGTCACCGAGGAAGCGCTCGATGGCGTGGATGGAGACGGCGTCATCCACTTGGGCCCTGTTGCAGGCACTCTCGCAGGGGTGATAGCAGACCCGGCCATGGACGGCGGGCAGAGGGTTTTCTTCGATGAGTCGCTGCCAGGCCGCCTCGAAGCGGCCCGCTTCGGCCAGGGCAAGCCAGGCCTGGATGTTCTCGCCAGCCGGGCAGGCGTGGTTGCAGGGGGGCAGGGCCGGCCGCCAGACGGGCAGCCGGGTACGCACCGGGCCTGTTCCCGTCTTCTGGGAGAGATCCGGCTGTGGGGTCATATCCAGTTGTTTGCTCATACATTGCTTTCTTCTTGTTGGGTAACAGGCCCCATCCGAATGCGCTTGATACCGTGTAGCCGAAGCGGACGGTGGCCGGAGGGGGAAGAAGCGAAAGCGTCAGAAACTGGAAGCTGGCTCGATGATGGGCCGTTTTTTGTACGACATGGTGGATCAGGATCAATAAATGTTGCGCTTTATGAGGCGTTTCCCCCGGGATACGACCCCGATCACATGGCGCCGTTGGCCTGCACCGATCAGGTGCCTTCTCGCCAGCCCCCCATGATGGGGGGGCAAGAGAGGATTGCCGCACGGGGCAGGAATCGTTATCTTGCCCTCTTCACTGGAATCGCCACAGCACAAGGACCCTGACATGCCCACCCTCGCCAGCATACATCTCTACCCCATCAAATCGACGGCGGGCATGCCGCTGACCCGTGCCCGGGTGACCGAGGAGGGGCTGCTGGGGGATCGCCGCTACATGGTGGTCAAGCCGGACGGCAGCTTTATCACGGCTCGCACCCATCCCCAGTTGCAACTGGTGACGGCCACCCCGGTGGAGGGCGGCCTGCAACTGCGTTATCCGGGAATGGCGCAGCTCAGGCTGCAGGAAGCCGACTTCAGCCGCGCCCCCCAGGCCACAGGCGTCTGGGGCGACAGCTTCCATGCCCTGCACACCCAGTCCCAGGCCGATGAGTGGCTGAGCCGGGTGGCGGGGGAGCCGGTTCGCCTGCTTTGGCTCGGCGAAACCTCTGACCGCTTTCGGGAGAAGACCGGCACCAGGGTCAGCTTTGCCGACGGTTATCCCCTGCTGCTGATAAGCCAGAGTTCGCTGGATGACCTCAACCTGAGATCCGATGCCCTGCACCAGATGAGCCAGTTTCGCACCAACCTGGTGGCGAGCGGCACCCGCCCCTTCGAGGAGGATGGCTGGAAGCGGATCCGCATCGGCGAGGTGGAGTTTCTGGTGGCCAAGCCCTGCAGCCGCTGCATCATGACCACGGTAGAGGCGGGCACGGATCGCTTCAACGCGCTGAAAGAGCCGCTCGCGACCCTCACCCGCTACCGCCGTGGCGAGGATGGGGATGTCTACTTCGGCCAGAATCTGGTGGCGCTTAACGAGGGCTGGATTGAGGCAGGCAGCGAGATCCAGGTGCTGGAAACCGTCCGTCCCCCCGTCTACCCCAATGCGGCGCCGAAGAAGCGGGAGCTGGTCTGCGTCGCCCGCGAGCCGCTGGCCCGGGATCTGGAGACCTTCTGGTTCGAGGCCGCCGACGGCGAGCCCCTGCCCGACTACCTGCCGGGCCAGCACCTGCCCATCAGCCTCGATATCAAGGGGGAACGGCAACAGCGCCGCTATACCCTGAGCTCCACCCCGGAGAGGCCCGAGCGTTACTGCATCAGCGTCAAGAAGCTGGCCGATGGCCGCATCTCCCCCTGGCTGCACCATGAGCTGCGCGTGGGCGATCACCTGCTGGCCGCCCCCCCGGCCGGCGAGTTTCACTTAGGGTCCGAGCGCAAGCTGCTGCTGCTCTCGGCGGGCTCAGGCGTCACCCCCATGCTCTCCATTGCCCGCACCCTGCATCTCAGACACGAACTCGGCGACGTGCATTTTATGCACCTGTGCCGCAGCGAGGCCGACATTCCGGCCGCCGCCGAGCTGCATGCCATGAGTCAGGCAGGCATGCAGCTGACCCTGATCCTGAGCCAGCCCGATGGTCACTGGCAGGGCATGAGCGGTCGCCTTGGCAAGGGGCACCTCGAGCAGGTCAGGGACCTGCTGGCGCGGGATATCTTCCTGTGCGGCCCCCACGGCTTTATGAGCGAGGCGGCCAGGCTGCTGCAGGAGCAAGGAGTCGCCGCCGAGCGCATCCGCCAGGAGAGCTTTGGCGGCGCCATTCTCTCGGTAGCCCGCCCCCACCAGGCGGTGCAGCTGCGCATCGGCGAGCAGACCTTCGCTGGCAACAATCAGGGTACAGTGCTGGATCAGGCCCACAAGCAGGGGGTGGAGCTGCCCTGGAGCTGCCGCGCCGGCATCTGCGGCAGTTGCAAGCAGACCCTGATCTCAGGCGAGGTGGATCACCCGGACGCCCCGGCCATCACGGCCGCCGAGCGGGCCGCAGGCAAGATCCTCACCTGCTGCGCCGTGCCGCTCTCCGATCTGGTGATCAAATAGGATGATGGCGCCGCAAGCGTCGGCGCCATCATCGCAAAGCAAAACGGCTGCCCTGAGGCAGCCGTTTTCTTATCTTGTCTGGCAATCAGCCGCGCAGGGCGGCAATGCGCTGCTCGATGGGCGGGTGGCTCATGAACAGCTCGCTCATGGAGCGCTTGCCGTTGATGCCGAAGGCCATCATGGTCCCTTCCATCTGCGGCTCGGCGCCACGGGAGAGGCGCTGCAGCGCGGCTATCATCTTGTCGCGACCGGCCAGCTTGGCGGCACCGGCATCGGCGCGGAATTCGCGCTGACGGCTGAACCACATGACGATCATGGAGGCCAGCACGCCGAAGATCATCTCCAGCACGAAGACGGTGATCATGTAGGCAAAACCACCGGAGCTGCTGCTCTCCTCGTCGTTGTTGGAGCTGAAGAAGTTGCTGATGACGCCGGCCACGATACGGGCGAAGAACATCACGAAGGTGTTCACCACCCCCTGGATCAGGGTCAGGGTCACCATGTCGCCGTTGGCCACGTGGCTCACCTCGTGGGCCAGCACGGCTTCCGCCTCGTCGCGGCTCATGCTGTAGAGCAGGCCGGACGACACGGCGACGAGGGAGTCGTCGCGGCGGGCACCGGTGGCGAAGGCGTTCATCTCGGGGGAGTCGTAGATCCCCACTTCCGGCATCTTGATGCCAGCCTCACGGGCCTGACGGGCAACGGTGCTCACCAGCCAGTGTTCTGTCTCGTTGCGGGGCTGCTCGATGACCTGGACGCCATAGCTGCGCTTGGCCATCCACTTGGACATCAGCAAGGAGATAAAGGAGCCCCCAAAACCGAACACGGCACAGAACATCAACAGACCGGAAATGCTGGACTTGTTGATCCCCAGAACCGAGAACAGGATATTGAGTACCACCCCCAGCACCAGCATGACGGCCAGGTTGGTCACCAGGAATAGCATAATTCGCTTCATATTGACTCCTTGTGAGATATAGATGCATGGTTCGGGCCAATTCACAATCGACCCGATACCACACCTGCCCCCGATCATAGACAGACTCGATGAATGTTTGCTGAATGTCGGGCCCAGCGAAGCTGCCGAGGGGGTCAGCCCAGGGGCGAGATGTCGAGACAATCGCGCAGATCCGCCTCGAGCGGCTGGTCTACGAAGGGGATCTCCCCCAGAAATGGGGCCGGCAACATGGCTTTCAAGGTGGCCAGGTTCTCCTGGTAACGACTCATGTGCGGATCCACCCGATTGACCACCCAACCGGCCAGGGTCAGCCCCTGATGGCGGATGGCGGCGCAGGTGAGCAGGGCATGATTGAGGCAACCCAGCTTGGCCCCCACCACCAGGATCACCGGCAGGCGCTCAAGGGCGACCCAGTCGGAGAGCAGATGCTGGTGATCCAGCGGCAAAAACCAGCCCCCCGCCCCCTCGACTATCACCCGTTCGGCCCCGGCCTGCTCAATCTCCCGCAATCCAGCCGACAGACCCGCCAAAGGAATGCTCGCCCCCACCTCACGGGCGGCTATGTGGGGGGCTATGGGGGGCTCGAAGGCATAGGGGTTGACCGAGTCGATGGGCAGCGGGAGGCTGGCCGCCGCTTGCAACTGCTGGGCATCGAGGTTGCGAAGCCCCTCCGGGGTGCGGGCACAGCCGGCGGAGATCGGCTTGTAGCCGGCGCAGGGGATGCCCTTTGCGGCGAACGCCTGCAACAGGGTACGGGCGACCAGGGTCTTGCCCACGTCGGTGTCGGTGCCCGTGATGAAATAGGATCTGACCATGATGATTCCTCAGCGCAGTTCAAGGTGGCGCTCTGGCACCACCTGGGTATCAATGATGGGCTCGTGCCGGGCGGCTAACCTCGCCTGGCCCAAGGCAAAAACGCGTGTTCCCGCGGCCGATCAGCGGCGGACAAGGCGCCCGAGACAGACCTCATAGCTGGCGGCCAGCAGGCCGTCGGGCTGGCGGTGACGCTCATAGGCTTCCCCGAGACGCCTCAGGCGCTGGCGGTTGCCCAGCCCCGCGGCCCTGTCGTCATTGACCTGGCTGGCCCCTATGCCCTTGAGATCCCGCAGCAAGTCATTGAGCTCCACATAGGCGAGGGACCAGGTGACAGGGGTCAGCTCAGGCGCCTGAAAACCCGCGGCGCCAATGGCCTGCTGCAATTGGGACAGGGCGAGGAAACGGTTGACGTGGGCGTGCCCATCGACGACGCCCCAGGCTTCGCGCAACTGCCACAGGGACCCCGCCAGCAGGGTCGAGAAGAAGATCTGGCCACCGGGCTTGAGCACCCGGTGGATCTCGGCAAACGCCTGGGCCGGGCGCTCGCACCACTGCAGGGCCAGGCTGGAGAAGACCCAGTCCAGGCTCTGATCCGCGAAGGGGAGCGCCTCCGCATCGCCGCACAGCAGCCGGGCGCCGCTGCCACGCAGGGCGGCCTGTGCCAGCATGCCGGGGGCGAGATCCAGCCCGTGCAACTGCTGGCAACGACCCGCCAGCGCGGGCAGGAAGAAGCCTGTGCCGCAGCCCAGATCCAACCCAGTTTCCGGTAAACCATCAGGCAAGGAGCCGGGCAAACCACGCCGGTACACGGCAGTGTCAAGATCCAGCCCGATCACCGTCAACTCGGTGCCAGCCTGCCCGTCCGGCATCAGGTCAAGCAGTGCCTGCCCCACCTCCTGCTGGAAGCGGGCGTGGGCGTCGTAGTGACGAGCGGCGGCCCCGAAGCGGCGGGCGAGCTGGGCCTTGTCGACCTGCTGGAAACGCTCATGCAGCATGGGCGCCTCCTCTCTGATCACTGGATGGGCAAGGGCCCAAGGCCTCGAGCAGGCTGTCCACATCCTCTTCTCGGTGCGCCGCACTCAGGGTGATGCGAAGGCGCGCCGTGCCGACCGGCACAGTGGGTGGGCGGATGGCGCTGACCCAGATGCCGCTATCCCGCAGCCGCTGGGCCAGTTGCAAGGCAGCCGCGCTCTCCCCCACCAGCAGGGGCTGGATCGGGGTGGCGCTTGCACCGAGCTGCCAGCCCAGCGTCTCGGCCCCCTGCCGGAACCGGGCGATCAGCTGGCCAAGATGAGCTCGGGCATCATCAGCAGCGCGAACCAATTCGATACTCTTGCTGACCGCACAGGCCTGGGCGGCCGGCATATGGGTGCTGTAGACATAGTGACGGGCAAAGTTGACCAGGTACTCTACCAGCTCGCGGCTGCCACCGACGAAGGCCCCGGCGACCCCGAGCGCCTTGCCAAAGGTGCCCATCTGGATGTGAACGCTGGCAGGAGCAACCCCTTGCGCCGCCAGGGTGCCGCGCCCTTGTGGCCCCAGCACGCCGAGGCCGTGGGCATCGTCGATCATCAGCCAGTTGCCGCTCTGGGCGGCCAATGCCGCAAGCTCAGCCCAGGGAGCCTGATCCCCATCCATGCTGAACACCCCTTCCGAGACGATCAAGCCCCGGTTTGGCTCAAGTTGAGACGCGAGCGCGGCCATGTCGTTGTGGCCGAAGCGCTTCATTCTGCAGGGCAG
This sequence comes from Aeromonas sp. S16(2024), assembly GCF_041403065.1. Taxonomy (NCBI): domain Bacteria; kingdom Pseudomonadati; phylum Pseudomonadota; class Gammaproteobacteria; order Aeromonadales; family Aeromonadaceae; genus Aeromonas; species Aeromonas sp. S16(2024). The sequence goes on along the minus strand of NZ_JBGLQX010000001.1, from coordinate 166,940 downwards.
CTGGCTGCCCATCTCCTGCAGGGAGGCGTGGTTGAGCCTGTCCTGCCACAGCAGGTGCTCCTTGCCGAGCAGGGCCTTGAGCACCGCCTGATTGGCGGAAAAACCGCAGTTGAACAGCAGCACCGCCTCCACCCCGAGCCAGTCGGCAAGCGTCTCTTCCAGCTGCTGGTGGGCACGGCTGTAGCCTGTCACCAGGGGCGAGGCGCCAGCGCCCGCACCATGGCGGTCGATCCCCTCTTTGAAGGCGGCCTTGATGGCGGGATCATCGGCGAGCCCCAGGTAGTCGTTGGCAGAGAAGTTGAGGTAGTCGCGGCCCCCGATCCGGATCCGCCCGCCACTCACCCCGTCGGTCGCGATGCGGTTGCGCAGCAGGGCCGCCTGCTCACGTTCGGCCAGGGCCTCCCCCAGCGCGAAGGGGCCGGTGACAACAGGGGAAGTCATGGACGGACGGCACCTGCGCGGGGGCGGGTGGCATCGTAGAAGATCTCGCTCGGCTCGCTCTGGCGGCTCACCTCGGCCAGCAGCTCTGCTTCCAGTTCCAATGTTTGCACCACATCCGGTTTCTGGGCCCGCTGGGCGGGGCGGATGCCGAGCCGCTTGAACAGTTGCATGTCGCTGTTTTCATCCGGGTTTGGCGTGGTGAGCAGCTTGCAGCCATAAAAAATCGAATTTGCACCCGCCATAAAGCACATGGCCTGCATCTGCTCGTTCATCTTCTCCCGCCCTGCCGAAAGGCGCACGTGGGAGGCGGGCATCATGATGCGCGCCACCGCTATGGTGCGGATAAATTCGAACGGATCCAGGTTCTCCTCGTTCTCCAGGGGCGTCCCCTTCACCTTGACCAGCATGTTGATGGGCACGCTCTCCGGGTGGCGCGGCAAATTGGCCAGCGCCATCAAGAGGCCCGCCCTATCCTTGGCCTGCTCCCCCATGCCGACGATGCCGCCGGAGCACACCTTCATGCCAGCGCCGCGCACGTGCTCCAGGGTATCCAGCCTGTCCTGATAGGTGCGGGTGGTGATGATGTCACCGTAGAACTCCGGCGAGGTATCGAGGTTGTGGTTGTAGTAGTCAAGGCCAGCGGCACCGAGGCGAGCGGCCTGATCCGCGGTCAGCATCCCCAGGGTCATGCAGGTCTCCATCCCCAGCCCGCGCACCTCCTCGACCATGCGCAGGATATAGGGCATGTCCCTCTCCTTCGGGTTGCGCCAGGCGGCCCCCATGCAGAAGCGGGACGAGCCGTTGGCCTTGGCCTCGCGGGCCCGCTCCAGCACTTTTTCCACCTCCATCAGCCGCTCGGTTTCGAGCCCGGTGTGGTAGCGAGCGCTCTGGGGGCAATATTTGCAATCCTCCGGGCAGGCGCCGGTCTTGATGGAGAGCAAGGTGCTCACCTGCACCTCGTTCGGGTCGAAATGGGCGCGGTGTACCGTCTGGGCCTGGAACAGCAGATCGTTGAATGGCAGGGCAAACAGGGCCTGAACCTCGGCGAGGGTCCAGTCGTGACGAAGGGCGTGACCGCCCAGGGTGAGAGCATTCATACATGGCTTCCAGTTGTTATAAGTGGGATCCTGCGCCGCCATCCTGGGATGAAGAACCGCAGAACCCGCCATCGGCCTGCCTCCTCGTTGCGAGGCGTGGCGCCAAGTGGCTGAAATTGTTGGCTAGTGTAGAGAGCGCGCGTAGACTGTCAACACCGACCAGATCAAACCAATTGACAACAGAACACAAAATGACCAACCAAGAATTCGACCTGCACCACGTCTGGCACCCCTATACCTCCCTTACCCATCCCCTGCCCTGCTATGAAGTGGCCAGCGCCAAGGGGGTGACCCTCACCCTCAGCGACGGCCGTGAACTGGTGGATGGCATGAGCTCCTGGTGGGCCTGCGTCCACGGCTATCAGGTGCCGGAACTGGACGCCGCCGCCACCGCCCAGCTCGGCAAGATGTCCCACGTGATGTTTGGCGGCCTGACCCATGCTCCTGCGGTGGAGCTGTGCCGCAAGCTGGTGGAGATCACCCCGGCCGGTCTGGATCGGGTCTTTCTGGCGGATTCCGGCTCGGTGGCGGTGGAGGTGGCGCTCAAGATGGCCCAGCAGTACTGGCACGCCAGGGGGACGCCCCGCGCCAAATTTGTCTCCCTGCGGGGCGGCTATCACGGGGACACCTTCGGCGCCATGAGCGTCTGCGATCCGGATGGCGGCATGCACGAGCTCTACAAGGGCTTCCTGCCGGAGCACCATTTCGTGACCGCCCCCAGCTGCCGCTTCCACGCCCAGTGGGACGAGAGTTGCGTGGTGGAGCTGGCGGAGCTGGTTGCCGATCGCCACGAAGAGATAGCCGCCATAGTGCTGGAGCCCATAGTGCAGGGGGCCGGCGGCATGCGCTTCTATCACCCCCGCTACCTGCAGTGGGTGCGCGCCCTGTGCGACGAGTTCGGCCTGCTGCTGATCGCCGACGAAATCGCCACCGGCTTTGGCCGCACCGGTCAGCTGTTTGCCTGTGACTGGGCCGGCATCAGCCCCGACATCATGTGCCTGGGCAAGGCGCTCACCGGCGGCTACCTGACGCTGTCGGCCACCCTCACCACGGAACAGGTCGCCCGCACCATCTGTGACGGCAAGGCCGGGGTCTTTATGCATGGCCCCACCTTTATGGGCAATCCGCTGGCCTGCGCTGTGGCCAACGCCTCCATCGATCTGCTGCTGGCCTCCCCGTGGCAGGAACGGGTAACCGCCATCGAGCATCAGCTGCGCACCGAGCTGGTGCAGCTGACCCTCAACACGGCGGTAGCCGACGTGCGAGTGCTCGGCGCCATCGGTGTGGTGGAGATGAAGGAGCGGGTGGACGTGGCGCGCATCCAGCGCAAGTTCGTCTCGCTTGGGGCCTGGATCCGCCCGTTCGGCAAGCTCATCTACCTGATGCCCCCCTTCGTCATCAGCCCCGAGGAGCTGAGGGTGCTGACCCGCGCCATCCATGAGGCCATCACCAGCGGCGAATTCTGAGTCTGGATGAATAGGCCCTGCATGAGAATGCAGGGCCTTTTGGCTCTTTTTCATCAGAATGTGAGCGAGACACCAGAACCCGCCAGGCGAGGGGAGTAGACTGCGCGGGTTTTACCCAACAGATGTACCTTTCCCATGCGCCTCTCCATCACTGCCAAGATCAATTTCTTCCTGCTCTTCATCTTCTCCATGGTATTGGTGTTTTCCGCGGCCTATCAGGCGGTGCGCGAGCGCGACCTCATCCTGACCCTCATCAAGGAGCAGAGCCGCGAGCAGACCGAGGCCTATTTCGACGGCCTCAACATGCTGATGCTGACCGGCAAGATGGAGGCCCGCGACACCCTGCGTGCCAAGTTTCTCGATCACGCCCACGTAGAAGATGCCCGCATAGTGCGCGGGGCGCCGGTCAACAAGCAGTATGGGCCTAGCCGCGACAACGAGGCCCCCAAGGACAGATTCGATGCCCTGGCCCTGGCGGGCAAGGGGAGCCTGGAGGTGGTGCACGACGGCACCCACAGCAAGCTGGTGGTGACTCGCCCCCTGCTGGCCAAGACCGATTTTCGCGGCACCGACTGCACCAGCTGTCACCAGGTGCCGGAGAACACGGTGCTGGGGGCGGTGCGCTTTGACTACTCCCTCGACACCCTCTTTACCCGGGTCGAACAGAACATACTCACCTCGGCCCTGAGCCTCACCCTCATCTTCGGGCTGGGGCTGCTGCTCACCCTCTGGGTCATACGCACCTGGATAGTCCGCCCCCTCAACCAGCTGACCCGCTCCATGGAGGAGGCCACCGATCTGCACGACTTCGGCCACCGGCTGGAGGGCGATGAAGGGGACGAGATAGGCCGGGTGGCCCTCGCCTACAACCAGATGCTCGACAGCGTGGAGCGCCAGCTCGGCAAGCGCCCTGCCCCCTCGTCCCAGGACGAGAAGCCGACGGATCACGCCAGGTAATAAAACAGCAGGCTGGCGATCAGGATCAGCAGCAGAAGGAGCAAATTGACATGCAGCCCATCCTCTTGCCGGCGGCTGCGCCTGCGCTCCAGCGCCAAGACCCCTCGTCCTAGGAGGAGAGGCCGGCGGATCACGCCAGGTAATAAAACAGCAGGCTGGCGGCCAGGATCAGCAGCAGGATGAATAGGTTGACGTGCAGGGCATCCTCTTGCCGTCGGCTGCGCCTGTGCTCCAGCGCCAAGACCACCAGGGTCAGCAGGCAGCAACTCCAGAGCCCGTGCACCAGCCAGGGGGTGAGGGCGGGATCCCAATAGTCGCGCACCTGGATCCCGCCATAGACCAGAAAGCCGTAGGCAATATCGGGACGGGCATGGTGGTACAGGGAGAGCAGCACGATAAAGCCGCCCCAGCAGAGGATCACCAGCCCCTGGAGCACCCGTATCCAGCCATCCGGCCCCCGCCTGCGTTCCTTCACTCTCACCCCCTGCCCAACCGACCGGATCCATGCAAGATTCATGGGGAAAACCCCGCAAGGGTCCGACATTTTTGCTTGTTTATCAAACCCGCGCGGGTAAGATTAACGGCTTAGTCTGCCATGGTGGGCCACTCATGCCCGGGCCAGACCCCTAGTGTTGCAAATAGCGCTGCAAGAACAAGCTGGAGACAATATTTCGATGACGCACGCATCCGTAGTAGATGTGCTGACCGGTAAGTATGCGGTTGGCACCACCCAGACAGTGAAAGGGTGGATCCGGACCCGCCGCGATTCCAAGGCGGGGATCTCATTTTTGGCCATATCCGATGGCTCCTGTTTCCATCCGGTACAGGCCGTCGTTCCCAATACCCTGGCCAATTACGAGAATGAAGTGCTGCGTCTGACCACCGCCTGCTCAGTGGAAGTGACCGGTGTGGTCGTGGCTTCCCAGGGCAGCGGCCAGGCCTTCGAGCTGCAGGCCTCCGACGTCAAGGTAGTAGGCTGGGTCGAAGACCCGGACACCTACCCCATGTCTGCCAAGCGCCACAGCATCGAGTACCTGCGTGAGCAGGGTCACCTGCGTGCCCGTACCAACGTGGTCGGCGCCGTGACCCGGGTGCGCAACTGCCTGGCCCAGGCCATTCACCGCTTCTTCCACGAAGAAGGCTATCTGTGGATTGCCGCGCCGCTCATCACCGCCTCCGACACCGAAGGGGCCGGCGAGATGTTCCGCGTCTCCACCCTGGACATGGAAAACCTGCCGCGCACCCCCGAAGGCAAGGTGGATTACGACAAGGACTTCTTCGGCAAGGAGACCTTCCTGACCGTCTCCGGTCAGCTCAACGTCGAGACCTATGCCTGTGCCCTGTCCAAGGTCTACACCTTCGGCCCGACCTTCCGCGCCGAAAACTCCAACACCAGCCGCCATCTGGCCGAGTTCTGGATGGTGGAGCCGGAAGTGGCCTTCGCCAACCTGGAAGACAACGCCGCCCTGGCCGAAGCCATGCTCAAATACGTCTTCAACGCCGTGCTCAAAGAGCGCCGCGACGATCTGGAGTTCTTCGCCCAGCACATCGACAAGGATGCCATCGACCGTCTGGAGCGCTTCGTCGCCTCCGACTTCGCCCAGATTGACTACACCGACGCCATCGACGTGCTGCAAAACTGCGGCAAGAAGTTCGAGTTCCCGGTCTCCTGGGGCATCGATCTCTCCTCCGAGCACGAGCGCTATCTGGCCGAGGAGCACTTCAAGTCTCCTGTGGTGGTGAAGAACTACCCGAAAGACATCAAGGCCTTCTACATGCGCCTCAACGACGATGGCAAGACCGTCGCCGCCATGGACGTGCTGGCCCCGGGGATCGGCGAGATCATCGGTGGCTCCCAGCGTGAGGAGCGTCTCGAGGTGCTGGATGCCCGTCTGGCCGAGATGGGCCTGAACAAGGAAGATTACTGGTGGTATCGCGACCTGCGCCGCTACGGTACTGTGCCGCACTCCGGCTTCGGCCTGGGCTTCGAGCGTCTGGTGGTCTATGTGACCGGCATGGGCAACGTGCGCGACGTCATCCCCTTCCCGCGCACCCCTCGCACCGCCGAGTTCTAATCGCGGACAGCACGCGAATCGCAAAAAGCCGACCCTTGGGTCGGCTTTTTTATTTCCTGCCGTCGCCCTGCACCTATGCCAGGCTGACGACCACCTTGCCCTTTGCGCGACCGGTCGCCAGATAGGCGAGCGCCTCGCCGGCCTGTTCAAACGGAAAGACCTTGTCGATCACGGGCCTGAGCTTGCCCTCGTCCAGCAGCGCGGCAATCAGGGTCAGCTGGGCACCATCCGGGCGCACGAACATCATGCCGTAGGTGATACCCCGTCGCCGGGCAAGACGGTGGATCTTCCAGCTCATCAGGCCAAACAGGGCGGTCATGATGACATTCATGTTTCTCGCCCGCGCAAAGGCCGCATTCGGCGGACCGACCAGCGACACAACCCGCCCTCCCGGCCGGAGGATCGACAGTGACCGCTCGATCGCGTCGCCCCGCAAGGTCCCCAGCACCAGATCATACCCCTGCAATAGCGCATCGAACGCCTGCCGCCTGTAGTCGATCACCACCTCGGCCCCCAGCTGCCCTACCCACTCGGTGTTCGCCGTGCTGGTGGAGGTCGCGACCAAGGCCCCCAGGTGCCTGGCCAGCTGAATGGCAAAGGAGCCTATGCCGCCGGAACCCGCGGGAATGAACACCCTCTGGCCCGGCGCGAGTGGGGCTTGCTCGGTGAAGGCCTGCCAGGCCGTCAGCGCCACCATGGGAATGGACGCCGCCTGAACGAAGTCGAGGCTGGCCGGTTTGAGGGCCGCCGCATGTTCGGGCACCACAACCCATTGCGCCAGGGCGCCGCGCCCCAGATCGAAGAGGCTGGCATAGACGGCATCCCCCGGCCTAAACCGCGTCACCCGGCTGCCAACCTCCACCACCACACCGGCCAGATCGCTGCCGAGCACGGCGGGCAGCTCAAACTTGAGCAGGGGTTTGAAGGTGCCTCGCGGGATCATGTTGTCGATGGGATTGAGGCCGACGGCATGCACCTTGACCAGGATCTCGTCCGGCCCCATGGTCGGGTGCGGCAGCTCGGCGAACTCGGGCCGCGCCGAGCGACCATAGTGTTTGAACACAAAGGCTTTCATCATCTTGTTACCAGAAAGCATGAGGTGACCGAACCAGGCAAACCGCCCTGTCCCACACAGGGCAGCGGCACAGGTCAGGCACGCCTCATCACGAGGATAAAAGAGGCGGTCTGGAGAGAGAACTGCGGGTTGGGCGTGGCGCCGTCCCCAGCAGACCGCCGGTCTTGTTGCCGGGATCAGCGGCCCTGAGGCGCAACCTGATAACGTTCGGCGGCATGGGCCTGCCGAAGGTCGGAGAGCAGCGCCTTGCGCGCGCCATCGAGCTCATCCCAGCGACTGGCCTCATGCAGCGGCGGTATGGTGACCACTTCCCGGCGATCGAAACCGACCAGGGCCGCGTCCACCAGCTCCTCCACCGCCATCAACTCCGGCAAGCTGTCGGGATCGATGCCGGAGCGTGCCCAGATCTCGGTGCGCGTGCCGGCGGGCAGCACCGCCTGCACATAGACCCCGGCGGGAGCGAGCTCCAGGCTCATCCCCTGGGAGAGGAACAGCACGAAGGCCTTGGTCGCGCCATAGAGCGTCATGCCAAACTCGGGCGCGAGCCCGACCACGGAGCCGATGTTCACGATGCTCCCCTCGCCGGCTTGCACCAGTCGCGGGGCTATGGCGGCCGCCAGGCGTGCCAGCGCCGTGGTGTTCAGGGTCACCAGTTGTTCGACGCTGCTGGCGGTCTGGGCGAGGAAGTGACCCACCTGACCCGCCCCTGCGTTGTTGATCAGGATGCCGATGCTGGCATCATCCCGTAACCGGGCCTCCACGGCGGCCAGCTCCCGGGATTGGGTGAGGTCGGCGGGCAGGATGTCGACGGCGACGCCGTACGCCTGGCGCAGGCGGCCGGCCAAGTCCGTCAGCCGCGCCTCGTCGCGGGCGACGAGCACCAGATCGTGGCCGCGCCGGGCGAAGCGGTCCGCATAGGTGGCGCCAATGCCGCTGGAGGCGCCTGTGATAAGCACTCTGGGTTTAATGGTCATGATGTCATTCTCTCTGTGATCGTTTTGAACCGGGATGGATGTCGCGCCAGGCACTCAACGGCCGATGGCGCTGTGTCGACAGGGGACCTGCTATGACGCCCCCTGCCCATGTCCGTTTACTCGCCGGCCCCCGCCAGGGCCGGGTAGTCGATGTAGCCCTCGGCGCCGCCGCCATAGAGGGTCTCGGGTCTGAGCGCGGCGAGCGGGGCGCCCTGCTGCAGGCGCTCGACCAGATCCGGATTGCTGATAAAGGGGCGACCGAAGGCAAACAGGTCCGCCTTGCCCTGGGCCAGCGCACTGCTGGCCAGTGTCAGGTCATAGCCGTTATTGGCCAGATAGGTCTGCTTGAAGCGCCGACGCAGGGAGGCGAAGTCGAAAGGGGCGACATCCCGGGGGCCGCCGGTGGCGCCCTCGATCACGTGCAGGTAGACGACCCCCAGCGCACTGAGCCGCTCGACGAGATAGTCGTACTGCGGCTGGGGATCGCTGCAGGAGATGCCATTGGCCGGTGAGACGGGGGAGATCCTGACCCCGGTGCGATCGGCCCCGATCTCCTTGGCCACGGCGGCGGTGACCTCGAGCAGCAGCCGCGCGCGGTTCTCGATGGAGCCGCCATAGCCGTCGGTACGCAGGTTGGCCCCATCCTTGAGGAACTGCTCCAGCAGATAGCCGTTGGCACCGTGGATCTCGACCCCGTCGAAACCCGCCGCCATGGCGTTGGCAGCCGCCTGACGAAAGTCGTCGACGATGCCGGGGAGCTCCTCCAGTGCCAATGCACGGGGCATAGACACCTCGACGAACTCATTGTTGACGAAGGTCTTGGTCTGGGCGCGGAGGGCCGAAGGGGCCACCGGCGCCGCGCCATCGGGTTGCAGCGCGACGTGGGAGACGCGGCCGACATGCCACAGCTGCACGAAGATACGGCCTCCCCTGGCATGCACCGCATCGGTCACCTTGCGCCAGCCCGCAATCTGCGCCGCCGTGTAGAGGCCGGGGGTGTCCTGATAGCCCTGCGCCTGGGCCGAGACCTGAGTCGCCTCGGCGATCAGCAGACCCGCCGTGGCCCGCTGGCTGTAATAGGTGGCGGCATGCTCGCTCGGGACCAGGCCGGGGCCGGCACGGTTGCGGGTGAGTGGCGCCATCACGATGCGGTTGGCGAGGGTGATGGGGCCAAGGGAATAGGCCTCGAAGAGTCTCTTGTCTGTCATGGCGTGCCTCTGTCGTGTGGAACATGGGTCTGGGAAGGAAGGTAGTCCGTATCCCGACATAGCGCCGCCATGCTCGGGGGCTGCAAGGGTCAATCGAGGGTCAGGGCCTTCAACCCCTTCCCGGGGTCTGCGCATTAAAGATGACGATCATAATCTTTTCAGTCAAGCATTTTGATGATGACCAACATCAATGTATAGTGATCACCACTTCCATGATTCAGAGGAGCGACCGGGTATGAGGGTCACCAAGGCACAGGCTCAGGCAAACCGGGCACACATAGTCGCCACCGCAGCCAGGCTGTTTCGCGAACGGGGTTACGATGGCGTGGGGGTGGCAGATCTGATGGCGGCGGCCGGCTTCACTCACGGCGGTTTCTACAAACACTTCCCCGCCAAGGCGGATCTGATGGCGGAGGCCGCGACCTGCGGCTTTGAACAGAGCCTGGAGAAAACCAGCCCCCTCGATGCCCCCGAGTTTGTCAGTCACTACCTCTCCAGAGAGCACCGCGATGCCCCTGGGGATGGCTGCATCATGGCCGCGCTGTGCGCCGATGCGGCCCGGCAACCGGCCCAGGTCAAGGCCGCCTTCGAGGCCGGCATTGAAGAGATGCTGGCCCGCACCTGTGGCCAGCACGACACGCAGGATGCACAGGACACCCAGGCCCATCGCGCCAAGGGGATAGCGCTGATGGCACAGATGGTAGGCGCCATCATGCTGTCACGGGCCTGTCCGGATGAGTCGCCATTGGCCGATGAGATCCTGGCTGCCTGCCGCACAGCCCTGCTGTCGCAGATTGCCTCTTGCGAAGAGGCGACCACCGCCGAGCCAAACCGGAACGCTTGAACCGGTCATCCAGACTCGCAGGCCAACGCCGGCCTGCGACGCCCCTTCATCGTCCCCTGCCGACTCCTGACAGGGGCGCCCCACCTCTCATCCTGATCCTCGAATAAATCCCCCCACCCCTTCCCCTGCCTGTCACGCTCCCGAACGCCCCTGTTCAAGGGCATATCCATAGTTTTTATGCACTTAAATCGGAAAAGGGTCTGTTATTGAACCACCTCAATCTTTTACCCCTTTAGGGGTGCCAGAATACCCACTAACCCTTTAGGGGCAAATAACGAGAGATGCTCCCGGGCCCCAGGGCCGATGCGGACATGGATTCAATCACACGAGGTAATGGAATGATCTTGATGGAATTTTTGGTGGTACTCGGCTGCTTGCTGCTGGGTACCCGCTTTGGGGGCATGGGACTGGGTCTCATCAGCGGCATAGGTCTCTTCCTGCTGACCTTCGTGTTCGGCCTGGTGCCGGGCGAACCGCCGGTGCAGGTGATGCTGACCATACTGGCGGTGATCGGTTGCGCCGCCACTCTGCAGACTGCCGGTGGCCTCAACCTGATGATGCAGGTGGCCGAGCGTCTGCTGCGCCGTCACCCCCAATACATCACCATACTGGCGCCGCTCACCACCTGGACCCTCACCTTCCTGTGCGGTACCGGCCACGTGGTCTACACCATGTTCCCCATCATCGCCGACATAGCGCTGCAGAAGAACATCCGTCCCGAGCGCCCCATGGCGGTGGCGTCCGTTGCCTCCCAGATGGCAATCTGCGCCTCGCCAGTGTCGGTGGCCGTGGTCTCCATGGTCTCCATTCTGGCGGCCGGTCACGGTATAGGTGAGGCTTACGGCCTGCTCGACATCCTGATGATCGCCATCCCCTCCTCTCTCACGGGTGTGGTCATGGCGGCCCTGTGGAGCCTGCGCCGCGGCAAGGATCTGGACAAGGATGAGGAGTTCCAGGCCAAGATCCAGGATCCGGAGCAACGCACCTTCATCTATGGCGGTGGTGAAACCCTGCTCAACACCAAGTTCCCGAAAGAGGCCTACTGGTCGACCTGGATCTTCTTCGCCGCCATCGCCGCCGTGGTCTTGCTCGGTGCCAACGAAGGTCTGCGTCCGGTATTTACCATCAAGGACAAGACAGGCCCCCTCTCCATGAACCTGGTGATCCAGATGATGATGCTGATCGCCGGCGCCATCATACTGATGCGCTGCAAGGTCAAGCCGGGCGACATCTCCAACGGCGCCGTCTTCAAGGCGGGCATGGTCGCCATCTTCTCCGTATTCGGGGTTGCCTGGATGAGCGAAACCTTCTTCCAGGCCCACATGCCGCTGCTCAAGGAGTCGTTGGCCCACGTGGTACAGGCCCAGCCATGGACCTATGCCCTGGTGCTCTTCCTCATCTCCAAGCTGGTCAACAGCCAGGCCGCGGCGCTCACCGCCATCGCCCCCATGGGTCTGGCGCTCGGGGTGGAGCCGAAACTGCTGATCGCCTTCCTGCCGGCGAGCTACGGCTACTTCGTGCTGCCGACCTACCCGAGCGATCTGGCCTGCATCGGTTTCGACCGCTCCGGCACCACTCGCATCGGCAAGTTCATCATCAACCACAGCTTCATCATTCCCGGGCTGATCGGGGTAGTGACCTCCTGCTCCCTGGGTTATCTGCTGACCACCATTTTGCTCTAATCGCAACGGCGTTTATCACGCTATTGCCAGAGAGGCCCCGCTCGGGGCCTCTCTCTTTTTCGCGTTCCGATTGACCCATCCGCTTTACCTGCGCCCCCGCCGCTGGGTAGCATGCCCTCTCGTTCACCACCGGAATATCATCCATGTCTCGCGTCATCCTGCTCTGGAGCGGTGGCAAAGATGCCATGCTGGCCCTCTGCCATGCCCGCGATGCGGGCCATCAGGTGGTGGCCCTGGCCACCTTTGCGCCCCCTGAACCCCGCTTTCTCGCCCACCCCCTGCCGCTGGTGCGCCGTCAGGCGGCGGCCCTGGGGCTGCCCCATCTGCTGGTCACCATAGAGGCGCCGTTCGAGCTGGGCTATGAGACGGCGCTGAGCCGCTTGCAGCAGGAGTGGGCCCTCGATGGGGTGGTGACCGGCGACATCGACAGCGTGGGCGGGGCGCCAAACTGGATCCGCGAACGCTGCCGCCCGCTCGGGCTCACCGTCCACACCCCGCTCTGGCAGCAATCTCGCGAAGCGCTGCTGAGCGACATGCTTGGGCGCGGCATCGTCGCCCACCTCTCCTGCGTCGATACCCGGGTGCTGGCGCCCGAGTGGGCCGGACGTATCCTGGATGCGGCCAGCCTCACCGAGTTGCAGCAACTGGCCGAACGCCAGGGCTTCGATGCCTGCGGCGAGCAGGGGGAGTACCACAGCATGGTGACCGACGGCCCGGGCTTTGCCGCACCCTTGTGCCTTGCTGGCTGGCAGGTAACGCGGCGGGATCATCTGGCCTACCTGGTCCAGGACGAGCCGGTGCCAGCCACGCAGCCATAAAAAACGGGAGCCTGATGCCTCCCGTCCTGATCCCGCCCCCTAGGACGCTTTACGTCGCCAGCCTGCCCAGCCCCCCCTGCAACAGGCGGATGCGCGGCTCGATACTATCGAGTAGCAGGAGTTCGGCTTTCGAATGGAAGCCGCCCCCCATGGGGCCCAAGCCATCCAGCGCCAGCACCGCCTGGGGGGCTAATCCTTGACGATGCCGTAGACCACGGCCATCAGCACGAGCGAGACGAATAAGAGGTCCAACGTGCGCTCCTGACAAGATTATCGAGGATCGAAATCTAGTGGCGAGCCCCTCCTTCCCCCTTGATTACTATCACTAAAAGTGGTTTGAATGACGAAAGGCAGCATTATGTTTTGATAAATCAAATAAAATTGGTACATCAATCCAGCCCCGACGCACTAGAATGCCCTGCATGAGATCCTGACCAACAACCTCCACTTTTTTTGCGTTGGATCAACGCCCGTCAGGGGTGAACTGGCCAAGATGCCCGTCGATACAGAGCGACCATTTCGCACCGGAGAGAGCTATGACAAGCCAAGCCACCGCAGGGACTTCGACCTGCGACTACAAGCTGTGGGACATCCTCGTCGAGTCTGCAAAGGAACGCACCACCATTCGTTATTCCAAGCTGGCCAGGCAGGCCGGGCTGGAACAGTGCCAGGATGAGCTGCGCACCCTGCTGCAACGCATCCGCATGTACTGCACCGAAAACAACCTGCCGATCCTCTCCGCCATAGTGGTGGACGACGTGGGCAAATACAGCGGCCTCTCCTCCAGCCTGCCGGATGCGCCCTGGGAGCGGGCCCGGGTCTTCGACCACGAGTGGACCACGCTGCACTGATAGCCCCCTTCCCCAAGACGCGCCCCCAGGCGCGTTTTGGCTAGCTGGCCCTCGCTTTTTCTCCCCCCTCCCCGCTGGTAAAACCAGCCAGCCCGGCCATGAGCGTTGCCATGGCTGGGCCACAATGCCAGAATCGGGCCCTTGCATGATTTCACGTTCGGATTTCAGGGCCCCTGGCCCGCAGATATAGGATCTCCCATGGCCACCACCCTCTATGGCATCAAGAACTGCGACACCATCAAGAAGGCCCGCAAGTGGCTGGACGAGGCTGGCATCGACTATCGCTTTCACGATCACAGGGCCGACGGCCTCGAGCCTGCCCAGTTGGACGGCTGGCTGAACCAGCTTGGCTGGGAAGCCCTGCTCAACACCCGAGGCACCACCTTCCGCGCCCTGCCGGAGGAGGCCAAGCAAGGGCTCGACACCGCAAAAGCCCGCGCCCTGCTGCTGGAACACCCCGCCATGATCAAACGCCCGCTGCTGGATCGCGATGGCGAGCTGACCCTGGGGTTCAAGGCAGACCACTACCAATCCCTCTTCTCTCGTTAAACTTTTCTGTTAAGGAACGCCGATGTCGGATGTCATCGCACTGGCCAAGGATCTGATCCGCCGCCCCTCCGTTACCCCGCTGGACGAAGGGTGCCAGACCCTGATGGCGGAGCGCCTCGGGCGCCTGGGCTTCGTCATCGAACCCATGGTGTTTGAAGACACCACCAACCTCTGGGCCCGCCGTGGCAGCGAGGGGCCGCTGTTCTGCTTCGCCGGCCACACCGACGTGGTGCCCGCCGGCCCGCTGGACAAATGGCATACGCCGCCGTTCGAGCCGACCATCAAGGATGGCATGCTCTATGGCCGGGGCGCCGCCGACATGAAGGGGTCGCTGGCCGCCATGGTGGTGGCCACCGAGCGCTTCGTGGCCGAGCACCCGGATCACCAGGGCTCCATCGCCTTCCTCATCACCTCGGATGAAGAGGGCCCCTTCATCAACGGCACGGTGCGCGTCATCGACACCCTGGAGGCGCGCAACGAGAAGATCCGCTGGTGTATCGTCGGCGAGCCCTCCTCCACCAACCTGGTGGGGGACGTGGTGAAGAACGGCCGTCGCGGCTCCATCACCGGGGATCTGCTGGTGCGCGGGGTACAGGGCCACGTGGCTTACCCTCATCTGGCGGACAACCCCATCCACAAGGCGGCACCGGCCCTGGCGGAGCTCGCCGCCACCGTCTGGGACGAGGGCAACGCCTACTTCCCTCCCACCAGCTTCCAGATCGCCAACATCCAGGCCGGGACCGGCGCCTCCAACGTCATCCCCGGCGAATTGCAGGTACAGTTCAACTTCCGTTTCAGCACAGAGCTCACCGATCTTGACATCCGCGAGCGGGTCGAGGCGCTGTTGACCCGTCACGGCCTGGACTTCGAGCTGAAGTGGACCCTATCAGGCCAGCCCTTCCTGACCGACACCGGCGCCCTGCTGGAAGCCACAGTCGCCGCCGTGGCGGCGGTCAACGGTCAGCAGCCTGCCCTGCTCACCACGGGCGGAACGTCCGATGGACGCTTTATCGCGCCAACTGGCGCTGAAGTCATCGAGCTGGGTCCGGTCAACGCCACCATCCACAAGGTGAACGAGTGCGTGAAGGCGGACGATCTGGATCTGCTGGCGGAGATGTACCAAGGGGTGCTGGAGCACTTGCTGGCATGACCCAGGATCAACTGCTTGGGCTCGACGAGAGCCACCTCATCCTGGTGGGGCGCGGGCCCCACCGTCTGACCGCCGCCACGGCGGCGGCCTTCAACGACATGCAGGTGGCGGCCGCCTATGAAGGGTTCAACCTGCAGGCCGCCTCCAGCTGGCGCAGCTTCGAGCGCCAGCTCGCCATCTGGAATGGCAAGTGGCGCGGGGAGCGGCCCCTGCTGGATGCCGACAACCGCCCGCTGGATGCGCTGCAACTGGGCGAGACCGAGCGGCTGCACGCCATCTTGCGCTGGAGCGCCCTGCCGGGCACCAGCCGCCACCACTGGGGCACGGATCTCGACATCTATGATCCCGACTGCCTGCCCGCCGGTACCAAGCTGGCGCTGGAGCCCTGGGAGTATGAGGCGGGAGGCTGGTTTGCCGACCTCGGCGAATGGCTCGGGGATCATATGAGCGACTTCGGCTTCTTCCTGCCCTATGCCAAACCGCTGGACGCGGCTCAGGGGGTCGCCTACGAGCCCTGGCACATCAGTTTCGCCCTGGAGTCCGCCGAACAGCGGCTGGATCCGGATGCGCTGGCGCTTTGCCTGCAACAGGCGGATATTGAAGGCAAGGCGCGCATACTGGCCCATCTCGACGAGATCCTGGCCCGTTATGTCACCGCCGGTCACACCGAAAGGAGAATCTGATGAGTCTGTGGTTATGGATAGGCCTGCCGCTGCTGTTTCTGCTCGGCCTGTTTCTCAATGCCATCAAGGACATGAAACAGCTCGAAAAGCAGTTGCCGAAATACAAGGACAAGATCCGGGAAGTCAAGGACGACGAGGACGACTGACCTCCCCCGCAGGAGCCCGATGGCGCTCCTGCCTCCCCCCCACTCCGGCCCCTGCCAGGCTCGATGCCAGCCTGCTGACAACCCGGCCCCAGCCCCTGAAAATGGGCACCAATTGCCACTCCTTTCCCCTCTTTCTCGTCCCCCTCAGGCCCCGCGCCTACTGCTTAAAAACAGCACAACCACCGTAAAAAACTGCAAAACGATGCACAATTAAGCCACACAAAGGGGTTCAATCTGCATATAATGTGCCTGTTTTGCCGCCCGCCATAAGGAGTTCGCCATTGGATGCCACCACCATCAACAGTTTCTTTTTTATCGGTGCCTTGTTGGTGGGAGCCAGTGTCCTGTTAAGTGCGCTCTCGTCCCGGGTCGGCATCCCCATCCTGGTCATCTTCCTCGCCGTCGGCATGCTGGCCGGTGAGGATGGCCCCGGCGGCATCCACTTCGCCGACTACTCGGTCGCCTACCTGGTGGGCAACCTGGCGCTGGCCATCATTTTGCTGGATGGCGGCATGCGCACCCGGGTCTCCTCCTTTCGGGTCGCACTCTGGCCCGCCCTGTCGCTCGCTACCGTCGGGGTGGCCATCACCACAGGCCTCACGGGTCTGGCCGCCGCCTGGCTGTTTGACCTCAGCCTGATGCAGGGGATGCTGATCGGCGCCATCGTTGGCTCCACCGATGCGGCGGCTGTGTTCTCCCTGCTCGGCGGGCGCAGCCTCAACGAGCGGGTCAGCGCCACCCTGGAGATAGAGTCCGGCAGCAACGATCCCATGGCGGTCTTTCTCACCGTCACCCTGATAGAGGTGCTGGCCACCGCCCAGCAGGGGCTGGACGCTGGCTTCCTGCTGCTGCAACTCATCAAGCAGTTTGGCCTGGGCGCTGGCATAGGCCTCGGTGGGGGCTGGCTGCTGTGGAAACTCATCAACACGGCCCGCCTGGCCCCGGGACTCTATCCGCTGCTCACGGTGAGCGGCGGCCTGCTCATCTTCGCCCTCACCACGGCGGTGGGAGGCAGCGGCATCCTCGCCATCTACCTCACCGGCCTGCTGCTTGGCAACCTCTCCCTGCGTAGCCGCAGCACCACCTTGTCGGTGCTGGACGGCCTGACCTGGCTCAGCCAGATCGGCATGTTCCTGGTGCTGGGGCTGCTCGCCACCCCGAGCAATCTGCTGCCCATCGCCGTGCCAGCGCTCGCGCTGGCCATGTGGATGATCCTCTTTGCCCGCCCGGTGTCGGTCTGGATAGGCCTGCTGCCGTTCAAGAACTTCGCCCCCCGGGAGCGCTGGTTCATCTCCTGGGTCGGCCTGCGCGGCGCCGTGCCCATCATACTGGCGGTCTTCCCCATGATGGCGGGGCTGCCCAATGCCCAGCTCTACTTCAATGTCGCCTTCTTCGTGGTGCTGGTCTCCCTCATCCTGCAGGGCAGCTCGCTGCCGCTGGCCTCCCGGCTGGCGCGGGTGGAGGTGCCGGCGCCGCCGTCCCCCATCAACCGCTCCGGGCTCGAGATCGATCTCGACAGCCAGTGGGAGACCTTCGTCTACCGCCTGAGCGCCGAGAAGTGGTGCATAGGCTCGCCCCTGCGGGAGCTGCGCATGCCCCAGGGTACCCGCATCTGCGCCCTGTTCCGCGGCCGGGAGCTGCTGCACCCCTCGGGCAGTACCTGCCTGCAGTCGGACGACATCCTCTGCGTCATCGGCCACGAGCGCGATCTGCCCGCCCTCGGCCAGCTGTTCAGCCAGGCGCCGGAGCAGGATCTGGGCCCGCGCTTCTTCGGTGACTTCCTGCTGGAGGCGACCGCCAGGCTGGTGGATCTCGCCCCGCTGTACGGGCTGGATGTGAGCGAGGTGGCGGATCAGACCCTGGGCGATTTCATTGCCCATCAGTTGGGCGATAATCTGGTAGTGGGTGACCACGTCGCCTGGCAGGGCCTGCTCTGGACGGTGGCGGAGATGGAAGAGGGTGAGCCTCGCAAGATAGGGGTACGCTTCCTGGAAGAAGATCCGGTCTAGGGCGCAAGCCGGACCCTGTTCAATACACATACTCGGCGCCCGTTCCCGCCAGGACGGTGAACCGGCGCCCGGCGAGAAGGGAGTGACCCATGCCTTATCAAACCCTGTTGTCTGGTCTGTATCCTCCCTCCCCCCGACTGGGGCTGATCGAGGGCTTCTTCGGCAAGGGCTGGAGCTGGGAGGCCCGTGCCCGCTATGCCCAGTGGCTGCCCCGCCATGGCTATGGCTTCTACCTCTACGCCCCCAAGGAAGACGGCTATCTGCGCAAGCACTGGGCCGAGCCCTGGCCGAGGGAGCAGCTCGACCACCTGCGCCAGCTGGCCCAGCAGTGCCGGGACAACGGCCTCGCCTTCGGTGTGGGGTTGAGCCCCATGGGCGCCCATCACGACTACGCGCACAAGCGCCCGGCCCTGCTCGAGAAGGTGCGCCTCATCGAGGAGGCGCTCAAGCCCGACATACTGGCGGTGCTGTTTGACGACATGAAGGGGGACACCCCGGATCTCGCCCAC
This sequence comes from Aeromonas sp. S16(2024), assembly GCF_041403065.1. Classification (NCBI taxonomy): domain Bacteria; kingdom Pseudomonadati; phylum Pseudomonadota; class Gammaproteobacteria; order Aeromonadales; family Aeromonadaceae; genus Aeromonas; species Aeromonas sp. S16(2024). The sequence goes on along the minus strand of NZ_JBGLQX010000001.1, from coordinate 148,406 downwards.
TGGCAGCTCACCATAGCCCACGACATCGCGGCCCACACCGGCGCCAGCCGTCTCATCTTCTGCCCCAGCTACTACTCGACGGATCCTGTGCTGGAGAAGGTGTTCGGCGCCATGCCCCCCCACTATCTGACGGATCTGGGCCAGGGGCTGGACAAGGGTTTTGACATCTTCTGGACAGGCCCCAGAGTCTGCTCCACCGACTACCCGGCCGCCCACCTCAAGCAGGCCGCCGACTGGCTGCACCGCAAGCCCTTCCTGTGGGACAACTACCCGGTCAACGACGGCAGCAAGGCGAGCAGCTTCCTGCACCTGCGTGCCTTCGAGAACCGCCCGGCAGAGCTCGCGGATCTCACCGCCGGCCACGCGGTCAATCCCATGAAGCAGGCGGCGCTCTCCGTGCTGCCGCTCGCCACCCTGCCCATGAGTTACCGACTCGGCCACCAGTACGATCCGGATCAGGCGCTGCACACCTCCCTCAACGCCACCTGCGGGCCGCAGATCTCCGCCATGATAGAGGCCGATCTGCCGCTGTTCCAGGACATAGGCCTGGCCCAGCTCACCCCGGAGCAGATCATCCACCTCAAAAGCCGTTACCTGCCGTTCCAGGATCAGGCCTGCGTCGCCGAGATCCTGCGCTGGCTGGACGGCGAATACGTGTTCGATCCGGACTGCCTCACCGACTGACCCCGGCCGTCAGCCCCCCACGAAAAAGGCCACCTCCCCGGCAGGGAGGTGGCCTTTTCATTCCGATCGCCTCAGCCGAAGGCCAGCCAGACGCCCACAAACAGCATGAGCGAGCCGGCGATGCGGTTCATCAGGGTGACGTTGCCGCTCCTGGCGAGGAAGTGGCGCAGGGTGCGGCCACCGCTCGCGTAGAGCAGCAGGCAGGAGAACTCGATGACCAGGATGAGCACCACCAGGGCGCCTATCTGGGGGGCCATCGGCTTAGCCGCATTGATGAAGGGGGGCAGCAGGGATACCATGAAGGCCCACCCCTTGGGATTGGCGATGGCGGTGACGAAACCCTGCAGCGCCAACCCGAGCGGCTTGGTCTCCTGCCCGGCCGAGAGATCCGCCGGAATCGCCATCTTGCCCTTGGCCTGCCACATCTGGATGCCGAGCCAGACCAGATAGGCACCGCCCACGTACTTGAAGGCCGAGAACAGGGCCGGATAGTTGAGCATGACGGCCGCCACCCCGATCACCGACAGCACAGAGACCAGGCCGACCCCGATAAGCTCCCCCCACATCATGTGCAGGGTGCGGCGAACCCCCAGGCTCATGCCCAGGGTCATCGCTAGCGTCATGCACATGCCGGGAGTCACGGAGACAAAGAAAAACGTGGGAATAAAGAGCGCCAAGATGGCGGGATCAATCCAGTCGGACACACTACACCTCCAGGTAACAAGCAGTCGATCTTGCCTATCACGTTCTTTTAACACAAGAAAAACCTTTGCGTTCAGCAAGGATTCAGCCTTAAAAACCCTGTGACAAGAGTTGTCGCGCCTGTGTAAGATGCCGCCTCACTCCTCTTTTGGGTTAGGATCTTTCATGTCTTTGAATAATCTGTCCATTCGTCTGCAAGTTCTCATTCCACTACTGCTCGCCAGTCTGCTGATGCTGCTCATGGCCGTGATCAGCAAGCAGGAGATAGACGGTGCAATCAAGGACATGAACGACACCACCGCCAGCGTCACCCGCCACAAGGATGACATCGCCGCCCTGATCCACGCCACCTACCGGCTGCGCACCAACGCCATCTACGGCCTCTACGATCAGGCCCGCTTCGCCGAGCTGCCCGGCACGCTCAATGCCGCCGAGCAGGAGATAAGCGGCCTCTTGTCCCGGCTGGTGATCAGCGGAGCCGAGCAGGACAACAACCAGGTGGCGGCGGCCTTGCAGGCCTATCTCGGCCATACCCGCAGCAACATGCTGCCACTGCTGGCCCAAAAATATCGGGACGGGGTCGAGCCAGCCGGCTATGAGCCATCCCGGCTGCGCTTTCGCGAGCTGGGGGAGCAGCTCATCAAGCAGATAGACTCCCTCTCTGCCCACATCAATCAGCTGATCCAGCAGGAAATCGCCCTGGAACAGGCCCACTACCACGCCACCTTGCTGCAGACCCTGCTGCTGATGGCCGCCACCCTGATCGCTGCCCTCTGCGGTGGCTGGTGGCTCTCCGGTCGCATCGTCCAGCCCATCGGTCAGTTGCAGGAGGTGATGCACGCCGTCGCCCTCGGCCGCTTCAACGTGCGCGCCAAGGCCGAAGGCAACAACGAGCTGGGCCAGCTGGCCAAGGACATCAACCAGACCCTGAGCCAGCTTGGCAGCACTATCCATGCCCTGACCGGCATCAGCGGCAACGTGGCCTCCGCCGCCACCGAGCTGGCCGCCGTCATGACCCAGTCCGAGGCCAACGCCCAGCAGCAACGCAGCGAGACCGAGCAGGTGGCCTCCGCCGTCACCGAGCTGGCCAGCACGGCCGACAACGTCAACCACAATGCCGCACTGGCCGATGAGCTGGCGCGAGAGGCCAACAGCCGGGTCGAGCAGGGGCTGGCGCTGTTTGCCGAGAGCATCCAGGCCAACGGCCGCATGGCGGGCAGCCTGGAGAACGCCGCCACAGTGGTCGCGCGCCTCAAGTCCCAGTCCGAGCAGATCGGCAAGGTGATCGAGGTGATTCAGAGCATCTCGGAACAGACCAACCTGCTGGCGCTCAACGCCGCCATCGAGGCCGCCCGTGCCGGTGAAACCGGCCGAGGCTTTGCGGTGGTGGCCGACGAGGTACGCCTGCTGGCGGCGCGGACCCAGGACTCCACCAAGGAGATCCAGGCCATCATAGAGCAGTTGCAGAGCCAGTCCCTGTCGGCCAACAGCGGCGTGCAGGAGACCCTGGAGATCCTCGGCCACAACCAGCGTCTCTCCGCCGAGGTGCAAGACCTGCTGGGGGGCATCACGGAGGCGGTCAACCAGATCAATGGCGCCAATGCCCAGGTGGCCACCGCCGCCGAGGAGCAGTCCTGCGTCACCGCCGACATCAGCCGCAACATCACCAACATCCACGAGATAGTGAACCAGAACGTGGCCGGCATCACCCAGAGCGCCGCCGCCAGTCATGAACTGTCACAGCTCGCCGAGCAGCAGCGCAGGCAGCTCGCCCAGTTCCAGCTGTAATACTCCCCTCTCGTTGACAAACTCCGGGCCCCGCCCCGGGGTCTGGCCCTCCCGTTTAAAACGGCTTTTTGCCCGCAAGGCGCCATTAGGGGCTGGGCTGCATCCACAAATATGGGTATGGTAGAGGCACGTCATTCCCCCTCACCCAGAGAACACCATGAGCCTGAAGTTCAAGAAACCCGCTTTTATCACGCTGGGCCTCGTCGCCCTGCTCTCCGCGCTCTGGCTCGATTTCTACCTGCCGGAACACACCATCGCCACCATCACAGGGGTCGAGGTGAAGCGCACCGACAAGGATGGCCCCATCAGCCAGAAGAACCCGGCAGACGGCCCCACCACCGACGTCTATTACATCTACACCGAGCGCCCCGGCGAGAAGATCCGGGTGTTCCGCAACGAAGATACCGGCTGGGGCTGGCCCTTCTACTTCAAGTTCAATGCCGCCGACGTGCAGGCCAAGGCCAAGTCCATGGAGTTCGAGAAGCGTCTGGCCATCATCACCTCCTATGGCTGGCGGATTAACATGTTCACCATGTTCCCCAACGTCACCAAGATCGAGAGCACGGATCCTGACGCCTCTACCTGGAGCTTCTTCCGCTGGTTCTGGTTCGGCATCTGGGCCCTGGTGATGGGCAAGGCCGCCATCGCCACCTGGCGCTACTTCGACCGTCTCGAGGACGAGATATGAGGAGCGCACCGGCATCAGGCGGAGAAGCACAATGACGGAGCCGAGCAAGACCCGCACCAGCTTCTACCGGCGGCTCTACGTGGCCCATCTGATCAGTCAGGGTACCGATACGGTGCCGGCCATCATGGCCGCCACCGGCATGCCGCGCCGCACCGCCCAGGACACCCTGAGCGCCCTGGCCGAGCTCGACATCAGCTGCGCCTTCGAGCAGACCGAGGGGGCTCGCCACCTGCAGGGCCACTATCGCATCAGCGACTGGGGCCCCATCAATCCTGACTGGATCAAGGCTCAGCTGCCGGTCATCAAGCAGACCCTGGGTTATCCCTGAGGGCGAGCTGGCAATCGATAAATAGAGAGGGGAGCCCAGGCTCCCCTCTCTATTTATCTGCAGGATGTGCCCCCTATTCCGGGAAGGGCTCCTCCGGCAGCGGATCCGCCGACTCCCCCTTGGTGCAGTCGATGATGGAGCGCTTGGGGTTGCCCGGGTCACGCAGCAGCAGGGGGGCCTCCCCCCTGTCGTGCTTCTGCTCGTCGGCAAACTCGCTGCCGTAGGCGTTGTGGGTCAGCCTGCGCGCATTGGCGATGGGGGTGTCGACAAACAGGGCGTGCACCTCGAAGGTCGAGGCCGGGATCAGAAATCCCGTGATGGGCAGGCCATGAAGCTCCTGGTGGGTCTTGTACCAGGCGAAGCCGTCTGACGTCTTGTCAGGGGTGAAGGTCTTGAGCAGCGGGTGGGACGGCTCACCGCTCTCGCTGTCCAGGTAGAGATCGTCCAGATCGCAGGTCGCCAGCCCCTGCCACATCCTCTCGAAGGGGGTGGCACAGGCCGTCAATTGCATACATGTCAGCAGTGCCAACGTCCCTTTCCACATTCCCAACCCCTTATTCGATGTCCGAGTTCTTAGTCAAATGCCCTTAGACGCCCCACCAGCAGATCGATGAAGCCGACCCTGTCCAGCCCCAGCAACACCCGCGCATTGGCCGGTCTGCCGGTGAGCCCGTAGCGATCCACTACCGTCATGCCGGTAGTATGGGTGCCTCCGGTTTCGATATCGACCCGGCACTCTACCCCATGGAACAGCGTCGGTGCCAGCAACCAGGCGATGGTACAGGGGTCATGGAGCGGCGCGCCAGCAAATCCCCACTTGGGATCCCTGTGGTAGATCATGAAGAAATCGAGCAGGTCCGCCACGCACTGGGCCACCGGGTTGGGGATGGCACGCACCCGTGCTATATCCTCGTCCATCACCTGGGCCTCGTGGGTCACATCCAGCCCGCACATTGTGATGGGGATACCGGCGTTGAACACCATATCGGCTGCTTCCGGGTCCACATAAATATTGAATTCCGCCGCCGGGGTCCAGTTGCCCGCCCCCGCCGCGCCGCCCATCAGCACGATGCGGGCAATCCTGGATTTCAACTCAGGATGGGCCGCCAGCAGCAGGGCAACGTTGGTGAGGGGGCCGGTCGGCACCAGGGTGACCGGTTCCGGGCTCTCGCGCAGGCACTTGGCCATCAATTCGAGGCCCGTCATGGCCTGAGGCGCAAAGGCGGGATCCGGCAATGTGGGGCCGTCGAGTCCCGACTCCCCGTGGACGTTGTCGGCGATAATGAGATCGCGCATCAGGGGTTTGGGCGCCCCCGCTGCCACCGGAATGTCGTGGCAACCGAGCAGGGTGAGGATGCGCAGGGCGTTGTTGAGGGTCTTGTCCGGAGTCTGGTTGCCCGCGCTGGTGGTCACCGCCAGCACCTTGAGCTCTGGGCTCGCCAGCGCCAGTATGAGGGCGATGGCATCATCGTGGCCGGGATCGCAATCGAGAATAACGGGCAACGCCATGGAGAGGCTCCTTACGACATGACAGGGAGCCATACCTTAGCAAGCCAGCGCCGAATGAACTCGGGAAGGGGTCACAAAACGGGGCCTTCCTGCATTATCAATCACTTGCCACCAGACCCGCCGGGCAGGCACTGGCCAGTTCGTCCCGATTCGCCCCGCGCCGCCGCTTGGAGTATGATCGCCCCCCGTTTCCAGCCCGCAGCCGCCCATGTCCGCCATCGTCGATACCTTTATCGCCCCCCCTTGCAATGCCGCCATCGAGATCCTGTTCGAGGATGAACACCTGCTGCTCATCAACAAGCCGAGCGGCCTGCTCAGCCTGTCTGGCAAAAATCCTCAGAACCTCGACTCTGTCCACCATCGGCTGGTACAGGATTACCCCGGCTGCACCCTGGTGCACCGCCTCGACTTTGGCACCTCAGGTCTCATGGTGGTGGCCAGAGACAAGGGCATCAACGGGATGCTGTGCCAGCAGTTCAGCCAGCGGGCGGTGGGCAAGGCCTATGACGCCCTGCTGTGCGGCCATCTGGCGGACGATGAGGGGGTGATCGACGCCCCCATCGCCAAGGACCCGGCGATCTTCCCCCTGATGAAGATCTGCGCCAGCGGCAAGCCCGCCCGCTCCCGCTATCGGGTGGTGGAGCGACTGGTGCGCGAGGGCGCTGGGGGCGAGCCCTTGCCATTGACCCGGGTCAGCCTGGTGCCGGAGACAGGCCGCACCCATCAGCTGCGCATCCACAGCCAGCTGCTGGGTCACCCCATACTCGGCTGCGATCTCTATGGCGGTCTGGTGCTGCCGGGCTGTGAGCAGACGCCAAGGCTGATGCTGCACGCCAGCGAGCTGGATTTCGTGCATCCGGTGAGCGGCGAGTCGATGCAAATCAGATGTGAGGCGCCCTTTGAGGAGGTGCTTGAGGCAATGATGGGGCAAAAAGCGTAACGCGGAGAAGGGGAAAGTGAGAACAGCGGCAAACGGCGGATAAAGATAGGGGCCGCGCTTTCGCAACGGCCCCCACCCCCCACTCTTTGTGGTGCTATCAGATCAGCTTGCGGGCGGCGCCCAGCACGATCTTGATGGCATCAGATTCGGTTCTCGCCATGGTTTCGGCGTTCGGGATTTCCTGCTGGGTACGGTTCACGATGACACCGGCCACCATGCCGGCGCGCAGGCCCTGGCTGGTGCACATGGTCAGCAGGGTTGCAGATTCCATCTCGTAGTTCAGCACGCCCATGGCTTGCCACTCTTTCATGGAACCCTGGAAACGGCTCACTACGCGGCCGGATACGGTGTCATAACGCTCCTGACCCGGGTAGAAGGTGTCGGAAGAGGCAGTCACACCCACGTGCAGCTTGGAACCCATCTCCTTGGCGGTGTTGACCAGCGCAGTGGTGCAGTCGAAGTCTGCCACGGCCGGGAACTCCATGGGTGCGAAGTGCAGGCTGGCACCGTCGAGGCGCACGGAGCCGGTGGTGACGATCACGTCACCCACGTTCAGGTGCGGCTGGATGGCACCCGTGGTGCCGATACGCAGGAAGGTATTGATACCCAGCTGGGCCAGCTCTTCCACCGCGATGGAAGTGGACGGGCCGCCGATGCCGGTGGAGCAGATGATCACGGCCTTGCCGTCCATCTCGCCGCGCCAGGTAGTGAACTCACGATGGCTGGCCAGGTGCACAGGGTTGTCCAACAGCTCTGCGATGCGCTTCACGCGCTCGGGGTCACCGGGAACGATCGCCAGGGTGGCGCCTTGCAGATCCGCTTTCTTCAAACCCAAGTGAAATACATCAGACATAGTGGACTCCTGGTTGCATCCCGCCGCCTCGCAGCCGAGCGCAGTTAAGGTGATTCTTTATGGTATTTTCGAGCCTGTTTCCCTCCATTGGGGAAGGCGCCAACTATGGTCGAAAGCGCTTTCCAATTCCTTGACGCGCTTCACACTTCCGCGCATCAGCGGCCCTAAAAAACCGGCAAAACGTTTGCTAACCTGATGAATTTCTTGAAAAACGTTTTTATACCGAACAAGAGGCAAGGGCCCCTGTCAATCCCCGCCTGGCCCCGGTTTTTCGGTACGTGATCGAGTCCATAAAGTTGTCAATCAGATACCATTGACCCCTTTTCATCCCCTCTGACGCTGTTATGTTGGGGCCCGTATACCACTTAATGGCTAATCATACGGAGTCCACCATGGCGACATTCAAGTTCTACATTCCCGCGGTCAACCTGATGGGGGCGGGCTGCCTGCAAGAGGCGGCGGCCGACATCCAGGGTCATGGCTTTCGCAAGGCGCTGATCGTCACCGACAAGATCCTCAACCAGATAGGCGTGGTCGCCAGGCTCACCGCCCTGCTGGCAGAACATGGCATTGAAAGCGTGATTTTCGACGAAACCAAGCCGAACCCCACCATGACCAACGTCGAATCCGGTCTGGCCATGATCAAGGCCCATGGCTGCGATTGCGTCATCTCGCTGGGGGGCGGCTCCCCCCATGACTGCGCCAAGGGGATCGCCCTGGTGGCCACCAACGGGGGCAGCATCCAGGATTATGAAGGGGTGGACTGCTCCGCCAGGCCGCAGCTGCCGCTTATCGCCATCAACACCACGGCCGGTACCGCCTCCGAGATGACCCGTTTTTGCATCATCACCGACGAGGCGCGTCACGTGAAAATGGCCATCATCGACAAACACGTCACCCCGCTGATGTCGGTCAACGATCCCGAGCTGATGCTGGCCAAGCCGGCCGGTCTCACCGCCGCCACCGGCATGGATGCCCTGACCCACGCCATCGAGGCCTATGTCTCCACCGCCGCCACCCCGGTGACCGATGCCAGCGCCGTGATGGCCATCGAGCTGATTGCCAGACACCTGCGCACCGCCGTCAACCAGGGGGACGACCTGCATGCCCGCGAGCAGATGGCCTACGCCCAGTTCCTGGCCGGCATGGCGTTCAACAACGCCAGCCTCGGCTATGTACACGCCATGGCCCACCAGCTCGGCGGTTTCTATGACCTGCCCCACGGGGTCTGCAACGCCGTGCTGCTGCCCCATGTGCAGGCCTACAACGCCTGGGTGAGCGCCGCCCGCCTCAAGGAGGTGGCCCGCCACATGGGGGTGGACGTGAGCGCCATGAGCGACGCGCAGGGGGCCGAGGCGGCGATTGCCGCCATCAAGCAGCTGGCGCTGGACGTGAAGATCCCGACCGGGCTAGAGCAGCTCGGGGTCAGGGCCGATGACTTCGACATCCTGGCCAGCAACGCCCTGAAAGATGCCTGCGGCTTCACCAACCCCAGGCAGGCAAGCCACGAGGAGATAGTCGCCATCTTCCGCGCCGCCATGTGAGACGCGCCATTGTGTGTCAGGGCCGCCACGCGGCCCTTTTTATTGGCAGGAGGATCAATGGCTTTTTACTTCCGCACGGGGAGTGGGTATGATTTGCCGAGCTAAAAAAGACTGTATGGATGATCTGAACCCGATATGCGGATGAAACACCTGATTGCCGCGGCCCTGACCGCCCTCACCCTGTCCGGTTGCAGCCTGGTCTATCGCATCGATATTCCTCAGGGCAACTATGTGGAACAAAAGCAGGTCGACAAGCTGCGCCAGGGCATGACCCGCGAGCAGGTCGAGTTCGTGCTGGGTTCTCCCATGCTGCGCGACGGCTTTGACCCCAACACCTGGTACTATCTCTATGAGTTCCAGCCAGGTCGTGGTGACAAGGAGCGCAAGGAGCTGACCCTGAACTTCGTGGGCGACAGACTCGCCACCGCCACGGGTGACTTCCCCCTCCCCGCCGCCTTCACTACCCCGCTCTGACAGCATCATAAAACCGGCCAAGGCCGGTTTTCTCTTGTCTGGCCTTCGATCGGGTTTCGCAGGTGCGCTCCCTGAACCATGATCAAGGACGTCAACGCCCCTCATCATTCCCTCAAGGAGATCACATGAGCCAGATCCTGATCGCCGGGGCAACCGGCCTGGTCGGCCAGGCCCTCATCCGCCAGCTCGACCCCGAGCACCAGCTGACCCTGCTCTGCCGCCAGCCGGGCGAGGCCGCCCCCAACCGGCACTGGTTGCCGGTAGACTTCGAACACCTCGACGAGGTGGCGCTGCCCGGCCCCGTCGACATTGCCTTCTGCTGCCTCGGCACCACCCGCAAGGACGCCGGCTCCGATGAGGCCTTTCGCCGGGTCGATCACGACTATGTGCTGGCCTTTGCCGCCCTCGCACGCCGCCACGGCTGCCGGCGCCTGCTGGTCGTCTCCAGCCTGGGGGCCAATCCGCGCTCTCCCGCCCTCTATCCCCGCACCAAGGGCGAGATGGAGCAGGCCTTGCTGGCGCAGGCGTGGCAGCGGCTCGTCATACTGCGCCCCGCCATGCTGCTCGGCCATCGCCAGCCTTCGCGCCGCTCCGAGCAGATAGTTCAAGCCATCTATCCCTGCATAAAGCCCCTGCTGCAGGGGCCCCTCAGGCGCTGGCGGGCCATAGAGGCGAGCCAGGTGGCCCATGCCATGACGGTACTCGCCGACCAGGCTCAGGGGGTCGAGATAGTGCAGAACGAGCGGCTGCTCACTCTGTAAGGCCCAGGCCAGTGCAGCCCCTGCGGTAAAACATCCAATAGAAAAGAGGCGCCATGGCGCCTCTTTTCATTGCTCGGTCTTCCCCGCATCAGGTCGATTCGCCATCGTCCCGCTTGCGGTGCACATCGGGGCGCCCGCCGGTGACCACGTCGGCCCGCCCCTCTTCCTTGGCCTTCTCGGCCCGCTTCTTGCGCATCTCCTTGGGATCGGCGATGAGGGGGCGGTAGATCTCGATGCGATCCCCGTCCTGCACCGGCTCGCTTCCCTTGACCGGACGGCTGTAGATGCCGAACTTGTTGACCGAGAGATCGATCTCCGGGTGCTTCTGCACTATGCCGGACAGCTCGATGGCGGCCAGCACGCTGGTGCCCGGGGCCACCCGGATGCACAGCACGGTTTGCCGCTCGGGCAGGGCATAGGCCACTTCGATATTGAGCAGCTCAGACACCGTAGACCACCTTGGCGCGGTTGGAGAAGGCGAGCACCATGGAACTCACCAGGTCGCGGAAGATCTGGCCAAAGGCCAGCTCGATCAGCTTGGAGGTAAATTCAAAATCGAGATCGAACTCCACCTTGCAGGCATCCACGTCCAGCGGCGTGAAGGTCCACCAGCCCGCCAGCTTGCTGAAGGGGCCCTCCACCAGTTCCATCTTGATGGCACGGTTAGCGTCGAGCAGGTTGCGGGTGGTAAAGGTCTTGGCGATGCCCGCCTTGGCCACATCCACCGAGGCCATCATGTAGTCCTCGCCAGTCTCGTGAACGCGGCTGCCGACACAACCGGGCAGAAACTCGGGATAAGCGTGAACATCGTTGACCAGACGGAACATCTGTTCCGCGCTGAACATCACCAGGGCACTGCGAGTAATACGGGGCATGGGCTTTCCTCATCCAATCGGGCCGATTTTATCACCTTGCCAGCCAAAATCACCGCCGAAACTGCTCACCTGGCCGTCACGCGCACAATTGCCGCCCCTGATGACCAGCTTTACATCACCTTGCCAACCAAAAACATCACCGAACTGCTCACAAAGCCGCCACTCGAGTGGTTGCGCGTTTTACAGCCGCCGCCACCCACGTATAATGCGCCTTCCTAAACATTGCCAAAGGCCCCCGTCATGAGCAAAAAGAACAGTAAAAACAAAGCCGGGTCCAGCACCATTGCACTCAACAGAACCGCCCGTCACGAGTACTTCATCGAAGAGCGCGTGGAAGCCGGTCTGTCCCTGCAAGGGTGGGAAGTCAAATCCCTGCGGGCGGGCAAGGCCAACATCAGCGAAGCCTATGTCATCTTCCTGCAGGGCGAGGCCTTCCTGTTCGGCTCCAGCTTCCTGCCGCTGAACGCCGCCTCCAGCCACGTGGTGTGTGACCCGACCCGCACCCGCAAGCTGCTGCTGAGCCGCCGTGAACTCGACAAGCTCGAGAGCCTGGTTGCCCGCCAGGGCTACACCATAGTGCCGCTGGCGCTCTACTGGAAAGAGTGCTGGGTCAAGGTCGAGATCGGCCTGGTGAAGGGCAAGAAAGAGCACGACAAGCGGGAAGACACCAAGGCCCGGGAATGGGACCGGGAGAAGGCCCGCATCATGAAGAACAAGAACCGCGGTTGATTGTGCGCCGCCAGCCCCCGTGCGGTGACCAATAAACCAGCAATCGACCGGCCCGTGCCGGTCGATTGCCATCAACGCCTTGCCATGGCAGGATTTTTGCGTACAATCGCTTTTGACAACTTGGGGCTGATTCTGGATTCGACAAGATTCACGAAACCCAAGGTGCATGCCGAGGTGCGGTAGGCCTCGTTAACAAACCGCAAAAAAATAGTCGCAAACGACGAAAACTACGCACTCGCAGCTTAATAACCTGCGCTGAGCCCTTCTCCCCTAGCTTGCCTGTGTCCTAGGGAATTGGAAGGTCATCCTTCACAGGATCGTGTGGAAGTCCTGCTCGGGGCGGAAGCATTAAAACCAATCGAGCTAGTCAATGCGTGGCGTGTCTCTCCGCAGCGTGTTGGCGAATGTAAAGAGTGACTAAGCATGTAGTACCGAGGATGTAGTAATTTTGGACGGGGGTTCAAATCCCCCCAGCTCCACCAAACGTTTGGAAAAGGCCACTTCGCAGGAAGTGGCCTTTTTTTGTGGATTGCATTCATGCCTGAGCCGGCTCTGGCAGCCTGTCCGGGGGGCTGCGGTGGACGGGATGGCCCTGATGCCGCCCTCTGCCGGGGCAGAGGGCGCGCCTCGCGAGGGAGACTAGTCGCCGGATGTCAGGACCAGCCTGCGCCAGGGACCCGTGATGTCGCAGTGACCCGTTTCGTCGGTATTTTCCCAACCCAGCCGATGATAGAACGCCAGCGCCGTGGTGTTGCGGGTGGCCACCTTGAGGGATGCCGGGGGCTTGTGTCCGGCCAGCCCGGCGGCCAGCAAGGCCCGCCCCATTCCCTGCCCATGCCAGTCGGCCACCACATAGAGGTGATGCACGAAACTATCCTGGCCCCATATGGAGACAAATCCGCAAGGGGTACCGCCCTTCTCCGCCACCCAGATCTGCTCACCTCGGGTCTGCTCGGCAAAATCCTCCAGCCGAAACAGGGAGGGCTCGACCCAATGAAAGGCCTGCCGCCTCCCCTTGAGGAACAGTTGTGCCAGCATGGGTTCATCTGCATCTCGCATCATTCTGATCATGAAGACATCCTTGATTTGCCTGCTCACTGCCCCACTCTCGATGGATCCCGCCGCGCTGTCAAATCGGCAATATGGACCCCCTTGAAAACGTGATGCTGTGATGCAGGGCTGCCTATTTTATCGCCTTAGGGGCTATACTGCCTGGGTCCCGTCCATGACTGGTTTGAGGTTCACTGATTTATGGATAACAAGCAAATAGAAGGCAGCATACTGGTACCCGCCCACATCGACGATGTCTGGCGGGCCTGGACCACGGAGAGCGGTCTGCGCAGCTTCCTTGCGCCGGAGTGTCTGATGGTGCCGGAACCCAACGGTCCTTTCGAAATCTATTTCAGGCCAGAGGCCCCGCTGGGGGAGCGCGGCAGCGAAGGGTGCCGGGTGATGGCGGTCATGCCCCATGACTTGCTCAGCTTCAGCTGGAATTTCCCGCCCCAGTTTCCCCATATCCGTCAGCAGAAGACCCAGGTCAGCCTGCGCTTCGTGCCCGAAGGTCAGGGCACCCGGCTCCATTTCCTGCAAACCGGCTGGGCCAATGACCCGGATTGGGACCAGGGCTATGCCTACTTCAGGGAGGAGTGGCTGGAGCTCAGTCTGCCAAGGTTGCAGTATCGCTTCACCCACGGTCCCATCGACTGGAACAACCCGCCGGGCAGGCAGCAGTTGAAATCCCTGGCCCAGTGAGGGAAGGATTGAAATGAAGAAGGACCCTGAAACGGGTCCTTCTTCTATGGCATTCAGGCGGTTATTCCACCGGCTCTTCGTCGAACAGGGGGTGGTAGAGCACCTCGCCCTGCAGGCCGGCCAGCCCCCCGGGCTGCAGCTCCATCGCCATGAAGCAGTCGGCGGGCACCTCGTAGATGCAGTGCAGGCCGAAGTCGCTGGCGGGCCTGAAGCCGAAGCGGCCATAGTAAGCCGGATCGCCGAGCACCACTACCGCCTTCCAGTCCATCTCGAGGGCCGTATCCAGCCCCTCCCGCACCAGATCCGAGCCTATGCCCTGCCCCTGCCAGTCCGGATGCACGGCCACCGGCGCCAGCCCGAGCCAGGGACCTTCCTGGCCGTCAATGGTGATCGGGCTCAGCATCAGGTGCCCCATGAACTCGTACTCTTCCTCCTCGACCATGGTGACCACGGCGGCCCCACACTCGCGCAGGCGATTGACCAGTTCGGCCTCGTCGGGACGACCAAAGGCGGCGCTCACCAGTTCGTAGACTGGCAGCATGTCGCCGGGACGCTCGGTTCTCAACATACAGCGTTACTCCTCGTACAGCAGGGCGGCCATTATTTCACAGAAGTGGTCCCTGACTTGAGCGCCTTTATCCGAAAATGGGAGGGCTGACTCAGGAAAACGAGCGGCCATCCGTGCACAAAGCATCGCAATCCCCCTCTTCCCACCGGCTTCGCCAACCTCAAGCACCAGGCTCCCCCCGCAATCGCAGCAGATACCCGAGGCCAAGCTCGCCCCTATCCTTGAGCAGGACACCGCCACCATGGGCCTGCACCCCGGGGGTCTCAGGCGCCAGCCAGGCGAGCGGATGGCACCTGACTGTCAGCCCTGCGGGGAGACGCCACTCACCGCCCGCCCCGGCCCCTTCCATGAAGAGCGCCACCTCCTGCCCCCCGACTTCGTCCTCATGGAGGATGACCACCGCTACCCGCTCGTCTTCGAGCCAGGGGGCCAGCGCCTCCTTGAGGTCATCCGGCAGGCGCGGCGGGCGATCCAGCCGCCAATGATCCAGTTCAGCGAGTTGGCGCACCGACCCGGGCCGCCGACCGCAATGATGCATGCCAAGCTTGGCCATCACCCGACCGGAGGCCAGGTTGCCCGGCATGTGGCGGGCGGTCAGGGCGGGCAGGCGCAGTTGCTCGAAGGCGAAGGCCCTGACCAGCCGCGCCGCCCGGGTGGCCAGCCCGCGGTTTTGCCAAGGGACACCCACCCACCAGGCCAGCTCGCCGTGCCAGTGCAGGGAGATGACCCCGAGCAGGGGGGCCAGTTCATCGCCCATGGGCAAGGTCAGGGCCCAGGTCCGCCCCAGCCCGAGGGCGGCCTTGCGCCCGCTCATGGCGAGCCAGTCGCGGGCTGCCTCCGGTGGATAGGGGTGGGGGATGTTGAGGGTGTAGCGGGCAAGCGCCGCATCCGAGCAGTAGCGCAGTATGGCCGGCTCGTCGGTGGCTTGCAGCGGCCGCAGCACCAGGGTCGCTGTCCCCTGCTCGCCAGACTCGCGCAACACGGGGGTCATCAGCCGCCGGGCCAGCAGGCGTTGCAGGGCGGCGGCCAGATCCCCATCGGCGCCGAGACGCATGTCCGCCCCATTGGGCCCCAGGGTGAGCAGGCCGCTCTCCTTGGCCAGGGTCAGGAGGACGCTGGAGGCCGAGATCAGGATCTGGCGGCTCGGGTCCGCCGTCATGAGGGGCGACTCATCCTCCCCCAGCCAGGCGGCGAGCAAGCCGCTGGCCGAGAGGATGCCGTCGGGCGGGCAGCTGGCCCAGGGCGCAGGGGTCACAGCCCCTTGCTCGCCGCCCCTGCCGCGCAGCAACTGCCAACGGTTGCCCTGCCCCTGCCACCCCTGCAGCGTCCCCTGCCAGCAGGGCTGCCAGAGCGCCTCTTCTATCAACAGTTCCATGCTTCCCCCTGCGACCGCCGAACGGCGCAGCATAACCGGCTGCTAATGGTTTGTTAACCCATATCTTTAGCATGGTTAAACGGCATACCCCATGAAAAAATGCCATATGGCCAGCTTGATGGCGGTCACATTAATGCCCCCTTGCCCTTCCTATCATGCCCCCATCTCGCTGCGGCCGGCGCCGCTCGTGAATGACAACGCATAACAAGAGAACACACTATGCAGCAAACCAGCCCACTCAAAACGGTGTTAGTCAGTACCCTGGCGACCGCCCTGCTGATCTTCGTGGCCCAGTACCTCATCGGGAAACAGGAGATCAGAATAGGCATCGCCATCATCCCCATACTGCCCATGCTCTTTGCCGTCATCATCGGCATGATAGTCTCCGCCAAGCCCGTCAAGGATCGCATCCCCGGCTGGAAGCGCCTCTTTGGCGAGAAGGAAGAGGGCTTCTGCGGCAAGATGGTGGGCTTCAGCCTGCTGATCCTGGGTACCCAGTATGCGGGCATGATCATCCCCAACCTCAAGATGATCCTGAGCGTCGGCGTGCCGCTCTTCCTGCAGGAGATAGGCAACCTGCTGCCGATCCTCATCGCCATTCCGCTGGCGGTGAAGTTCGGCTTCGGTCGCCGCGCCATCGGAGCCTGCTCCTCCATCAGCCGTGAGCCCTCGGTCGCGGTGATCCAGGGCAGGTTCGGCACCGGCTCCCAGGAGTACATAGGGGTGCTCGCCATCTACCTGTGCGGCTCCGTCATCGGCACCCTCTGGTTCAGCGTGCTGGGCAGCATAGCCCCCCTCACCGGTCTGCATCCGCTGGCGCTGGCCGCCGGCTCCGGGGTCGGCTCCGGCTCCATGCTGAGCGCCGCCTCCGGCGCCCTCATCAACGGCCTCGACGAGGCGCTGGCCCAGCAGGTGCTGAGCATAGCCGCCGCCTCGAACCTGCTCTCGTCAGCCCTGGGCGCCCTCTCCCTCACCTATCTGGGGCTGCCGCTTGCCGAGAAGATCTTCGCCATTTCTACCAAAGGAGAGAAAGCATGAAAAGCATCGTGATGGATATGCGCTTCGTCTTCCTGGCGATCCTGCTGGCCATGTTCACCCAGACCCTGACCACGGGCACTCCGCTCTGGCTCATGGGTGACAGCTTCGTCGCCATGTCCCTGGTGGTGTTCGCCTCCCTGGTGGCCAAGCGCTATCTGCCCTCGTCCTTGCCGGCCTTTGCCTATGCCACCATCATCGGCATCCTCATCTGCCTGCCGGAGACCCCGGTGCGCGGCCTCTTCATCGACGCCGTGGCCAGGATCTCCTTCCTCTCCTGCTGCGTGCCCCTGCTGGCCTTCGCCGGTCTCTCGGTGGGCGGCCAGCTCGAGGAGCTCAAGAAAATGTCGTGGAAGGTGATCCTCATCTTCATGATCGTCTCCACCTGCTGCTTCTTCGGCGCCTCCCTGGTTGCCCAGCTCGGTTTCTCCATTCAAGGGATCATCTGATGAACCACTACCATATCGAACCTGACCTGCTTGCCCTGCGCGACTTCAGCCAAGAGGTGCGCCACCACCTGCACCGCATCCCGGAATACTCCGGAGCCGAGTTCAAGACCTCCGCCTACTGCCGGGGATTGATGGAAGAGTTCGGCTACCAGATCACCCTGTACCCGGGTTTCACCGGTTTTCACGGGGATCTGCACATAGACCCTGCGCTTCCCACCATTGCGTTTCGCGCCGACATGGATGGCCTGGAGATGCACGACATGAGCGAGGTGGCGTTCAAGTCCACCCATGAGGGGATGGCCCACAACTGCGGCCACGACTCCCACATGGCCATCGCCCTGACCACCGCAAAATTCCTGGCAGGGCACAAAGAGCGGCTGCGCTACAACGTTCGCGTCATCTTCCAGATGGCTGAGGAGGACATGCGGGTGCCGGGGGCCGAGAAGATGGTTGAGCTCGGCTGCATGAAGGGGGTGGACGAGGTCTATGCCCTGCACAACGACGGCGCCATGGAGACGGGCACCATCAAGTTCAACCAGGGGGTCATGTCCTCCTGGGGCTCGGCCTGGACCCTGGATGTGCACGGCATCTCCGCCCACGGCTCCACCCCCCACAAGGGGCTGGATGCCATCCGCGAGGCGGTGCGGATCATCGAGGACATGGACTACATAGTCGCCAAGCGCACCAGTCCGTTCAGCCCGGCGGTCTTTGGCTGCGGCATGATCAACGGTGGCACCATTCCCAACGCCGTCGCCGATCATGTGCAGGCCCGTGGCACCATACGCGCCATGGACGCCGAGACCGACCAGATCCTGAAAAACAGCTTCAGGGACATCATCGCCCAGAGCGAGCTGCGCGGCTTCAAGACCACCATGGTCCATGCCGGCTACCCGGCGGTAGAGAACCACGCCGAGGCCTGCAAGCGCCTGCAGCAAGCCGCCGCCGAGGTGCTGCCCGCCGAGGGCATCAATGCACAGGGCCAGCCCATGACCGGCAGCGAGGACTTCAGCTACATGATCAACGCCACCCCGGATCGCAAGGGGGCCATGTTCTTCCTCGGCAGCGGCTGCCAGGCCAAGGGGATCTGCAACTACCTGCACGCCAATCCCTATTACCTGGACGATGACTGTCTGCTGGTGGGAGCCCAGATCTTTGTCAATCTGGCGACCAGGGGTGACTGACGGACAAGGGGGATCTGCCACTACCCGCACCATGTCAATCCCCTATTACCTGGACGATGACTGCCTGCTGGTGGGAGCCCAAATCTTTGTCAATCTGGCGACCAGGGCAGCCTGAGGGGCAACAGAGGCTCTGCAACTGCCTGCATGGGAACCCCTGCTACCTGGATGATGACTGCCTGCTGGTGGGAGCCCAGATCTTTGTCAATCTGGCGACCAGGGCAGCCTAGTCACCCGACGGAAGTAAAAAAGAGAGGCCAATGGCCTCTCTTTTTTTACCTCTGCCATTTCGCGCTGCATCGCAGCCCCGGCTATTTGTCTCTGTCGTTCAGGGCCGCAGCACGGATCCGGCGCTACAACCAGGGCAGGGTCGTCGACGGGGCTGGCGTCCCCTGGTTGAGCAGCGCCAGCTGCACCGTCTCCCGGCTCACGTGGGGGGCATAGAGGTGGATAAAGTCATACATGTAGTCCCGCAGGTGGGCATGCCTGCGCAGGCAGACATGGGCCACGCTCGAGGCGATCAGGTGATCGATGTTGAGGCAGACCAGGCTCTCCCTGTCCCCCTCGTCGAACGCCGAGGTGGCGATCACCCCCACCCCCATACCGAGACGCACATAGTGCTTGATGATGTCGCTGTCGGTGGCGGTCAGCACTATGCGCGGGCTGAGGCCATGACGACCGAACGCCTTGTCCATCTTGGAGCGACCGGTGAAGCCGAACACATAGGTGATGAGGGGATAACGGGCCAGATCCGCCATGGAGAGCGGCTGGCAGTCCAGCAGCGGATGACCGTGGGGCACCACAACACCGCGCCCCCAGCGGTAGCAGGGAATGGTCGCCAGCTCGTCGAACAGGTGCATGGACTCGGTGGCGATGGCCATCTCCACATCTCCGTTTTGCACCATCTGCGCCAGCTGGGCCGGCGCCCCCTGATGCAGCTGGATGCTGACCTCGGGGAAGCGGTGGGAGAAGGCGGTGATCACCGACGGCAGCTTGTAGCGGGCCATGGTATGAGTAGTGGCGATGCGCAGCACCCCGCTGGTGGCCAGCTGATCACCGAGGGAAAGTTGACCAATCTGTTCGACCTGGGCCACCACCCCCTTGGCCAGCTCCATCACCTGCTCCCCCATGGGGGTCAGGCCCACCAGGTTCTTGCCCTTGCGGGTGAACAGCGCCAGCCCCAGCTCGTCTTCCAGCATCTTCATCTGCTTGCTGAGGGTCGGCTGGGAGGTGTAGAGCTTCTCCGCCGTCGCCGAGATGTTGAAGTTGTTCTTCACTATCTCGGTGAAGTTCTTGAGCCTGGCTATGTTCATCAGGGGGCCAGTCGCTCTATGTGCCAGCCATCCCCCTCGCGGCTGTAGTAGAAGCGATCGTGCAGGCGATGCTCGCCCCCCTGCCAGAACTCCACCGTCTCGATGACCACCCGGAAACCGCCCCAGAAGCTCGGCAGCGGCACCTCGCCATTGGCAAACTTCTGCTTGAGCTCGAGGAACTTGGCTTCCAGCACGCCGCGGGCCGAGATGCGGGTCGACTGCTTGGAGACCCAGGCGGCTATCTGGCTATCCTTGGGGCGGCTGTGGAAGTATTTCATCACCTCGAAGGTGCTCATCTTCTCCACCCGGCCTGTCACGTGCACCTGGCGGTCGAGGGTGTGCCAGGGGAAGAGCAGGCTGATGCGGGGATTGCCCTCCAGCTGGTGCGCCTTGCGGCTGCCCATGTTGGTGTAGAACACCATGCCCAGGGCATCGTAGTGCTTGAGCAGCACTGTGCGCTGCCAGGGCTGGCCGTCAGCATCCACTGTGCCCACCACCATGGCGGTGGGGTCGGTCAGCCTGGCCTCGCACGCCTGGGCCAGCCACTTCTCGAACAGGGCGAGAGGCTCGGCCGGCAGATCGGCCCGGTGCAGTCCGCCCCTGGTGTATTCACGACGCAGATCAGCCACATCCATCATCTTGATTTTCCTTCTCTCTTTCTCTGCCGCCCCTGCGGCTATGGGTGGAGGCATTGTGCGACGAGCACGGCATGGGTACAAGCCTGGGGGCGGCCAAATGCTGGCACCAAAAACAGAAAGGGAGGCCTGTGCCTCCCTTTTTCTGCCGGCAGCTTGCCACCTGCCTATTGTTTGCCGTCAATCGGCGGGCAATGGGCCAGCATGCGCTGGTTATATTCCGCCGCATAGGCGCTCAGCCTGGCGTGGGCCTCCTTCTGATCCGGCTTGATGACATCGCCGAGCCCCTCCAGATAGCGCACCCCACAGCGGGCCTTGGCCGCCACCTGTTGCTCCGCCGCTATGCCGGGTGCCACCTCGCCACGGCCGGCCCGTACTATCAGCCGGTAATCCTGCTGGGCCAGGCTGTCACTGACTGCCTGATCCAGGGTGTCGGCATCGGCCTGACAGCCGCCGAGCAGGGTGAGCAGCAGCACGCCGGCCAGCCTCATGCCCGCCTCCGTTGCCAGCCCAGCAGCGCCAAGGCCAGGGTCCAGAAGCCGAGGGCGCCACCGCCACCACCGCCGCCCTCATCCCCACGCTGGGTCACCGACAGCTTGAGCGGGCTGATGGCGAAGAAGAGGTTGTCACTGCAGGCCACCTTCAGCCTGGCGGTGCCGTCGTTGCCGGCAGGTATAGTGACGCTGGCCGAGCCCGAGTTGGGCTGGCCGCTGGCGAGCAAGGTCCAGCTCACCCCCTCGTCCCGGGTCAGGGAGAGATCCACCTTGCTGCAATTGATGGGGGCCGCGTTGGTGCCGGCCACGTCCCAGCCTATGGTCTGGTTGGCGCCGGCTCCCAGCGGGGTCACCAGCGGGCTGGTCAGGCGGAAGGCGCTGCCGGTGTTGACCACCTGGATCTTCATGTCGTCACTGGCGACACCGCCCTTGCCATCCCGCGCCGTGAGGCGGAAGTTGAGCGCCCGGTTGGTGGCAGGCCAGGCCTCCCCCTTCGCCAGGGTGTTGGAGAGCAGGGAGGGCAGGCTTGGCAGGGTGCGCTCCGGCAACGCGGTCGGCGCCACGAAGCGAAACAGCGGGCGACTGCCGTCGTCCACCATGCTGGCGACGCTGAAGGACTCGGTGCCGAGATCGATCTGCTCCCAGGTGTAACTCAGGGGATCCTGATCCAGATCCGCCCCGGCGCCCTTGAGCACGAAGGGGGTGTTTGCCGGGATCACATAGTCGTTGCCGGCGGCGACCTGGGGCGCGTTGTTGGTCAGGCTCTGGGAGCTGCCACAGCTCGCGACCGTGGCCATGTGGGCCCGCATCTGTTCGATGGACTTGCTGTGGAAGTAGGGCAGGCTGTTGGCCTGCAGGTTCTCCTCCCCGCAGATCCCCGCATAGGCCATGATGGAGCTGCCGCTGCCGGGCTCCCAGGCCTGGCTGGCCTCCCGGTTGCCACCGCCACAGCTGCCGGTGGTGCCGTTGAAGGTGTGGTCGGCGCCGAACTGGTGGCCAATCTCGTGGGCCACGTAGTCGATGAAGAAGGCATCCCCCACCGGATTGGGGGAGCCCGTCATGCCCGCCGACTTCTCCGCGGTGCAGAGCACTCCCAGCCCCGCCAGACCGCCGCCCCCGGTGTTGACCACGTGACCTATGTCGAAGGCGCCGAGCTTGGTGCCAGCCTGGGTCTGTGCCTGCTGCTGCACTGTGACGTTGGCATCTATGTCGCCGTCATCGTTGTTGAAGGGATCGGTGGCGGTGTCGGTGAAGATGATGGTGTCGTTGCCGCTGGCGAGCTGGAACTCGGCGGCGACGTCACGCTGGTACACCTCGTTGACCCGGTTGAGCAGGGTGGCGATGGCGCCGAGACCGGCCTCGACGGTGCCGCCGTGATACTGGGTGTACTCCCCCGCCGCCGAGATGGCGATGACGTAGCGCTTTCGCTGGTTGCCATCCACCAGCACCTGACGGGCCAGCGCCTTGGCCTGGGAGCCGATGACCCTGTCCGCCTCCTCCTCCAGCCGGCTGTGGGCATCCTGCTGGTAATAGATGGCGTAGCCTTCACCGTTTCGGAGCGGATCCACGAACACCATGCGGCCCTGGTGGCTGAACATGGCGTGGAAACCCTGGGGGCCGAGATCGAAGCGCCCCGTCTCCACCGGGTTGGACTCGTCATACCCCTTGAATGCCAGAATGCCGGGATACCTGGCGGCGAGATCCGATGGCAGCAGATCATAGGGCTGCAGGTTGAAGGTCACCTCCTTGCCATCCGGCAGGGGCAGGGTCAGCCGCGATTCCCCCGCCAGCAAGCCAGCGAAGTAATCGGCCGGCACAGTGGCAATGCGATATTGGCTGGCCCGCACCTCATAGCCATCGGCGGCGGTGGCCCGCGCCGCCACCGTATTCCACTCACTGGCGGCCAGGCCGGTGGCGTTCATCAGACCGGCCACCAGCAACGCCAGCGGAGAGTATTTCATCAACTGCATCTTTATTATTCCTTTTTCCATGCGTTCGCCTGAACTGCCTCAGCATCATTTTCCTGCCCGGGTGAGAAGTCCTGCGCCATCCGCTGTACATTCCCCGAATGGGGACGGTTGCACCAATGCAGTCTAGCCCCTATCATGGCGCGGATTTGTCCGTTTCAGAACCCTCCTGTGTCACGGGCCGGTTCACCCTTTTTTGGCCAAGGTTAATCTCATGCTCAAATCCCCACTGTTGCCCCGTTTCGGGGATCTGGTCGTTGCCATTGTTGACGATGTACTCGGTCAGGGTCTCACCCTCGACCGCGCCTATGCCCGTCACTTCTCCGGCATCGAACTCAAACCGCAAGAACAGGCAAGGATTGCCCTGGTCACCGGCGACCTGCTGCGTCGTCTCAGCCTCTATTGCTTCCTGACCGGCATCCAGGTCCGTCAGGCCGAAAAGAATGTCTGGCCGCTGCTGCACAGCTGGCACGCCTTCCACAAGATTGCCCAGCCCAACAACCCGACCCTGGATCGCTTCAATGAAGAGGCATTCCGCCGCCGTCTGACCGAGGCGAAGAAGAACCCGGTGCTGATGGATGGTTGCCCTGCCTGGCTGGAAAAGCTGGGCAACGAGCAGCTCGGTGAGGCCTGGCCTGCCGAGCGTGCCGCCCTGGCCTGGATGCCCAAGCGCTACCTGCGGGTCAACACCCTCAAGTGCACCCGGGAAGAGCTGCAGGCCATTCTGGCCAAAGAGCATGTCACCACCATTCCGGTTGATGGTGTTGAGACCGCCCTGCAGGTCACCTCGGACGCCGCCCTGTTCCGCACCAAGGCCTTTGCCGATGGCTGCTTCGAACAGCAGGATGCCGGCTCCCAACTGGTTGCTGCGGCTCTGGAGGTCACCCCGGGCATGCGGGTCATCGACGCCTGCGCCGGTGCCGGTGGCAAGACACTGCACATCGCCGCCATGATGGAAGGCAAGGGCCGCCTGCTGGCGATGGACGTGGAAGAGTGGAAGCTGGAGAACCTCAAGCAGCGCGCCCGCCGCGCCGGTGCCCACAACGTGGAGACCCGGGTCATCACCAGCAGCAAGACTGTCAAGCGCCTCAAGGAGAGCGCCGATCGCGTGCTGCTGGATGTGCCCTGCTCGGGCCTTGGCGTGCTCAAGCGCAATCCGGATGCCAAGTGGCGTGACACCGCCGAGCGCCTGCCGGTACTGGTCGCCCTGCAAGAAGAGATACTGCAACGCTACAGCCAGATGGTGAAGGTGGGCGGCCTGCTGGTCTATGCAACCTGCTCCATCCTGCCCCAGGAGAACCGCCAGCAGGTGGACAAGTTCCTCGCGGCCAACGAAAACTACCGCCTGCGGGATGACCACACCGTCAGCCCGTCCGAGACCGGCTTCGACGGTTTCTACATGGCGCGGATCGAGCGCATCGGCTAAGAACCCGCTCACGATCTGACTGCGAGGCCGTGATCAAGGCTCATGTGCTGCTCGGAATCCTCATGTGTGTTTACACACTCCGGTTCCTGCGCTGCTCTTCACCTTGCTGACAGCCTCTCGTGACACATCGTGAACAGGTTCTGGACTGCCAGCGCACCCATAGAAAAGGGGAGCCAATGGCTCCCCTTTTTGCATGATGCGGATGCGACCTTATTCGGCGGCGGCATCATCCTGCTTGTGCTTGGCGGCAGCTTCCTTGATCAGGGTCTGCAGCTCGCCAGCCTGGAACATCTCGATCATGATGTCGCAACCACCGACCAGCTCACCTTCCACCCACAGCTGCGGGAAGGTCGGCCAGTTGGCAAATTTCGGCAGCTCGGCACGGATGTCCGGGTTTTGCAGGATGTCGACGTAAGCAAAGGGCTCGCCACAGGACATCAGGGCCTGGGAGGCCTGGGCAGAGAAACCGCAGCTGGGTAGCTTGGGGGATCCCTTCATGTACAGGATGATGGGATTCTCAGCCAGCTGCTGTTTGATCTTTTCAATAGTTTCCATAAATGCCTCACTAGAGCGATTTCGGCGGCCATTCTACTGCAAACCGGGCAGACCACAAACTGGCAAACCGTCCCGAATGCAAGAAGTGATGAATCAATACGCCGCAGCTTGATCCGGATCATGGCGAGAATCAAGAGTTGTTCGCCCATCTTTGATGCTGCTACAATCGACGGGCTTTGGGCCGTCTGGCCCCATCATTTCAAGAACAATTCTTTTCAACATAGAAAAGAGTACGCAATGTCTTGCAACCGTCGCCTTCGCACGGCCCAGCCAATGGAGAGTAGAAAATGGCTTTCGAACTTCCCGCTCTGCCCTATGCAATCAATGCTCTGGAACCGCACATCTCCCAGGAAACCCTGGAATATCACCACGGCAAGCACCACAACACCTACGTGGTCAACCTGAACAACCTGGTGCCGGGTACCGAGTTTGAAGGCAAGTCTCTGGAAGAGATCATCAAGACCTCCACTGGCGGTGTCTTCAACAACGCCGCCCAGATCTGGAACCACACCTTCTACTGGCACTGCCTCTCCCCGAACGGCGGTGGCGAACCCACCGGCGCCCTGGCCGATGCCATCAACAAGGCGTTCGGCTCCTTCGCCGAGTTCAAGGATGCGTTCACCAAGTCTGCCATCGGCAACTTCGGCTCCAGCTGGACCTGGTTGGTAAAGAAAGCCGACGGCTCCCTGGCCATCGTCAACACCTCCAACGCCGGCTGCCCGCTGACCGAAGCCGGGACCACCCCGCTGCTGACCGTCGACCTGTGGGAGCACGCCTACTACATCGATTTCCGCAACCTGCGTCCGAAGTACATGGAAACCTTCTGGGCCCTGGTCAACTGGGAATTCGTGGCCAAGAACCTGGCTGCCTGATAGCCTCTTTCTTGCCAAAACGCCCCGCACTGCGGGGCGTTTTTTATGGCGAACAAGCAACGAAAAAGGCGCCATGGGCGCCTTTTTGATAACCATGGGTCGTTACTGGTCTATCTCGTCCAGATACTCGTCCAGGTTGCTGTCATCCTCCTGCTGGCCCTGCTGCTTGAGCTCAGGCTGGCGACCCGTCACCTTGCCGTCGTTGTACTGCAGGTAGAAGTCCTTGGTCAGGGCATAAGGATCGAGCGCATTGTCGATGATCCGCTCCTGATCGATGAGCTTGGAGCGGGTGCCCAGACCATCCAGCGCCCAGTGCACGAACTTCATCGGGAAGGTCAGCAGGGCATAGGGGAAGTAGATGGTATCAATGGTATCCCCCACCAGTTCGCGGGTGGTGGTCGGGCCGTAGACGGGCACCATGATGTAGGCGCCATCCCCGATGTCCGCCTTGCCGAGCACGGTATCCATCTCCAGCATGTTGCGCTCGAGGCCGGCATGCTTGGCCACGTCGAAGATCCCCAGCAGACCTATGGTGGTGTTGAGGGTGAAGCGGCCCAGGTTGGTCCCCGCCCCCTTCAGATCGCCGACCAGCAGGTGGTTGATCATGCTGCTCGGCTCGTCGAAGTTCTCCACCAGGTTGTCGATGCCGTCCTTCATCCCCTGCGGCACATAGCGGGCATAGCCATGGACCACGGGGCGAGCCACATAGGGCTCCAGCACGTCATAGTTGATGGCCCACATGGCCCGGTTGGCCCCCTGGAAGGGGTCACGGGGATCGCTGGCCGTGCTGGACGCCCCGGGACGGCTGGGGGTTTCGTTGAGATCCAGGCTCTCTGGGCCCGGCTTGGGAGGGCCACCCGCACAGCCCCCCAACAGCAGTGCCACTGCCAATGCTCCTGAACGCAGATACATATGAAAGTCCTAAGCTTTTTTGGGAATCTTTATGGATTATAGGTAGGCCCGCCCCATCCCGGGGTCGGGCCAAGAGGGTATTAGAGTGCGTGATCGATGCGGATGTCAATCGGCGCTGTGGGAATGGTGGTGGTCGGCACTGTGACCGAGACCCCCTCGAAGGCTCCTTCCTTGTTCATGACGTTACCGCCCCGGGAGAGGCGCGCCTTGAACTGCAGCTCGGGATAGGCCGCCAGCTTGCTCCCCTCCATCATGGCATCCCCATCCCCCAGTGAGAGGGTGAGGGGCAACTGCGGACCCGGGATGCGCTTGACCGCGATGGGCATGGGCGGACCATTGGGGATCACCGCAAAGACGAACAGGTGGGCATCCTCCGGCAACAGGATGCCGGGTGCCAGGGTGATGTGCAGGGGATATTCTCCCTCCTTCACCGCCAGAACCTGAGCACTGCCCTGCCCAGCCTGAGCGCCCTGGGCGGCAGGTGCGGCTGTCACGGCGATGCCGCGCTGACGCAGTTGCTGCTCGGCATACTCGATGGAGCGCTCCACCATGGCGTGGCGGGTCGAGCCCTGCTCCAGCAGCGGCAACATGGCTCGCCAGCGCACCAGCGCTGTCTGGAAGTCCTCTTTCTGCAACGCCATGAAGGCATGGACCGAGCGCGCCTCTATGTTGGCCGGATCCTGGGCGATGGCCGCCTGCAGCAGCTGATCCGCCCGGGCCTCCTCCCCTGTCATCATCAGGGCCTGGGCATAGGGCACCGCCACCATGGCCTTCTGCGGGGCCAGTTCATAGGCCCGCTCCAGCGCCTCGCGGGCCATCTCGGGGTCGTTGCCATCCAGGGTCAGGCGCCCCAGCAGCAGCCAGCCACGGTAGTCGTTCGGTTCTTCTTTCAGCCGGGTGCGCAGCCCCAGGGTGAAGTCCAGCAGATCCTGCTCGGTGACCTCGGCATCCCGCTCCACCAGGATGCGGTTGCTCAGCTCCCCCAGCCGGCTGCTGGCATCCTGCCAGCGGCTCACCTCCTGCCAGGCCCCCAGCTGGTAGTAGAGCCCCAGACTCACCACCACCAGCACCAGCACACCCGGGATCCAGATCAGGCTCTTGCCGCCGCGGGCGCTCTGCTCCACGTCGGGGATGTCGTCCAGCAGGCTGCGTTGCAGCTCCACCAGAGACTCTGACTCCTCGGCCAGTATCCCCTGCTCACGCTCCTCGCCTATCTCCAGCAGACGCTGGCGATAGAGCTGCTTGTTGAGCGCCGAACGGCTGATACTCTGGCGACCCTCGCCGCGCCACAGCGGCAGGATCAGCGCCAGGCTCGTCAGCACCAGCAGGGCCGCGATCACTATCCAAAATGCGGTCATTGTTTCTCTTCCTCTTTGAGCAGCTCGGCCAGACGGCGCCGCTCTTCTTCGCTCAGGGCGTTATCCATTCGTTTTGTCGCCGCCGGGGCGCGGCGGCTGCGCACCACCACAGTGGCGGCACCGATGACGATGACCAGCAGGGGGCCAAGCCAGAGGATCAGGGTGGAGGCCATCAGGGGGGGATCATAGAGGATGAAGTTGCCGTAACGGGCCACCATGTAATCCACCACCTCCTCCTTGTTTTTACCGTCCCGCACCATCTGGTAGGTCTTGTCCCTCAAGTCCTTGGCGAGCCCCGCATTGGAGTCGGCGATGTCCTGGTTCTGACACTTGGGGCAGCGTAGCTCCTTGGTCAGCTCGCGGAAGGTCTGCTCCTGGGCATCGCTGTCGAAGGTGTAGACGTCGATGGCGGCACTGGCCTGGCCGGCGCCCAGCAGACCCCCCAGCAGCAACAGGGATGCAATAAGTGTTTTCATCAGAGCGGCCCTCACTTCATGGCATCGAAGATGGGTTTGAGGGTCGAGGCCCAGACTTGTGGATTGACGTCCCCCACGTGGCGATAGCGGATGATGCCCTGGCTGTCGATGAAGAAGGTCTCGGGGGCGCCGTAGACCCCCAGATCCAGCCCCAGCATGCCGTCCGGATCATAGAGGTTGACCTCATAGGGATTGCCGAGCTCAGCCAGCCACTTGATGGCCTTGTCCCGCTCATCCTTGTAGTTCATGCCGACGATGGGAATGCCCTGCCCCGCCAGCTGCTTGAGGTAGGTGTGCTCCCCATAGCAGGTCGGGCACCAGGTGGCCCAGACGTTGAGCAGCATGGGGCGCCCCTTGAAGATGCTCCTGTCATGCTGCTTGTCGAGGTCGTAGATGTCCTGCAGGGTGAACACGGGCACCTCCTTGTCCACCATCACGGATTCCAGCTTGGTGGGGTCCGAGTAGAGCCCCTTGAACAGGAACACGGCCCCCATCAGGAAGATGATGAAGGGCAGCAGAAACAGCCAGGTCTTCTTGCTCATGCCTTGGTCTCCTCGTCACGACGGCCGAACCGGTAGCGCTTGTCCAGCATGGCCAGCACGCCGCCGATGGCCATGAAGACACCGCCGAACCAGATCCAGCGCACGAAGGGCTTGTAGTAGATCCGCACCGCCCAGGCGCCGTTGTCGAGCTGCTCGCCGAGCGCCGCATAGAGATCCCGGGTGAAGCCGGCATCGATGGCAGCTTCGGTCATCGGCATGCGACTGACCTTGTACATCCGCTTCTCGGGCTTGAGCAGGGCCACCTGCTTGCCGTTCCTGTGCACCTCAAGCACCCCCTTGAAACCGTCGTAGTTGGGGCCGTTCTTCTCCTTGATGCCGGCAAACACGAATTCGTAGTCGGCGAAGTGCACCCGATCGCCGGCCTGCATACGCAAGTCCTTCTCGATGCTGTAGTTCTGGGTGCAGGCGATGCCGATGATACTGACCGCGAGCCCAACGTGCCCCAGGATCATGGCCCAGTGGCTGTTGCCAAGTTTGCGCACCCCGGTGGCAAAGCCGTGCTTGTGGGTGGCGCGCACCCAGGTCTCCTGGATGCTGGTGATGATGATCCAGCTGCCCAGGCCTATGCCGAGCGCGGCCCAGGGCTTGAACTCACCGGCGAAGAGCTGCGGCAGCAGCAGGGCGGCGGCCAGACTCAGTCCCAGGGCCAGCACCACCTTGCCCTTGAGCTCACCGAGCTCCTGACGGCGCCAGCGGAACAGCGGCCCGACCCCCAGCAGCAGGGCGAACGGGATAATGAGCCAGCTGTAGATGTGGTTGAAGAAGGGGGTGCCGATGGAGATGCTGCCAAGCCCCAGCTCCTTGTGCACCAGGGGCAGCAGGGTGCCGAGCAGCACGGTGAGCAGGCCCGCCACCAGCAGTATGTTGTTGCCAAGCAGCAGGGTCTCGCGGCTCCAGAGCTCGTGCTTGCCGTGGCTCTTCACCTGGGAGCCCTTGAAGGCAAACAGCAGCAAGGATGAACCGATTACCGCCAGCAGGAAGCCCAGAATGAACAGGCCGCGGGTCGGGTCGGAGGCAAAGGCGTGGACCGACACCAGCACGCCGGAGCGCACCAGGAAGGTACCCAGCAGGCTCAGGGAGAAGGCGGAGAGCGCCAGCAGCACAGTCCAGGCCTTGAAGGTGGCGCGCTTCTCGCTCACCGCCAGGGAATGGAGCAGGGCCGTGCCCGCCAGCCAGGGCATGAAGGAGGCGTTTTCCACCGGATCCCAGAACCACCAGCCGCCCCAGCCGAGCTCGTAATAGGCCCACCAGGAGCCGAGCACTATCCCTAAGGTCAGGAAGACCCAGGCCGCCATGGTCCAGGGACGGGACCAGCGCGCCCAGGTGGCGTCGAGGCGCCCCGTCATCAGGGAGGCGATGGCAAAGGCGAAGGCCACCGAGAAGCCCACGTAGCCCATGTAGAGCATCGGCGGGTGGAAGATGAGGCCGGGATCCTGCAGCAGGGGGTTGAGGTCGCGCCCATCTACCGGGAAGTAGGGCAGGGTGCGGGTGAAGGGGTCAGAGGTGAACAGCACGAAGGCGGTGAAGCCCACCGAGATGAGGCCGAGCACCCCCAGCACCCGCGCCACTGCATCGAGCGGCAGGCTGCGGCTGAACAGGGCCACGGCCGCGGTCCAGCCCCCCAGGGTCAGCACCCAGAGCAGCAGGGACCCCTCATGGGCCCCCCACACCGCCGAGATGCGGTACTGCAGCGGCAGCAGGCTGTTGGAGTTGGTAGCCACATACTGCACGGTGAAGTCGTTGTCGACAAAGGCCCAGGTGAGGCAGAGGAAGGAGAGCAGCAGCAGCAGGAACTGGCTGTAGGCGAGCGGACGGGCCGCCGACATCATGCCGAGACGCCCCAGTCGGGCGCCGATCAGCGGGTAGCTCCCCAGCAGCAGGGCGGTGGCAAAGGCCAGGATCAGTGCGAATTGCCCCAGTTCAGGGATCATGGCTGACTTCCTTTCAATTGCGCCGCGACCAGAACCGGTGCACAGGCATGAGACGGTGAGAACTGCCCTACTTCGGGGATCATTGACTATTTCCTTTCGATGGCGCTGTGAGACATACAGATCCGGCGGCGAAACGAGGTGAACACAAGGTCAAGGCTGCCGGCGTCATTGCTTGGCCCCCTGCAATTGCGCCTCGGTATATTCGGGCTTGAAGTGCATGCCATTGGTGGCGTCCGCCACTTCCGGCGGCATGTAGTTCTCGTCGTGCTTGGCCAGCACCTCGAAGGCGGCCACCGTGCTGGCATCCTTGAGGGTGCCCTGGGCGACTATGCCCTGCCCTTCCCGGAAGAGATCCGGCAGTATGCCGTCAAATTCCACCGTCACCAGATGGCCGCCGTTGTCCACCAGCTTGAAGGCCACCTTGAGGCTCTGGGGATCCCGCTGCACCGAGCCCGGCACCACCAGGCCGCCGATGCGCAGGCGCTGACCCTCTTCCGGCTTGATCTTGTCCGGCCCCTTGCCTTCCACCAATTCGCTTGGGGTATAGAAGAGATCGATGTTCTGGCTGAGGGCATAGAGCACCAGGCCAGTGACGCTGGCGAGGCCAAGGCTGATGGCCAGAATGATGGTGAGGCGTTTCTTGCGTCTCGGGTTCATAGGGTGTTCTCCATCTGCTGGGCCGCCTTTCGACGGGCCTCGCGGGCCTGCTTGTTGCGCAATTCGCCGAGCAGGCTGCGGGTTTTCAACCGGGTGGAAATGACGATGCCGACCAGGCAGAGCGCGGTCAGACCGAAGGAGAGCCAGACGTAGAAGGCGTAACCGCCCATGGCCATGAAGTCGCTGAATGAGGCAAAGTGCATGCTTACTTCTCCTGTCTGGCGATGTCGGCAACCCAGGGGCGGTGCCACTCCCGCATCAGGAGCTCGTTCCTGAACCGCATCAGGGTCAGGGCCCCGAGGAAGGTCGCAAACGCCAGTATCATGATGAGCAGCGGCCACAGCATCTCGGGGGAGATGGAGGGCTTGTCAAACTTGGTGATGGAGGCGCCCTGGTGCAGGGTGTTCCACCACTCCACCGAGTAGTGAATGATGGGCAGGTTGATCACCCCCACCAGCGCCAGTATGCCGGCGGCGCGCCCCGCCACCACCTTGTCGCTGAAGGCGTTGTAGAGGGCGATGACGCCAAGATAGAGAAACAGCAGGATAAGCTCGGAGGTGAGGCGCGCGTCCCACACCCACCAGGTGCCCCACATGGGCTTGCCCCAGGCGGCGCCGGTGAAGAGGGCGATAAAGGTGAAGACGGCGCCCACAGGGGCGATGGCCGCCACCGTCATGTCCGCCATGCGCAGTTGCCACACCAGGCCGATGAAGGCGGCCACCGCCATGGTGGAGTAGGCCCCCATGGAGAGGATGGCGGCAGGCACATGGATGTAGATGATCCTGAAAGAGTCTCCCTGCTGATAATCAGCGGGGGCAAAGGCCAGCCCCCAGACGGTGCCTATGATGAAGGCGAGCAGGCTTGTCACGACAAACCAGGGCAGCAGGGTGCCGGCCAGCCCATAGGCGCGCTCGGGTTTGGCATAAGGGTGCAACCATTTCCACATAGCTCACAGAACCTTTCAGTTATTAATTTTTAAGTGGCGAGGCCTACCATACCCACCGGCGGGAAACATCATATCCCCCCAAAGCAATAAGCAGCCATCCCCTTGATCTATCTCAATTATATTTTTCAAAACTCAGCCTCAAAAGAGGCTTTTTTGATAATCAATCAGTTGACGCTGACCCGCAGTGCCGCCGAGATTGCCAGGGGCGTCAGGGTCAGGGCCCCCACCAGCATGGCCCCCAGGATCGCGAGCTGCCCCCCGTAGGGCAACCCCATGCTCGCCGCATCGATGGCGGAGGTGGCGAAGATCAGCACCGGGATATAGAGCGGCAGCAGCAGCAGGCTGAGCAGCACGCCCCCCTTGCGCAGTCCCGCCGTCAGCGCCACCCCGACGGCCCCCAGCAGGCTCAGCACCGGCGTGCCCAGGGCCAGGGTGGCCACCACCGCCAGATAGCTCTTCATGTCCAGGGAGAGCAGGATGGCGAGCAGCGGGGAGACCAGCAGCAGCGGCAGGCCGGTCAGCAACCAGTGAGCGATCACTTTCGCCAGCGCCAGCAAGCCCAGCGGATGAGGCATCAACATCATCTGCTCCAGGGCGCCGTCGCTGAAGTCATCGCGAAACAGCCGCTCCAGGGAGAGCATGGCCGCCAGCAGGGCCGCCACCCAGATGATGCCGGGGGCGATGCGGGCCAGCAGCTGGGGCTCGGGCCCGATGCCCAGCGGAAAGAGGGTGATGACGATGAGGAAGAACCAGAGCGGGTTGAAGATGTCGGCGCGTTGGCGCAGGGCCATCAGCAACTCGCGGTGAATAAGGTGTATGACGGCGCGCAGCATGGCTACTCCTGCAACAACGAGGTCAGCGACAGTGTCTTCAGGCGCCCCTGCATCAGGGTCAAGTCCTGATGGGTGGTAAGCACCACCATGCCGCCGCGATCCGCGTGGGTCAGGAACAATTGCTCCAGCACCCTGACCCCCTGCTTGTCGATGGCGGTGAAGGGCTCGTCGAGGATCCAGAGCGCCGGGCGCTCAGACAGCCAGAGCCTGGCCAGCGCCACCCGCCGCTGCTGCCCTGCCGAGAGCTGGCCCGCGGGATAATCCTCGAAACCGGCGAGGCCGACCTGGGCCAGCACCTGCCAGAGATCCACGGACGCCTCGGCCGTGCCGTGCAGCTTCTGATAGAAGGAGAGGTTCTCCAGGGGGGTCAGGGTCGCCTTGACACCGGGCTGATGGCCCAGGTAGAGCAGGCTGGCATGGTACTCATCCCGGCAGTGGCGGATGTTCTCCCCGTTCCAGCACACCTCCCCCGCGAAGGGCTGGGAGAGACCGGTCAGCAGCCGCAGCAGGCTGGTCTTGCCCACCCCGTTGGGGCCTTCAATCTGCATCAGATCGCCCGAGCGCACCGCGAAGGAGAGATGTTCAAACAGGGTGCGATCTTCACGCACGCAGCTCAGATTGTTGGCTTGAAGCAGCATGAGGATGTAATCGTTGAAAATGAGGCGGCCTGCATCTTAACACAGGATCCGGAGGCGTCTTTTCAAAGATGCCAATAATCAGCAGGATTTGTGGGGGAGATCGCGCACTGGAAACGCAAGATATGGCAGGGAAGAGCGGGGCGGCAGATGCCTCCCCTCTCGGTCAGAAGCAGGGGTCAGCTGCGCCCCTTGCGCAGGGAGATCAGCAGCTCGGCTTCGGCCTGGGGCAACTCGCATTCGCTCATCACCTCGTCGAGATCGGCGCCGAGCTCCACCATCTTGGCGGCGCGACTGTAGAGGCGGCGCTCCGGATCCTGCAGGGTCAACTCCTGCTGGCTGTCCTGGATCTTCTGCATGGCCCCTTCGGCGGATTGCAGGCGCTGACCCATGCCGATGGCACCGGTATGCAGCTCCATCATCTGCTTGCGCAGACTCTCGAGCTGCCCCTGCAGCGTCTCCATCCTGGCCTCGGACTCTCGCTGACGGCGGCGGTGACCCAATAGACCGTAGAGGGCCAGCACCAGTGCCAACAAGGACAACCCCAAGGCTGCGAATTCAATCATCAACAAACTGTCACCTTCCTCATCACAGGGTCCCGCTCGGCATCAAGGTGCCGCGGGCAGATCCGGGACCGCTGTTGTATCACTTTTTGACGCGCCGTTACAGGGAGCCGATATCGTCCCACTCTTCGTCGGAGAGCAGCTTGTTGAGATCCACCAGGATCAGCAGCTGACCGTCGCGGTTGCTGACACCCTGGATGAACTTGGCGCTCTCCTCGGTGCCCACCGCCGGGGCGGCGTCGATCTCGGAGGAGCGCAGATAGACCACCTCGGCCACGCTGTCCACCATGATGCCGATCACCTGCTTCTCCGCCTCTATGATGACGATGCGCGAATTCTCGCTCACATCCCCGGCCGGCAGGCCGAAGCGGGAGCGGGTGTCGATGACGGTCACCACGTTGCCACGCAGGTTGATGATGCCCAGCACATAGTCGGGCGCACCCGGTACCGGGGCTATCTCGGTGTAGCGCAACACTTCCTGGACCTGCATCACGTTGATGCCATAGGTCTCGTTTTCCAACTGGAAGGTCACCCACTGCAGCACTTCGTCCTCGGCCAGATTTTGTGCAATATTGCGCTTCTCTGTCATCTTCTTGATCCTTGTATGAACCCGTCAACGGGTAAAATTAGCAATAAAACCATGGCGGTGCCGATGTTGTCAGCGGCCTTCAATGTTCACGCCTCGGCCAAGGAGCACCAAGAGCTCCCTGACGTGCAGCAGGGCACACATCTTCTCCTTGACCATGCCCGCCAGCCAGGGGCGTTTCCCCTCCTGATGGCGCCACTTCACCTGATCCCGATGCAGCAGTTCGGTGCCTTTCAACTGATGACAGGCCAGTCCCCAGGGTGATTCCCCCAGCATAATCAGATATTTGTACTCGTCTATCTCCAGATGCTGGCCCGGCATGACCCATTGGGCCGTGTCGACCACGTTCATCTTCTGCTCCCGGGAGGTCATGATCCCCTTGTACCAGCCTGGCTGGCCGAACAGGGAGCTCACCTCCCCCAGCTGGTGGATGCCGCCGAGCTCGGTCAGGGGCACGGCGAAGGTCACCCCGGCCACGTCGAAGAAGAGCGCCTGAAACTCGTTGCCGGTATCCAGGTTTTCCCAGGCCGCAGGAGCGGGCGCCGGCTCAATGGCCAAAGCCGCTTCCGGCTCGGTCACCAGTGCGGTGATGGGCTCCACCACGGCAGGCATGATCTCGGGCTGCGCCTCTTCAACCAGCGCCTGTTCGCTCGCCTCGACCTCGAGCTGGAAGGGCTCGACATGCACTTCTTCATGGCTCAGGACATCCATCTCATCCTGCACCTGGCTCACCTGGGCGAGCAGTTCGCTCAGTTGTGCCAGTCGGCTGTCGGCTTCGAGATAGGGGGCCGCGACCACCTCGGGCAAGGGGGCGGGCTGAGGCTGCAACTGCAGCACAGGGGCCGGCACCTCGTCGTCCGGATCGTCCCGCAGCAGGACCTCATCGAGCAACAGGGAGTGGAAATAGTCATCCATGGCGCGAACCTGGGTGGTCTCTCTCATGGCTTCACCTCCTGGGTCCGTTGACGCTCCAGCGCATCAATAAAGTTGAGCAGTGTCTCGTAGGCATAGGTGCCACGGCTGCCCGGTGCATAGATGGACGGGGGTATGTGCAGCAGGCTGGCATCCCGGAATTTGGTATCGATGGGGATGACCGCATTCCACACCGCCTCCCCATACTGCTCCTTGATGGACTGCAGCGTCATCAGGGAGGCCCGGGTACGCTTGTCGAACATGGTCGGGATCACGGTATAGCGGAACTTGTCCCGCTTGGATCGCTGCATGATCTCGAAGGTCTTCATCATCCGCTCCAGCCCCTTCAAGGCCAAAAATTCGGTCTGCACCGGCACCAGGATGCGATCGCAGGCCGCCAGCGCATTGACCATCATCACCCCCAGCACGGGCGGGCAGTCGATGAGCACATAGTCATACTGATCCTGCACCCGCAACAGGGCACGCTTGAGTACCAGCCCCATGCCTTCCCGGTTGCCCATGACCCTGTCCAGGGTCGCCAGCGTGATGGAGGCGGGCAGCAGGTGGATGTTCTCGAACTTGGTCTTCAGGGTCATCCGGTTGACCAGCTCGGCACTGGGCTTGGCCGCCTGGAACAGCTCGTAGAGAGTGCCTTCCAGCCGGTCCGAGTCAAAATCGAAATAAGAGGTCAGGGAGGCGTGGGGATCGGTGTCGATCAGCAGCACCCGCTGGCCACGCTGGGCCAGAATGCCCGCCAGGGAGACGACCGTGGTGGTTTTACCGACTCCACCCTTCTGATTGGCAACCGTCCAAACAATCACTGTATCAATCCTGCCTTGTTGTTATGCGTATGCCACCACCGGGCAGCGTCACCACCCTGACGTCCTCGCTGTCGACGCTCTGTGGCGCGGCCGGCGCCGGCGTCACCGTCAGGGGGTTGACGGAGGTTCGCGGCACCCAGGCGAATCTGGATATGGCGACCACGACCTTGCGATTCTGTAACCGCCCCTGCTCGCTGCCGTTGTCGGCGAAGGGGGAGAACTCCCCATAGGCCTCGTAGGCGAGCCGCTCGGGGGCGATTCCCTTGGCCACCAGGGCGCCGAGCACAGCCTCGGCGCGGACGGCAGACAGGGTCCAGTTGGAGCGAAACATCTCGTTGTTGATCGGCTGGTTATCCGTGTAACCCCGCACCCTGACATAGTTATCGACCGGTTTCAGAATACCTGAAAGCGTATCGAGCACAGGGGCCGCATTGCTCCCCAGAAAGGCGCTGCCGCTGCGAAACAGCAGGCCGGAACTCAGCTCTACCGTCAGCCAGTTGTCATCCTTCGCCAGCTTGACCACGCCGGCATCCACCAGGGCGCCCATGGCCTCCTGCAACTGCAGATCTATGGTCGCAAGGGCCGTGCCATCTTGCTGGATCGGGGTGCCCGTAATGGGGGCGCGCGAAGGTGACGGGGAGGCCTGACTCTCCAGCAGGGAAGGCGCGGCCGACACAGGATGGTTCAGCAGGGAGTTGCCCTGCCCTTCCAGCAAGCCATCGCTGCGCGGTACCTGGTTGAAAGCCTGGGTCATGCCCTCGATGACGGCGCGGTACTGCTCCTTGTTGACGATGGCCACGGAGTAGAGCACCACGAAGAGGGCGAAGATGAGCGTCATGTAATCGGCATAGGAGACCAGCCAGCGATCGAGATGTTCTCGCCCCTGCAGGTGCAAACGATAGCGCTTGCGCATGGCTATTCCCCTTTCAGATAAGCCCGTAGCCGCCGTTCAACCTGCTGGCCGTTCTCCCCGTGGGCGATGGCCAGCAACCCTTCCAGCGTCATCTCCTGATAGAGACCGTAGTGGTAGTGGAATGCCCGCAGGCGATTCGCTATCGGCAGATAGAGGAGGTTGGCAAAGCCCACCCCGTAGATGGTCGCGACGAAGGCGATGGCGATGCCGGCGCCCAGGGTGCCCGGCTCCTCCAGGTGAAACATGGCCTGGATGAGGCCTATCACGGCCCCTATGATGCCTATGGTCGGGCTGTAGCCCCCCATGGCCTCGAACACCCTGGCAGCGTGCTCGTTGCGCTCCTGCTCGATGTCGATGTCCGCCTCCAGCAGGCAGCGGATATCCTCGATGGAGACGCCGTCCACTATCATGGTGAGCCCCTGGCGGGTGAAGGGATCACTCTCCCCTTCGGCCTGATCCTCCAGCGCCAGCAACCCCTGCTGGCGCGCAAACAGGGCCCAGGCCTGCAGGCGCTCGGCCTGCTGCACCAGATCCAGTTGCGGCGGGAACAGCATCCAGCGCGCTTGGGCGAGCGCCGACAGCATATATTTGCGGGGCGTCTGCAGGATGACGGCCCCCCAGGTGCCCCCGACCACGATGACGAAGGCAGGGCCATCGAGCAGGGTCAGCAGGCTGCCACCGTGCCACCATTGGGCGACGGCCACGGCGAGCAGCGCCAGCACCAGGCCGAACATGCCCATGGTCAGCGACCCAACTCGACCAGGATGCGTTGTGCCACCCTGTCCAGCGGCAGGGATTCGCTGGCTATGCCCGCTTTGGCCACCGCCTGGGGCATGCCGTAGACCACGCAGGAGGCTTCATCCTGCGCCCAGATGGTGGCGCCCTGCTCCTTGAGCAGACGCGCCCCGTCCCGGCCATCGGCGCCCATGCCGGTCAGCACGATGGCGAGCACCTTGTCGCCATAGATCTTGGCGGCCGAGGCGAAGGTGATGTCGACGCAGGGCTTGTAGTTGACCTTGTCATTGCCCTCTATGATGCGAAGGCGAGCCCCTGGCCCGCGTCCTTCCAGCAGCATCTGCTTGCCACCTGGGGCCAGATAGGCGTGACCCGGCCTCAGCACGTCACCGTCTTCAGCCTCCTTGACCCCGATCTGGCACAGGCCGTTGAGACGGGCGGCGAAGGCGGCGGTGAAGGTGGCCGGCATATGCTGGATCAGCAATATGGGGTGAGGGAAGTCACCGGGCAGCTTGGTCAGCACGTTCTGCAGCGCCACCGGGCCACCGGTGGAGGTACCGATGGCCACCAACTGATAGCTCTTGCCGCTGCGCTTGAAGCTGGCGGGCGCCGCGGCGCGAACCGGCTCGGGCTGGCGCTCAAGAGGACGCGCCGAGGCAGCGCCGAGAGCGGGGCGCACCAGGGGCTCCGGCACCCGGGGTCTGGCGGCCGCCATTAGGAAGCGCTTGCGGGCAATCTCCCTCACGCGCTGTTGCAGCAGCTTGACCGCCTCATCCTTGTCGCGGGCGATGTCTTCGAACTTCTTGGGCAGGAAATCCAGGGCACCGGCATCCAGTGCATCCAGGGTCGCCTTGGCCCCCTCATGGGTCAGCGAGGAGAACATCAGTATGGGGGTCGGACACTTGGCCATGATCTCGCGCACGGCGCTGATGCCGTCGAGCACCGGCATTTCGATGTCCATGGTGATGACGTCGGGCCGCAACTGCAGCGCCTTGTCTACCGCCTCCCGGCCGTTCTGGGCCGTGTCGATCACCGTCATCAGGGGATCCTGATTGATGATCTCGCTGACCCGACGACGGAAGAAACTCGAATCGTCGACCACTAATACCTTGACTGCCATTGTTATTCTTTTAACTCCTTGGGCCAGACGCTCAGTGGCGGCGGGCATAGGCCTTGAGCAGGCTGGGCACGTCCAGGATGAGGGCGATGCCGCCATCGCTGGTGATGGTGGCGCCGGCCATGCCGGGGGTCCCTTGCAGCAGATTGTCCAGAGGCTTGATCACCACCTCTTCCTGACCGATGAGGTTGTCCAC
The DNA here is from genome assembly GCF_041403065.1 of Aeromonas sp. S16(2024). NCBI lineage: Bacteria > Pseudomonadati > Pseudomonadota > Gammaproteobacteria > Aeromonadales > Aeromonadaceae > Aeromonas > Aeromonas sp. S16(2024). Next base: position 108,758 of record NZ_JBGLQX010000001.1, on the reverse strand, counting down.
CACGAAACCCACCTGCTGGGTACCGATCTGGACGATGACCACGTGGCCTGTGTCCTGGCGGGCCGTCTTGCCGGCACCCCGTACCAGCCACTTGTGCAGGTAGAACAGCGGGATCGCCTTGTCACGGACTATGATGGTGAGCTGGCCGTCCACCACGTTGGCCTTCTTCAGATCCAGGTGGAAAATTTCGTTCACGCAGCCGAGCGGCAGGGCGAAGGTCTGTTCACCCACCTCCACCATCAGGGTCGGCAGTATGGCCAGGGTCAGGGGAACCTTGATCTCGAGGCGGGTGCCCTTGCCCCAGGTCGAATCTATGTGCACCGAGCCATTGAGGCTGACGATGCTGGTCTTCACCACATCCATGCCGACGCCGCGGCCCGAGATGTCGGAGATCTCGGACTTGGTCGAGAAACCGGGGGCGAAGATCAGGTTGTAGGCGTCGTTGTCGCTCATGCGCGCCGCGCTGTCGGCATCGAGCACGCCACGGCTGATGGCGATGGATTTGAGCTTCTCCGGATCCATGCCGGCGCCGTCATCCTCGATGCAGAGCAGGATATGGTCACCCTGCTGGGAGGCGCTCAGGGTGATGGTGCCCTGACGGGGCTTGCCCGCCTTCTCCCGCACGTCAGGCATCTCGACCCCGTGGTCGCAGGAGTTGCGCACCAGGTGAACCAGGGGATCGGCCAGGGCCTCTACCAGGTTCTTGTCGAGATCCGTCTCTTCACCCACCATCACCAGCTCGATCTCTTTCTTGAGGGTGCGGGCGAGATCGCGCACAACGCGCGGGAAGCGGCCGAAGACTTTCTTGATAGGTTGCATGCGGGTCTTCATGACCGCGCCCTGCAGATCGGCTGTCACCACATCCAGGTTGGCTACCGCCTTGGACATCTCTTCGTCGTTGCTGGCGATGCCGAGGCTCACCAGGCGGTTTCGCACCAGCACCAGCTCGCCCACCATGTTCATGATGACGTCCAGGGTCTTGGTATCCACCCGCACCGTGGTGTCATTTTGCACCGTACTGCTCTCGGCGGGGGCCGCCTGTTTGGCAGGGGCGGGTGCCGGGGCCGGTTTGGCCGGTGCAGAAGCGGGTTTGGCAGGGGCTGCGCTGGCCGCGACCGGCGCCTTGGGCAGGGTCACGGGCGCGGCGGGAGCCTTGGGCTCGGGAGCCGATGCCGCCGCCATGCTGTGCTGCGGCGCCTGGCCACGGCCATGCAACTCATCCAGCAGGCGTTCGAACTCGTCGTCGTCGATGAGTTCGTCCACCTCTTTTTGTACCGACTGCAGCGGGGAGAGATCCGGGGCACCGCCATGCTGGCCCTGGCCGTGCAGTTGATCGAGCAGGGCCTCGAACTCGTCGTCCGTGATGTCGCCCGAGCCGCTCAACACGGGGGCGGCAGAGACCGTCGGCGCCTTGCCGGCACCGTGCAGTTCATCGAGCAGGCGTTCGAATTCGTCGGCGGAGATCTCGTCGATGGAGCCGCCACCGTTGACGGCCACAGGGGCGCTCTCGGCGACGATGACGGGTTCGGGTTCGGGTTCGGGCTGCTGCGGGGCGGCAACGCTGGCGGTGCGCAGTTGCTCCTGCCCTTCGGGTTTGCACAATTCGTGCAGATCGTGCAGCAGATCGGCAGAGGCCGGGCTGGTCGGCTCCCGGTTCTGCACCTGGGCAAACATGACGTTGATGGCATCAAGGGCCTGCAAGATGACATCCATCAGCTCGGCACTGAGGGTTCGCTTGCCGTTGCGCAGCATGTCGAACAGGTTCTCGGCACCGTGGCAGACGTCCACCAGCTCGGTCAGGGAGAGGAAACCCGCTCCCCCCTTGACGGTATGGAAGCCGCGAAAGATGGCATTCAACAGATTCTTGTCATCGGGCCGCTTTTCCAAGTCGACCAGTTGTTCAGACAACTGTTCCAATATTTCTGATGCTTCGACCAAAAAGTCTTGCAGTATGTCTTCATCAACTTCGAAGGCCATGCGTCACTCCATTAGAATCCCAGGCTAGACAGCAGATCGTCCACATCATCTTGACCATTGACCACATCGGACCTTGTCTGCGGGTTCATGATGGGGCCTTCTGCCTCGATGCCGCTCACCGGCAGGCCGTGCGTCGAATTCTCGATGACGGCCTCACCAAACATGGTCAGCATCTCTATCAACTTTGTTTCAACTTCCTGCACCAGCTTGATCACCTTGCGGATCATCTGACCGGTCAAGTCCTGGAAATCCTGAGCCATCAGGATTTCAGTCAGCAGTTGTCGTAACTTATCGGCATCCGTCTCCGAAGCCTTAATAAAATCATTCAGTTGATGGCAGAGTGCCTTGAACTGACCCAGTTCAAGATCCCGGCTCATCAGGGCATTCCAATTGGGCATCACCAGCTGAATGTTGTCATTGAGCCGATCGGCGATGGGAAGACTGGCCTCGACCGCATCCATGGTGCGATTGGCCGCCTTGTCAGTCATGTCGATGACATAGCTGAGCCGCTCCCGGGCATCCGGGATCTCATGGGTGGCCAGGTCGGGGATCCTGGGATCCAGGCGAAAATCTTGCAGTGAGTTGTGCAACTGGCGGGTCAGCTGCCCCACCTTGTCAAACAGGGCCGCCGCATTGGGGGCGCACACATCGGCGAGGATGGTATCGGCCTGTTCAAACTCTTCTCGCTCCAGGTGGGCAACCAGCATCCTTGCCTGTTCAAGCGAGATCATGGCACTCGTTTTGGCCTTCATCCCTGCCGCTCCTTAGCCGATTCGTTCAAAGATTTTGTCGAGCTTCTCTTTGAGGGTGGCGGCAGTGAACGGCTTGACGATATAGCCATTGACCCCGGCCTGGGCGGCTTCGATGATCTGCTCGCGCTTGGCTTCCGCAGTCACCATCAGTACCGGCAGGTGCTTGAGTTTGTCATCGAGACGGATCGCCTTGAGCAGGTCTATGCCCTGCATGCCGGGCATGTTCCAGTCGGTGACCACAAACTGATAATCGCCGTTTTTCAACATCGGCAGGGCCGTGTTGCCATCGTCTGCTTCATGGGTATTGTTATATCCCAGGTCACGCAGCAAGTTCTTGATAATCCGGCGCATCGTTGAAAAATCGTCGACGATGAGGATTTTCATGTTCTTGTCCAAAATTCCCTCCTAAATAGCCGCCAAAACGGCTCACTTACATGATGCAGATCGCAGGTTTTATGGTGCGGATTATGCCTTAGAGTTGCGTTCCAGTGTAGCCAGTACAACCACTTATAAATTCCAATCTCTCAAACGGGCCCGCAGCCTGTGCATGGCCTGGCTGTGGATCTGGCTCACCCGAGACTCGCTCACGCTCAGGACTTCCCCGATTTCACGCAAGTTCAGCTCTTCGTCGTAATACAGTGACAGCACCAGGGCTTCCCGTTCGGGCAGGCGGGCGATGTGTTCGGCCAGGGCGCCCTGAAAGCGCTCGGCCGCCAGATCGTCGAAGCCGCCGTGACCGCTGGCGTCATCGGGATGCCCTATCACATCCTCGCTGACCCCGAGATCCTCGATGCCGATGATCTTGCCGCAGGAGACATCCTGCAGCATGGCATGGTATTCGCCAAGGGAGACCCCCATGTTGGCGGCCACCTCGGTGTCTCTGGCATCCCGGCCATGGGCCTGCTCCACGTTCTCGATCGCCTCGGCGATGGCACGGCTGTTGCGGTGCACCGAGCGGGGCACCCAGTCCCCGCGGCGGATCTCGTCGAGCATGGCGCCGCGGATGCGGATGCCGGCATAGGTTTCAAAGCTGGCGCCCTTGCTGCCGTCAAAGTTGCGGGAAGCTTCGAGCAGCCCAATCATACCTGCCTGGATCAGGTCATCCAGCAAGACACTGCTTGGCAGGCGAGCCAATAAATGCTGGGCAATCCGCTTGACCAGCGGAGCATGACGCTCGACCAGCACGTAGGAATCCTGATGACGCAAGTATGCTTGGGCTTTATTCACGGGAGTCTTCCTGTGCTATGACCGGCTTTTGCAATAAATTTTCCAGGAAAAATTCGAGGTGTCCCCCCGGCTGGTTCGGGATGGGCCAGCTCGCCGCCTTGTTCGCCAGGGCACGAAATGCCAGGGAGGCGGGCGACTTGGGAAACGCCTCGACGATCAGCTTCTGCTTGCGCACCGCGGCCCGCAGGTTGGTGTCGTAAGGCACGCAGGCCACCAGCTCCAGAGAGGTGTCCAGGAAGCGGTCGGTCACCCGGGTCAGCTTGGCGAAGAGCTCCTGCCCCTCGCGCAGGGAGCGAACCATGTTGGCCACCACCTTGAAGCGGAACACCCCGTGATCCTTGGAGAGGATCTTGATGAGGGCATAGGCATCGGTGATGGAGGTGGGCTCGTCGCACACCACCACCATGATGTCCTGGGCCGCACGGGTGAAGCTCAGCACCATGTCGGAGATCCCCGCCGCCGTGTCCACCAGCAGCACGTCCACCTGGGTCTTCATCTCGCTGAAGGCGCGGATGAGCTCGGCATGTTGCACCGGCGACAGCTCGACCATGGACTGGGTGCCCGAGGTGGCCGGCACTATCATCATGCCGTAGGGCCCCTCGACGATGATGTCGTCTATGGTGCACTCCCCCGCCAGCACATGGGAGAGGTTGCGGTGCACCCGCAGCCCCAGCATGACGTCGACGTTGGCCAGACCAAGGTCGGCATCCAGCACCAACACCCGCTTGCCCTGGGCGGCCATGGCTCCCGCCACGTTCAGGGTCACGTTGGTCTTGCCAACGCCCCCCTTGCCTCCAGACACGGCGATCACTTTCACTCGATTGTTTTGACGCATTTTGCGCAGACCACTCGCCTGATCCATATACATGTTACTCATAAAACTCCGAATCTTCGGCCTCGCCAAAACCTGAACCCCAGAAGTAAGGGTCTTCTGTTTCCCGCTCCAGCGAGCCCATGGCCGCGCCGACCAGCAGCGCCGCATTGGCAACTTGAATATCTTCCGGCACCCGCTGTCCATCCGTGATGTAGCTGATGGGCAGGGCGTTCTGAATGCATACGTTAATCACTTCACCCAGATTCAGGCTCTCGTCGAGCTTGGTCAGGATGCAGCCGGAGAGCGGAATGCGCCGGAAGTGATCCACCGCCTCCTGCATCACCCGGCGCTGGGAGGTGGCTGACATGACCAGGTAGCTGCGAATGCGCACCTTGGCATTCTTCACCAGGGTGTCGAGCTGCTCGGTCAGGCGGATATCCCGCTGCCCTACCCCGGCGGTATCGATGAGCACCAGCCGGCGGTGACGGAACTGATAGAGCGCATTGGCCAGCTCCTCGGCATCGCGCACCTGGCGCACCGGGCAACCCATGATGCGACCATAGGTCTGCAGCTGTTCGTGGGCCCCGATCCTGTAGTTGTCCGTGGTGATGAGGGCCACCTGCTCGGCGCCATACTTCATGGCAAAGCGGGCCGCCAGCTTGGCGATGGTGGTGGTCTTGCCCACCCCGGTCGGGCCGAGCAGCGCCACGGCACCGCCCTGGCGCAAGATGTCGTCTTCGCTGATCTTGAGCTGGGCCGTCAGCACCTCGGCCAGCTGGGCCATGGCCTGATGGATGGGCATGTCTTCCGGGATAAGGCCGGCCAGCTGATCGGCGAAGGCATCATCGAACCCCATCTTCTTGAGTTCCTTGATGAGCAGCGCCCGCATCGGCTCGCGGCGCTCCACCTCCTGCCACATCAGACCGGAGATCTGGTGCTCCAGCAGCTTGCGGATGCTGGCCATCTCCTTGCGCATCCCCTCCATCTCCTGATCCCGCGGGGCGGACTGGGCAGCACGGGGACCGGGGGCAGGACGCGCCTTCGGCTTGGCAGGCTCGGGGGCCGCGCCCCACTGGCCCTGTTCGGCCAGGGTCCTGGGTGCGCTGGCGGCAGACGCCAGTCCGGCGGACTGGGTGCCTGCGCCGCCATTGGCGGGCCAGGAGGCCGAGGCAGCATTGCCGTTGCCCGCCCCATTCGCAGGCCATGACCCCTGAGCGGCGTTGCCGCCCGCCGGATTGGCCGGGTTGAGCTTCTGCTGGCGCGCCAGCAGGGCCGCCAGGGTATCGGCATAGTATTCGTTCTGCTCCTTGGGGGGAGCGGAGCGCGTCATCTGCTTGCCCGCAGACGAGATATTGACGCTCTCATCGTTCAACTGACGGCGAACCGGCGCATCTTTAGGTCCAGGCACCTGGGACTGATAATCGACGGCCGCGACTATCTCCACCCCACCGGTGACCTTTTTGTTGGACATGATGACGGCATCCGGCCCGAGAGTCTCCTTGACCTCGGCCAGCGCCGTGCGCATGTCTTTGGCAAAAAACCGCTTAATCTTCACCCGTCATCTCCGCTAACTAGCCCTGTCCCACCGCACTGACGATGCGGATCTGCTTGTCATCAGGCACTTCCTGATAAGACAGGACGCGTAATCCAGGAATGGCATTCTTGACAAATTTCGCCAGGGTATTGCGCAATATCCCCGATGTCAGAAGCACGGCCGGCTGGCCTTCCAGTTCTTGTCGTTGAGTGGCTTCCACCAGGGAGCGCTGCATCCGCTCCGCCAGTCCCGGTTCTATACCGGCGCCATCTCCCCCACCTGCTTGCAGGGATTGATGCAATATGCGTTCCAGTTCTGGTGAAAGGGTGATCACCGGCAGCTCGGGCTCGGGGCCGGCAATCTCCTGCACGATCAGCCTGCGCAGGGCGATACGGCAGGCGGCGGTCAACACTTCCGGGTCCGGGCTGCGTGGCGCATATTCCACGAGGGTCTGCAGGATAGTGCGCATATCGCGAATTGGCACGCCTTCATTGAGGAGATTTTGCAATACCTTGACCAGGTTGCCCATGCTGATCACCTCGGGAACCAGCCCTTCCACCAGCTTGCTCTGATGCTTCCCTATCATGTCCAGCAACTGCTGCACCTCGTCGTGACCCAGCAGCAAGGCGGCATGGTTGGAGAGGATCTGGCTCAGGTGGGTGGCCACCACGGTGGCCGCATCCACCACTGTGTAACCCAGGGTCTGGGCCTGGGAGACCTGCTCCTTGGCGACCCAGACAGCCTCCAGTCCGAACGCGGGATCCTGGGTCGCTATGCCCTGGATCTGGCCGAACACCTGACCCGGGTTGATGGCCATCTCCTTGTCGTGATAGACGGTGGCCTCGCCGGTACTCACCCCCATCAGGGTGATGCGGTACTGATTGGGGGCGAGATCCAGGTTGTCGCGGATATGCACCGCAGGCACCAGGAAGCCGAACTCCTGGGAGAGCTTCTTGCGCACCCCCTTGATCCGGTTGAGCAGCTCGCCCCCCTGGTTCTTGTCCACCAGCGGGATGAGCTGATAGCCCACCTCCAGGCCGATGATGTCCACCGGCATGACGTCGTCCCAGCTCAGGTCCTTCTGCTCGACCGGGGCATCGCCCTGGGCCGGCAAGAGTTCACCGCTCGCCGCCCTGGCCTTGTTCAGTTTCTCCCGGCGCAGCAGCCACCAGGCGCCGGCCGCCGCCACCGCCCCCAGACTCAGGAAGGCCAGGTGCGGCATGCCGGGCACGCTGCCCATCATCAGCAGTATGCCGGCGGAGATCACCAGCGCCTTGGGGTTCTCGAACAGCTGGCCGAGCACGGCCGTGCCCATGTCCTGATCGGTATTTTGACGGGTGACTATGATGGCGGCGGCGATGGAGAGCAGCAGGGACGGTATCTGGGCCACCAGGCCGTCACCTATGGCGAGCAGGGTGTAGATCTCGGCCGCTTCGCCGAAGCTGAGCTGGTGCTGCATCATGCCGATGATGAAGCCACCGATGATGTTGATGAAGAGGATCATGATGCCGGCGACGGCATCCCCCTTCACGAATTTGGAGGCACCGTCCATGGAGCCGTAGAAGTCAGCTTCCTGGGTCACGTCCTGACGGCGCTTCTTCGCCTCTTCCTGGTTGATGAGACCGGCGTTCAGGTCTGCATCTATGGCCATCTGCTTGCCGGGCATGGCGTCCAGGGTGAAACGGGCGCTCACCTCCGAGATCCGGCCCGCACCCTTGGTGACCACCACGAAGTTGATGATCACCAGGATCATGAAGACGATGATGCCCACCGCATAGTTGCCGCCGATCACCACGTTGCCGAAGGCCTCGATCACATGGCCCGCCGCCGCGCTGCCGTTGTGGCCTTCCAGCAGCACCACCCGGGTAGAGGCGACGTTGAGGGCGAGCCGCAGCAGGGTCGCTATCAGCAGGACTGTGGGGAAGGCGGCAAACTCCAGCGGCCGACGGGTATAGACGGCCACCAGCAGCACCACTATGGAGAGGGCGATGTTGAAGGAGAAGAGGATATCCAGCATCAGGGGCGGTATGGGGAGTACCACCATGCCGAGAGAGGCGAGCACCAGCAACGGGGTCCCTATCCCCTTGCTGAGCAACCATCTGTACTCTTTGAAACGGCTCACTCCAGCCTTGAATCCCATCGTTCTTCTCGATTTACAACTGCCGATGGCGAATTAAAGCAAATATCAAGCCAATTACTCAAACCATTGATCTTTAAGTATTTTATTTTGATGCTGTCAGAAGTCCGTCGGAGGACTTGTTCGGGTAGCTCGATGGGCAGCGGGGTGTTGCCAGCACATCCCGCTGGAATGGGCAGATCCATGGCAGACAGGGCGGGAGCGAGGCTACTTGCAATAGTCCGGCGGCATAGTAGACAGATCCCTGGCGATCATGGGTAACCAGCCACCCTCAGCTGAACACCAGACTACTTGCGATATTCCGGCGGAATGGGCAGGTCTTTGGCGACCGGAGTCGGGCGGCGGCCACGGCCACGACGGAACTTCTTGAGCTGATAGACGTAGGCCAGCACCTGGGCCACGGCGGCAAACAGCCCCTCGGGGATCTCCTGACCAATCTCGGTGGCATGGTAGATGGCCCGGGTCAGCGGCGGCGAGGACATCACTGGGATGTCGTATTCCCGCGCTATCTCCCGGATCTTCATCGCCACCTCGTCCACCCCCTTGGCCAGCACCTTGGGGGCGGCGCCTGGCTTGCCCGCGTCGTATTTCAGGGCCACAGAGTAGTGGGTCGGGTTGGTGATGATGACGTCCGCCTTGGGCACATCCCCCATCATGCGACGCATCGCCATCTGCATCTGCAACTGGCGGATCTTGCCCTTGACCTCGGGCTTGCCCTCGCTGTCCCTGAACTCGTCCTTTATCTCCTGCTTGGTCATCTTGAGCTGGCGCGTGTGGTTCCAGGTCTGGAAGGGCACGTCGATGGCGACGATGGGGATCAGGGCGCAGCAGAGGATGATCAGCATCCACAGCAGCAGATCCAGGGCGTCTATGATGCCGCCGGGGAAACCCTCGAGGGAGAGATTGAGCAGGTGGTTGAACTGGCTCGACAGCATCCACCAGGCGAACAGGCTGATGAACACCACCTTGGCGATGGACTTGACGAGCTCCACCAGGGACTGCACCCCGAACATCCTCTTCAAACCATTCAAGGGGCTCAGCTTGCTCCACTTGGGCAGCATGGCCTCGGAGGAGAAGTTCATCCCCCCCAGCAATGTGTTGCCCACGAAGGCGGCTATGGTCACCAGCAGGAACAGCAGGCCGAGGGGTTGCAGCAACTCCCACAGCAGGGTGGGCAGCATGACCCCCATGGCGTTGGGATCGAAGGCCTGATCCCGGTCCAGGGTAAAGCCCATGGTGAGCACCTTGACCATGGCACCCGCCAGGCTCTCCTTGATCATCAGCAAGCCGAACACGGTCGCCAGCAGGACGCTGGCGGTCCCCAGCTCCTTGGAGCGTGCAATCTGCCCTTTTTCCCGGGCCTGTTGCAGTCGTTTGCCCGTGGGTTGTTCGGTACGTTCCTGATCGGTATCAGCCATGCTGACCTCTCAGGCACATCGAGTCGTCATGACGAGCGGACCCCCACGCACAGCAGACAAGGCGATGTTTCAGACCGGTATCAACCATGCTGCCCCCCGAGGCACTGGACCTGGATAAGCTCGCAGCTGGTCTCCTGCACCCGCTCCCAGAGGGCGTCGAAGTGCCCCATGAAGCCCCCTATGGTGAGCCAGAGGATGAACAGGCCCGACATCATGCTGACCGCGAAGCCGATGCTGAAGATGTTGAGCTGGGGGGCCGCCCGGGTCATGACCCCGAACGCGAAGTTGATGAGCAGCAGGGCGATGATGGCCGACAGCGCCATCACCAGGGAGGCCTGGTACATGACCCCGAGGAAGCTCACCAGGCTCTGGATGGCGGGCAGGCTGAGCCCGCTGTCCGAGACCGGCAGGGTCTCGAAGCTCAGCACCACCATCCTGATCATCAGGAGGTGACCATCCACCGCCAGGAACACCAGGGTCGCCAGCATCAGGTAGAACTGGCCCACCACGGGGGCCGACTGGCCGTTCATGGGATCCACCAGGGTGGCGAAGCCCAGGCTGGTCTGCATGGCGATGATCTGGCCCGCCATCACGAAGCTTTCCAGCAGAAACTGGGTCATGAGGCCGAGCGCTATGCCGATGAGCAGCTGCTGCCCCAGCACCAGGAAGCTGCCGACGGAGAACAGCTCCACCTTGGGCATGGGGGGCAGCAGGGGGGCGATGATGAAGGTGATGGCGAGCGCCAGCCCCATGCGAACGTTCGCAGGAGCCAGCCGGCTGCCGAACACCGCCATCACCATCAGCAGGCTGCTCACCCGGGCAAGCGGCCAGAGCACGGACGCCAGCCACTCCATGATCACCGCAGTGGTATAGCTCATGCCACCGCTCCGAAAGCCGTGGGACGGGTCGTCATCGGCAGCCTGATGGTCGCTAATGCCGACACTGGCATCAGCCGACCACCTCGGGGATCTGGCTCACCATCAGCTGGAAGAAGTCCATCAGGCTCTGCAAGCCCCAGTGGGCACCGGCCCCCAGGGCCAGCAGGGTGACCACGAGACGGGGCAGGAAGCTCAGTGTCTGTTCGTTGATGGAGGTGGCGGCCTGGAAGATGGCGACCACCAGCCCCACCATCAGGCTCGGCAGGATCACGGCACACACCATGATGGTCACCAGCCAGAGCGCCTCGCGGAATACGTCGACAAAGGTTTCAGGACTCATGTTCGTGCTCCTTGCGCGGCTTAACCGCCCATCCCGGCCAGGGACACCGGGATGAGCTTGAGGGACGGCATCACCCCGCCCCCAGCCCGAAACTGGTCGCAAGCGACCCCAGGATCAGGTTCCAGCCATCCACCATGACGAACAGCATCAGCTTGAACGGCAGGGAGACCAGCATGGGAGACAACATCATCATCCCCATGGCCATCAGTATGCTCGCCACCACCAGATCGATGACCAGGAAGGGCAGAAACAGCATGAAGCCTATCTGGAAGGCGGTCTTGAGCTCGCTGGTGACGAAGGCCGGGATCAGCACCCGCAGCGGCACATCGGCAGGTTTCTCCACCTGCACGTTCGCTATCTCCATGAAGGTGTTGAGATCCTTGACCCGGGTCTGGGCCAGCATGAACTGGTGAATGGGCAGCTCGGCCTTCTCCAGCGCCTCCTTGGGCCCTATGGTCTCCGCCAGATAGGGCTGCAGCGCCTCCTCGTTGATGCGATCCAGCACCGGGGACATGATGAAGAAGGACATGAAGAGGGCGATGCCGATCAGCACCTGGTTGGACGGGCTCTGCTGCAGGCCTATGGCCTGTCTGAGGATCCCGAGCACCACTATGATCCGGGTGAAGGAGGTCATCATGATGACAATGGCCGGCAGGAAGGAGAGCGCGGTCATCAGCGCCAGCACCTGCAGGGTCAGGCTGTACTCCTGACTGCCATCCGCCATGGTCTTGACCGTCAGCGCCGACATGCCGTCCTGGGCCATCGCCAGGGGCGGCAGCAGCACGGACAGCAGGCTCAGGCACCCGATCCAGTTAACTTTTTTCATGCTTGCCCATCAATTTGCCGAGCTGCTGGGAGAAGGCCTGGGGCTGACGCTCGTCCAGGGGCTCTTCCAGGCGATAGAGGAAGTTGACCTGCTGCGGCGTCACCCCGATGAGCAGCTGTTGCTCGCCCACCTTGACCACCATCAGCTTCTCCTTGTAGCCGAGCGGCAGGGTGGCGATGACCTTCATCTGGCCGCCCCCCATCACCTGGGTGAGCTTGCTCTTCTTGAGCAGGAAGCCCAGCACCAGGATGAGGCCGATCACCATCAGGCTGGAGAGCAGCCAGGAGGTGATGCTGGGGGGTGTGGCGCCAGCCCCCGGGTTGGCCGGGTTGGCCAGTGCCGGGGCGGCGAACAGTATCAGAGCGAGAGCACGGATCATTTGAGTTTCTTAATGCGCTCTATCTGGCTGATGACATCGGTCAGGCGAATGCCGAACTTGTCGTTCACCACCACCACCTCGCCGTGGGCGATCAGGGTGCCGTTGACCAGCACATCCAGGGGCTCGCCCGCTACCCGATCCAGCTCCACGACAGAGCCCTGGTTCAGCTGCAGCAGGTTGCGGATGCTGATCTGGCTGCGTCCCACTTCCATGGCGATGGTCACCGGGATGTCCAGAATGGTGTCCAGCTTGCGCCGCTCCTCGGCACTGATGGGGGCGTCGTCTCTCAGCTCCTCCAGGGGGGCTGGCTTGGCCTCGGCCATCACCTGCTCTTCCAGCGCGGCAGCCCAGGCGTCAGCCATCAGATCCTGCTCGTCATCGGTTCCGCTCATCTTCACTTCCTCATGCTGCTTCTTGACCCAGGTCGCAGGCGACGGGTCTGTTAGGGCTGTTTATCGGCGATGCTGCGTTCGAGCTCTTCCAGCTCGGCCTCGCCATCGATACGCACGCCCCCCCGGGTCACCAGATGCATCTCTGTCTTGACTCCGTCAGGGCGCTTGATTTTGTCCACTATCTTGAGCGCCACGTTCTCCTTGGTGCGCCCCATCTTGGCGTGGAAGGTGGGCAGGTCCTCCACGAAGACCAGCAGGTTCTCCGGCATCTCCACCGGGATGATGTCGCCCGGTTGCAGCTCCATCAGCTCGCGCAGAGAGAGTTCTGTCTCCAGCAGCTTGGCCTTGAGCTCCACCTTGACGTCCATGATCTCGTCGCGCAGGGCCTTGCTCCAGCGCACGTCTGTGTCGCCCTTGTCACTCTGCACCCCGGCATCCAGCAGCTCGCGGATGGGTTCGAGCATGGAGTAGGGCATGGCCACGTGGAAGTCGCCGCCGCCGCCATCCAGCTCGATGTGGAAGGAGCTCACCACTATCACCTCGGTGGGGCTGACGATGTTGGCCATGGCCGGGTTCACTTCCGAGTCGAGGTATTCGAAGCCGACGTCCATCACCGGCGCCCAGGCATCCTTGTAGTCCTCGAACACCAGCTTGAGCAGCATCTGGATGATGCGCCGCTCGGTGGGGGTGAACTCGCGCCCCTCTATCTTGGCGTGATAGCGGCCGTCGCCGCCGAAGAAGTTCTCTACCAGGATGAAGACGAGACGCGCCTCCATGGTGATGAGCGCCGTCCCCTTGAGGGGACGGAAGCGCACCATGTTCAGGCTGGTCGGCACGAACAGGGTATGCACGTATTCGCCGAACTTGAGCATCTGCACGCCGTTGATCGACACCTCGGCGGTGCGCCGCATCATGTTGAACAGGCTGATGCGCATGTGACGGGCGAATCGCTCGTTCACCAGCTCCAGGGTCGGCATGCGGCCACGGACGATGCGGTCCTGGGAGGAGAAGTCAAACTGGGCAACACCGGGATCCCCGGCCGCCCCTAGCTCTTCCTCTTCGACATCATCGACACCGTGCAAGAGGGCATCAATTTCGTCCTGACTTAACAGATCGCTCACGCTTCACCTTTCATTGCATGACAAAGCCGGTAAACAGCACTTGTTCTATTACGGGGGAAGAGACCAGATCCTTCAGGACCCGGCGACACTCTTCCAATGAATCCTGACGCAGCTTCTCCTTGCCCTCGAAGGTCATCAGCTGCTCGGCGGTGGCCGCGCTGAAGACCCGCAGCAGGGTCCCTTCGATCAGGGGAATATTCTGTTTCGCCAGGGTCTCGTCAGCGGCCCCGCGCACCATCAGCTGGATCTTGATCTGTACCAGCCGATCCCGTTGCCCGCCCGCCACGTTGAACACGAAGGGGCGCGGCATGCCCACATAGAGAGAGGGCTGGGGCGCACTGGCTTCGGGCTTGGCCTCGGCCGTGTCGGCCGCCGGCTCGTCCGACCCGGCAAACATGAACCAGGCACCGGCCCCGCCGCCACCCAGGAGGATGACGACCAGGGCGACTATCATGATCAGCTTCTTTTTCTTGGCCGCCGCCGGGTCCTTCAGCGTCAGTTCGTTATCGTCTGCCATCCCTTGTCCACCCTAGTCTCAAACTTGTTCGGTATCATAAACTTACTCGGGCAGGCATCAAGCATAGAAATCAATTCCGGCATCGTTTGTCGATTCCACCAGCAGACTCAGGGTCCGGGCCCTGCCCTCCCCCTCCGGCTGGCCGCCACCGGCAAAGCCTCCCCCTTGCTGACCCTGGCCGCCGAAGCCAGACTGGCCCTGTGATGGCGGCTGTCCCTGCTGCTGTTGCCCCTGCTGCTGCGCCTGTTGTTGCACCACTGTCTGACCGAGCTGGATCCCCTGCCCCGCCAGCATATCCCGCAGCCGCGGCATGGCCTGCTCCAGCATCTCCCGGGTCTGGCCATGCTGCACCACGAAGTGGACGTTGGCCTGGCTGGAGGCGTCCAGCTGGATCTGGATCTTCATCTTGCCAAGGCCCAGGGGGTCTAGCTGGATCTCCGCCTGCTGCAGCTTGTCCGCCAGCATCAGGTTCACCTTCTGGTGCAACTGGGCCGGCGCCTCCGGGGTGGCCAGCTTGAGGTGCGGCAGGCTCTGGGGCTCCCGCCGCGCGCTCAGCTCGGCCGCAGGCTTGCCATCGCTGCTCTGGGTCTGCTGCAGCGGCTGGGCTCCCTCGCTCGGCTCTGTGCCCTTGGCCTCGACCCCGAGTTGCTTGCCCAGCTCATCGAGTTTGGATTTCTGCGCCGCCGGCTTGAGATCCACGGCGGCTCCGACGGCCACCGCAGGTTCGGCCTCCATCTGCTGGATACCGGCCGACAGGGCCGTCAGCGAGGCTTGCGGCCCCTGGGACTCGTGACGCGCCAGCGTCTGCTGGGGCGCCGTCAGCACGGGATCCGGGCTGGATGGGGCGGGCTGGGGAGTAGTGCCGCCGGTCGCGCCAGCGCTTGCATCGGGCTTGTTCGCCCCCGTGGTCTGCGCTGGCCTGGATTCTTGTTCCGAAGCCGCCATGCGAGACTTGTTACCATCCTCAGTCGCGGCATCCGTACTAGCCTCAACGCCGTCATTCACACCTGCGTCCATCCTGACCAGCCCTTCACCAAAGGCCTTGGCCGCACCGCCCTGCACGGCATGAGGCGTTTGTGTGCCAGCACCCTTGACCGCAGCTTCCGAGGCCATCTGTTTATGGGGTTCGTCTGTCACCTGGGCCACTGTGTGCCGTGGCTCGGTGGCTTCTGAGGTAGCGACCACCTTGGCCAGCAGGGCGGCGCGCTCTTCGCCAGACAAGGGGAGCGCAGTCGGTTTCGATGATGCAGGCCCGGGATTGGCCGGCTTGTCCGCAGCCACGGCATCGTCTTCCGGCTGGCTTATCGGCAAGGCGTTGGCGGAAACAGCGTCTTCCTGCTGGCTTATCGGCAGGGCGTTGGCTGATGCAGAGATGGCCTGAGCCCCCTTGCCGGATTCATTCGTGCTGTTTGCCTTGTCCGGACGAGCGGACACCTTGGCGCTACTCCCCTCGCCCGCTGGTTGCAACAGCGCCTGCGGTGTGGCGATCTCTCGCCCTGCGGCGCCCGGTGTCGGGACTGGCTTGCTGCCGTCGGTCAACGACTGCGACTCGGGCGGCAAGTCATTGCCGTCGGCGGTCACCGTCACCTCCTGAGGGGGCAAGGCTGGGGGCACCACCAGGCTGACATCCTGCCTGAGGGAGGCCTGCAGCTGCTGCAGAAAATCGTCGGGGGGAAGCTCGGTCTCCTCAGAGGGCGCCTTGGTGGGCAGCTCCTGATCGCCAGTTGTCTCGGCAGACGCCAAAGATTTGGCATCCGGGGTAACCGCCACCTGAGTGTCGTCACCCCCTTGACTGGCCGATGGCTCCTGGCCCACCCGCTGGGCCCTGGCCATGGCATCGGCAAAGGCGGCCTTGCCGTCCGCCAGCGACAGATCCTTTCCTTCCCCCCCGGCGAGGATAGAGGGCGACAGGGCGCCGTCGGCAGGGATTGCCTGGGTGGGAGCTAGGTTCAACTTGGTCTCTATCATGCTGGGATCCCTGACGACAATACTGTGATGACCGCACGTCCAGGGGCGGAGGCGGCGTCTTAGCCTGTGTTGGCAATAGAAAGCAAGTTACAGGCCAGAATGGTGATAGCGTCGCAGTATGGCGTAATCGTCCAGCATCTTCTGCTCCTGACGCTGGGCCTTCAGCTGCGCTCGCCCCGCCTGCTTCTCGAGCAGCAGCTCGACCGCCTTGCGCCGCTGCTGGGCTTCGAGCCACTGGGTACGGCACTGGGCCAGCGCCTCGCGCACCTGCAACACCCCTTCATACTGCTGGGTCGCCGCATTTTCCAGCTTGTTGATGAAGGCGTGATACTGGCTGTTCTGCTGGGGCGTGATCCCCTGCAGGCCGCGATCCGTCCACTGCTGGTGATAGATCTGGCGGTACTGGTTGAGGGCGTTTTGCTGATCCATGAACAGCTTGAGATCCTGCTGGGCCTTGGCCAGCGCCATGGCAGCCTGCTGTTCGGCCTCCAGCAGTCGGCCCGCCAGCAACGTCAATCCTTTACTCATAAGGGCTCTCCACCGGTTAACGCATCAGCGGCATGGCCACCAGCTGCAGGGATTGCAGGCCTTCGTCGTAGTGAATGACCTCGCGCATCTTCTGCTGCAAGAACTGATCCAGATAGGGTTTCTGAATGATGGCCCTGTCGATGCGCGGATCCGATCCCTGGCTGTAGGCGCCTATGGTGATGAGATCCCGGTTCTGCTGATAGAGGGAGTAGAACTGCTTGAAGGTGCGCGCCAGCTCCATGTGCTCCGGTGAGGTCACCATGGGCATGACCCGGCTGATGGATTTTTCGATGTCGATGGCGGGATAGTGGCCCGCATCCGCCAGCTCCCGCGCCAGCACTATGTGGCCATCCAGGATGGCCCGCGCCGCATCGGCGATGGGATCCTGCAGATCGTCCCCCTCCGTCAACACGGTGAAAAAGGCCGTGATGGAGCCCTGGCCGTCGCTGCCATTGCCGGCCCGCTCCACCAGCGCCGGCAATTTGGCAAACACCGAGGGCGGGTAGCCCTTGGTGGCCGGCGGCTCCCCCACCGCCAGGGCGATCTCGCGCTGGGCCTGGGCGTAGCGGGTGAGGGAGTCCATCAGCAGCAGCACGTTGAGCCCCTGCTCGCGGAAATACTCGGCGATGGCGAGCGCCGTCTCGCACCCCTTGAGTCGCATCAGCGGCGAGGCATCGGCCGGTGCCGCCACCACCACGGCGCGCTCGCGCCCCTCGGCGCCGAGGATCTCCTCGATAAACTCCTTCACCTCCCGGCCCCGCTCGCCGATGAGACCCACCACCACCACATCCGCCACCGAGCCGCGGGTCATCATGCCGAGCAGCACCGATTTGCCGACCCCGGAGCCGGCGAACAGCCCCATCCGCTGACCCCGCCCCACGGTGAGCACGGCGTTGATGGCCCGCACCCCCACGTCCATGGGCTCATGGATGGGACGACGGGCCAGGGGGTTGATGCGATGCTGGGCGAACTGCACCGTCTGGGAGGAGATGATGGGGCCCAGCCCGTCCAGGGGCTGGCCTATGCCGTCTATGACCCGGCCAAGCAGGTTCATGCCCACCGGGATGCCGTGATCCTCGGTGATGGGCACCACACGGGCGCCAGGAATGATCCCCTTGAGCTGCTCGCTCGGCATCAGAAACAGCCGATCGCCAGAGAAGCCCACCACTTCGGCCTCCAGCACGCCATCCTGGGTGTCGATGCGGCACAAAGCTCCGATGGCGGCGCGGCAGCCGATGGCTTCCAGGGTCAGCCCCACCACCCGGGTGAGTTTGCCCGCCACCGGCGGTATGGGGGCGAGATCGCGAACCCGGTAGCCTTGCAGTCGACTGAGCAGGGATGCTGTCATCGCACCTCCAGAGAGAAAGGGGAAAGAGGCCGAGACAGGGAGCCTGCCGCCATTGTCACTAAGTCGGGAGACAGTGCGCAGCCCATGCCCGACCGGGAAGAGATGTCAGCCGGCATTGTCACGAAGAGAAATGATGCGCAGCAGCCTGGCTTCCCTGTGCCAGAGCGGGACAGGGTGTCAGTCGGCATTGTCGCGAGGGAAAATGGTGCGAAGCAGCGCGCACTCCCTATGCCAAACCGGGACAGGGTGTCAATCGGCATTGTCGCGAAGGAACATGGTGCGAAGCAGCGCGCACTCCCTATGCCAAATCGGGGAAGGGGGTTAGTCGGCATTGTCACGAAGGAAGTTGCGCAGCAATTGATCGATGCGCCCCGAGAGGGTCAGATCGATGCTGGAGAGTTCGGTGGCCAGCTGCAGATCCCCCGGGGATAGGGTAGGGTCGCTTTGCAGCCGCCAGTGACGCCGGGCACACTCCTCGGCGCCGAAGGCCTGCTCGACCCGGGCCACATCCTCCGGGTGCAGCATCAGGGTGACCCCTTGCTCGGCGGCGGGCAGCAGGGCAAGACCCTGCTTGAGTGCTTCGAGCAACAGCCGCGGCGACGTCTCGGCCTCGTGGCGAATGAGGGCGCGGGCGAGCTGCTGGACTAGCGTGATGAGCTGCTGCTCCACGGCGCTGTCCTGTTCGCTCAAGGGGTTGGCGAGGCGGGAGACGAGCCCCTGCCAGTGGGCAATCTCCTGCTCCACCTGGTCGCGGCCCATGGCAAGCCCCTCCTCGCGGCCCTGCTCCAGACCCGCCTGATGACCTTGCTGCAAGCCTTCCAGCTTGCCCTCCTCCAACCCCTTGGCAAAGCCGGCCTCTCGCCCCTCCGCCAGCCCCTCTTCCCAGGCGGCCTGGCGGATTGCCTCCACCTCTTCGGCAGTGATGCTGGGGGTGGGCTCCTCCGGTTGCTCCTCAGGCGTCTCGTCCGCCTGCTCCTGGCGATACCAGTCAGGGCCGAGCCCCAGGGCATTGCTCTGGATCTCGGATTCGACCTCCATCTCGGGCCAGCCCCAGGCTTCCACCCGGGTCTCGTCCGCCTCGGGTCTGACATAACCCCGCAGCTTGCTGTTCTTGTTATTCATGTGCGAAAGACACTCCTGGCGTGCCGGAGGAAGGGGGCGACATCATCGCACATTCCATTGCCCATGACTTAGAGGAACTCTTCGCCACCGCCTGCCCCCAGCATGATCTCGCCCGCGTCCGCCAGACGGCGTGCGGTGGAGAGGATCTCCTTCTGGGCGGCCTCAACCTCGGAGACCCGGATCGGCCCCATGGCCTCCAGATCGTCCGCCAGCATCTCGGCGGCCCGTTTGGACATGTTCTTGAACACCTTCTCGCGCATCTGGTCGTCCGAGCCCTTGAGGGCCCGTTGCAGCAGATCCCCCGGCACTTCCCGCAGCAGGGTCTGGATGCCCCGATCGTCCACATCGATGAGGTTCTCGAACACGAACATCAAGTCCTGGATCTGCTGGCTCATCTCCTCGTCCGACTCGCGGATGGAGTCCATCAGCTGGCCTTCGATGTTGGTGTCCAGGTAGTTCATGATGTTGGCGGCAGCCTTGAGGCCACCCATCTTGGCCGCCTGAGCCCCGGCCGCGCCGGCGAACTGCTTCTCCATGATGTCGTTGAGCTCTTGCAGCGCCGCCGGTTGCACCTCTTCGAGGTTGGCGATACGCATCACCAGATCCAGGCGCACCTGCTCCGGGAACTGGCTCAGTATCTCGGCGGACTGCTCCGGCTCCAGATAGGAGAGCACTATGGTCTGGATCTGCGGGTGCTCGTTCTGGATGATGCTGGCCACCTGGCGGGCATCCATCCACTTGAGGGAGTCGAGGCCGCGGGCGCCGGACCCCAGGATGATCTGATCCACCAGGTTGCTGGCCTTGTCCTCCCCGAGCGCCGCCACCAGAGCCTTGCGCACGAAGTCTTCGCTGCCGATGCCGATGTTGGTGTATTTCTGGATGTCGTCGATAAATTGACGATGCACCGCCGCCACCCGGTCGTGACTGAAATCCGACATGGAGGCCATGGACATGCCGAGCCGCTGCACCTGCTTGGGCTCGAGATGACGGAAGATCTGGGCGGCATCCTCCTCGTTGAGGCTCAGCATCAAGACCGCCGCCATCTCCATCCCGGCCATCTGGTCGAGGATCTGGCGCTGGTTGTCGGTAATCTCGTTACCGGTGACTTGGTTTTTCTTCTCTTCAGGCATCTCGGTTCGTTACCCATTCTTTGATGACCTGAGCGGCCAGGTCTGGTTCATTCGCTACCAAGGCGCGCACGGCCTTGAGCAGGTCCTCGTCACGGTGCAAGTCAGGCAGCTTGAGCTGGCCATCCCGCAGGCCGAACACCGGCTCGGCCTCGGCCTGGGCCGCCAGCAGGCTCAGCTCGTCGTCCCCACCCAGCACTGTGTGGTTGTCGAAGTCCAGTTCTCCTTCCGGCTTGGCATCCGGGTAGAGCAGGCGCTTGAGCATGGGCCGCACCACTGTGACGATGAGCACTATGATGACCAGCACCGAGGCGGCGATACGCACCGCACGCCAGAACCAGGGCTGCTCGTAGATGGGCATGTCGGCCACGGCTTCCAGCTCGGGGCGGTTGAACGGAATGGCGACCACCTCCAGGGTGTCTCCCCGGGTCACGTCAAAGCCGAGGCCGCCGCTGAGCAGACGGCGCAGGGTATCGAGCTCGGCCTGGCTGCGGGCTTCCCGGGTGACGGCACCGTCGGCGCCGGGAGTGGCCTTGTAATCCACCGCCACCGACACCGTCATGCGGCGGATGCCGCCCTGCTGGCGCCGGATGTGGCTGACCGTGGTGTCCAGTTCGAAGTTGCGGGTCGCCTCCTTGCGGGAGCGGCCGGAAGAGCCGGTTCCCCCTTCCGCGCCGGCGGCCTGCTCGGGAATGCTGGAGGCGGCGGGCGGCTGATTGGTGAGCGCGCCAGGCACGCCGCCATTGCTGCCATTGGCGCTGTTCTCTTCTACCGTCATCTCGGAGCGCACCGCCGGCAGGTCCGGATTGTAAGTCTTGCGGGTCTGCTCCTGCTGGGAGAAGTCGAGGGAGAGATCCACCTCCGCCGTGTAGTTGTCAGCCCCAAGGACGGGGATCAGGATGGCGTCAATTTTTTGTTTGTATTCGAGCTCCTGCTTCTGCTGCATCGCAAACTCCTTGCGAGTCTGGGCAGAGAGCGGGTCTTGGGAGCCGGAGTTGAGCAGGCGGCCGTTCTGGTCGGTAACGGTGACGCGGGTCGGCTCAAGGCCGTGCACGGCGGAGGCGACCATGTCGACGATGGAGTCCACCTCCCCCTGGCCCAGCGCAGCCCCTTTCAGGCTCAGTACCACTGTGGCGCTCGGCTTGCGCTCGTTGCGGGCGAACACGTTGTCTTTCGGGATGGCCAGCAGCACCTGGGCCTTGGCGACGTTCTGGAACTGCTCGATGGCGCTCGCCAGCTGGCGCTCGCGGCTCAGTTTCAGACGCTCGCTCTCCATCCGCTGGCTGACCCCGAAGCTGGAGTCCTTGAGCAGTATGGCTTCGCCATCGTTGCTGGCCTCGCTGCTGCTGGCGAGGCCGGCGCGGGTCAGGCGCAGCCGGATGTCCGCATAATTCTCGGCACTGACCAGCACGCTCTTACCGTCGACCTGATAGGGGATCTTCTGCTGATCCAGGTAATCCAGGGTGGAGACCAGCTCCTGGGTGTTGAAGGTGCCGAGGGGACGCATCTCCGGCTCCTTGCCCCACAGCAGGATGAAGACGGCGATGGCCAGACAGATGGTCAACCCCAGGATCAGGGTGATCTGCCGCAACACATCGGTGTTGGACAAAAAGCCCAGGGCCGAGCTCTTCTGCTCGTGCTCATCGAGGGCGGCAGCCCCCTCGTTGTTCATCAGCAGATCGCCGTTTGGATCGTTAGCCACTCTTCAGGTCCTTATTGCTGACATCTTCATGATGATCTGTCGTCAAAATTTATTGAGATCTCTTATTGCCGACATCTTCACGATGTTCAGTCGCCGTGATTGATTGAGATCGCTTATACCGGCATGTTCATGATGGTCTTGTAGGCATCGACCATCTTGTTACGCACCTGCACCGTCGCCTCGAAGGCGATGGAGGATTTCTGCCCGGCGATCATCACCTCGGACAGGTCCACCGACTTGTCGCCCATATCGAACCGGGTGCGCAGATCGTTGGCGCTGCCCTGCAATTCGTTGACGTTGTCGAGGGCCTGCTGCAGCATCTGACCGAAATCCGAGTTGACCGGACGACCGGGCTGGGTCAGCGGCGTGGCACCGGCTTCTACCTTGAGTGCCTGCATCTCTTGCATCAGGCTGCTTGCGCTTATTTCCATCTTCCCTTCCCAGACAAATCATTGACACTGGCAAGCCTTAAGCAATTAGAGTGCCAACCGGGAAGAGGGGGCAGGCCGCCGGTGCCAAGGGGCAGCCACAAACAGGCGCCCTAGTCCCGGCTCATGTCACCCCAGCACCAGCTTCAGATAACCGAGATGCAGATCTCGGTGCTCGTCCGCTGGCAGCTTGACCAGCACCTCGTCGTGCAGGAAGTGCGCCTTCTCGGTGGCCTGCACAGGGTCCACCAGGCCCACCGCCACCAGCCTGGCGACGATGGCGAGCGTCAGCGCCATTGTCCCCTCGTCCGCCCGTCCCCAGCCGAAGGCGACCCCCTTTGCCGCCCCTTCCGTCAGGGGCTCGACCTCATCACCATTGACCCAGAGGACCATGGGGCTGCCCTCCTGCAGCCGCAGACAGATGCTCTGCCGCTCCCACTCCCGGCGCCAGTCCACGGCAGATTCAGATGCCTGGGTCATACCACTCTCCTTGTTTAACGACTGTGTCTTGCTTTCGCCCATGAAAAAGAGGGCCGAAGGCCCCCTTTTTACTGCAAGTCAGGTCATTTAAACAGGCAGTATTTCAACATGATAAAAGAAAAATACCGGATCGCTGCCAGCGACCACCGTCACTTGTTCAGATCGTCATCCAGCCAGTATTTGGAACCCGAGATATTGGCATCGAGCAGCAGTCCCTTCTCCCCTATCTGGTAGATGGCCATGCCGCCATTGTACTTGGCAGTCAGCTCGGCGCTCTCCTTGCCGGCCACGGCCCCCACTTCGGAGGTGGCCTCCCAGCCCTTGTTGACGAAGGCATCGAACCTGGCCTTGTCTTCAAACAGCACTACCTGCTGGTAGAACTTGCCCCCCATGCCGGCGGCCAGCCCGGCGCCAAACATCTTCATATAGGTGTGTTTGCCCGTCTTGCGATTGATGGCAACCCCGGATCCCTGGTTGGTGTGCACCATCAGGGAGAACTTGCGCGAGTCGAACACCGCATAGCCGTAGGCCTGGTCAAACAGCAGCTTGGCGGAGGGTTGCTCGTTGAACAACCGCACCAGGGCGGTATCGGCCATGGTATCCAAGGCGGTTCTGGCCTCAGCGGGGGTCTTGGGTTCGAGCATGGTGTCGAGCTTCTTGTCGGCGGCCGTCAGCCACTCCTTGCCGGTGGCGGCGCTCTCTTCCGACCAGGCGCCCGCCTTGTTGTAGGCATCGGCTCCCCAGCTGGAGACAGACTCCCAGGTCGCTTTGGAGAAGTCGGTGATCCCCTGCCAGGCTTCCTTGCTGGTATCGCTCACCGCGGTGCCAAGCTCGGAGGCCGCTTCCTTCAATTTCGCCCAGTCGGCATGGCTGGGGCCAGATGCAAGTGCCAGGACGGCGGCAATCAACCAGGATCGGCTCTTCATTGTGTGCTCCTTAAATATCCCATCAGCGGACATGCCACCCTATCAGATTTGAGCCAACTCAAAGAAGTCCTGTGTGCT
The DNA here is from genome assembly GCF_041403065.1 of Aeromonas sp. S16(2024). Taxonomy (NCBI): domain Bacteria; kingdom Pseudomonadati; phylum Pseudomonadota; class Gammaproteobacteria; order Aeromonadales; family Aeromonadaceae; genus Aeromonas; species Aeromonas sp. S16(2024). The sequence goes on along the minus strand of NZ_JBGLQX010000001.1, from coordinate 84,739 downwards.
TGCCCCCTCCACCCGGGTCAACCAGGGCCAGGCTTCCCCGGCGGCGAGGGGACGGCGGTGGCCGCCCTCGTGAGCGGGCACAGCCTCCCTGACGACAAGGGACAGAAGCTGACCGTAAATATTGTTCGGCCTGACAACCTCGGTTGTATAGTTTTTGGTTAGCCATTCCGGTAAAATCCGCGCCCTTGAATAAGAGCCACCTAAGAGTGATTGAGCGATGTCCAACACAAAACAGGCCCCCAAAGTAGGATTCGTCTCCTTGGGTTGCCCCAAAAATCTGGTCGATTCCGAGCGTATCCTGACCCAGCTGCGTACCGAAGGGTACGATGTGGTGCCCAGCTATGACGATGCGGAGCTGGTGGTGGTCAACACCTGCGGCTTCATCGACAGCGCGGTTCAGGAGTCGCTGGAAGCCATCGGCGAGGCCCTGGCCGAAAACGGCAAGGTGATAGTCACCGGCTGCCTCGGCGCCAAAGAGAACCAGATCCGCGAGATCCACCCCAAGGTGCTCGAGATCACCGGCCCCCACGCCTATGAAGAGGTGCTGGGCCACGTCCACAAGTACGTGGCGAAGCCGACCCACAACCCCTTCACCAGCCTGGTGCCGGCCCACGGCGTCAAGCTGACCCCCCGTCACTACGCCTACCTCAAGATCTCCGAGGGCTGCAACCACCGGTGCACCTTCTGCATCATCCCCTCCATGCGCGGGGATCTGGTGAGCCGTCCCATCGGCGAGGTACTGGCCGAGGCCAAGCGCCTGAAAGAAGCCGGCGTGAAGGAGATCCTGGTCATCTCCCAGGACACCTCCGCCTACGGCGTGGACGTCAAGCATCGCACCGGTTTCTACGACGGCATGCCGGTCAAGACCAGCATGGTCGCCCTGTGCGAAGAGCTGGCCAAGCTCGACATCTGGGTGCGCCTGCACTACGTCTACCCCTACCCGCACGTGGATGACGTCATCCCGTTGATGCGCGATGGCAAGGTATTGCCCTACCTGGACATACCGCTGCAACACGCCAGCCCGCGCATCCTGAAGCTGATGAAGCGCCCGGGTACTGTCGAGCGCACCCTGGAGCGCATCCAGAAGTGGCGCGAGATCTGCCCCGAGATCACCCTGCGCTCCACCTTCATCGTCGGCTTCCCCGGCGAGACAGAAGAAGAGTTCCAGATGCTGCTGGACTTCATCGACAAGGCTGAACTCGACAGGGTTGGCTGCTTCAAATACAGCCCGGTCGAAGGCGCCAAGGCCAACGAGCTGCCGGATCCTGTGCCGGAAGACGTCCAGGAAGAGCGCTTCCAGCGCTTCATGGAGCTGCAGCAGCAGGTCTCCGTTCGCAAGCTGGCCCGCAAGGTCGGCCAGGAGATGACAGTGCTGATCGACGAAGTGGACGAAGAGGGCGCCACTGGCCGATCCTTCGCCGACGCCCCCGAGATCGACGGCCTGGTCTACCTGAACGGCGAAACCGATCTGAAGCCCGGCGATCTGGTCAAGGTCCGCATCGACGAGGCGGACGAGTACGATCTGTGGGCCAGCCTGATAGGCTAAGTCCGCAGTCCACGATGGCGCCTGCCCGACAGGCGCCAATAAAAGAGCCAGTCAGGGTCACTGACTGGCTCTTTTATTGGCCGCACAAAATGGTTATGCGCGCTGAAGCGGGGCGCCAGGCGTCACCGGGTCAACGCTTCTGACGAGGGCTAGATGCCTGTATCCGCCACCATCACCAGAACATGAACGCCTTTATCATTGACCTCCTCAACGGCCTTGAAACCATGACGGCAATAAACGCCACCGGTCAGGTTTTCGGTTTGCAAGTACAGCTTGCTGATCCCCGCCCTGCGAGCGCGGCTGAGGATCTCTGTTACCAGCAAGGAGGCGACCCCCTGCCCGCGCGCTTTTTCAACGACATATACCCCACCTAACCAATATTCGTACTCGGGAAATATCGCCATTTCACGGATCTTGAGCTCGGCAGCCCCCACCCATTCACCGGCCTGGCGGGCCAGTACGATCAGCGGAGCCCGGTCAACCTGGGTGGCCGCCATGACCTTGGCCAGCACCTGATCTTGAGTAAAGCGACCACTGTCGCGGCACCATTCGTCAAAATACCATGAGGCAACCACGACTGCGGCAGATGGCGCATCCGCCAGTAACAACAACTCCATAAAGCCTCTTTTTCGTATAACCCCTGACCGGCTGGGGAAGGATGAACACGGCGAGGCGAAACCCAGGGTCGCACCCGCGAGCGGCGGCCTCGCCAGCAGCGAGGCTCCGAGACCGGCATGCTCTAGACAAGGTTATCGAATGGATATCATAACCAGCCAGGGAGTGGAAGGGGTCGGGAGCCAAGGCGCACTTTCCCGCCATGACCCAGCAACCGGTTCTGCAACTGGCGTGGCAGATAGGCCGGGGTGAAGGTGGTCTTGGCCTGCGGCTTCATCGACAAGGCTGAGCTGGACCGCGTTGGCTGCTTCAAATACAGCCCGGTCGAGGGCGCCAAGGCCAACGAGCTGCCGGATCCTGTACCGGAAGAGGTCCAGGAAGAGCGTTTCCAACGCTTCATGGAGCTGCAGCAGCAGGTCTCCGTTCGCAAGCTGGCCCGCAAGGTCGGCAAGGAGATGACAGTGTTGATCGACGAGGTGGACGAAGAGGGTGCCACCGGCCGCTCCTTCGCCGACGCCCCCGAGATCGACGGCCTGGTCTACCTGAACGGTGAAACCGATCTGAAGCCCGGCGATCTCGTCAAGGTCCGCATCGACAAGGCGGACGAGTACGATCTGTGGGCCAGCCTGATAAGCTAAGTCCGCAGTTCATGATGGCGCCAGCCAGGCAGGCGCCAATAAAAAAGCCAGTCAGTGAATGCTGACTGGCTTTTTTATTGCCAGCAAGCCACCTGCGCGCCCCCCCTCGGCAGCCTGCACCGGCTCCTTCTGCAAGAGAGGGGCCGCCTGCCATCACCCGACTCACCGGGATATGCCCCCTTAGTGAGCCAGCGCACAGTTCTGCTCCGCCCCCAGGCTCGCTTGTTTCAAGCTCAAAAAAAAGCCACTGAAGGGGCGCAAAAACGAGCACGATCCACTTCACACTATCGTCTTTGAATTGTCATAAAGGATGACTTGGTACTTTGTGAGAATTAATGCAACTGTATAATTTAAAAGGATTAAAAATAGAGTTTGACGATAATGACGAGAGAGTGCGAGTTTTTACGATATCGACGAAATGAAGAGTTGTTGTTTTCCTGTTAACTCTGCTTTTCTAAGGGCGTTGGATGACACAACTACAAGGGTGCAAAACCTGACCAACATTGAGGGCCGGCATCCAAGCATGGGATCCGGTGCTCCATTCCAAAACCATGGAAGACCAATAAGAAAGGAAAAAATATGCTTGCCAAAGTATCCAAAATCGCTACCTCAGTCATGCTGGGAACCCTGATGCTCGCCGGTACCGCCGGCACTGCCATGGCCGCCGAGAACAAGACGGTGCTGACCCTGGTCGCGCAACAGGAGACCGCATGGGTCAAGAACTTCAACCCCTTCCTGCAGGCCGGTCTGCTGCACACCACCCGTCACTTCATCTATGAGCCGCTGGTGATCTTCAACGATATGCAGGGTGGCAAACCCGTCTATCGTCTGGCCACCAACTATGCCTTCAGCGATGACCTGAAGTCGGTCACCTTTGACCTGCGCGAAGGGGTCAAGTGGTCCGATGGTGAAGCCTTCACCGCCGACGACATCCTCTTCTCCTTCAACCTGGTCAAGGCCAACAAGGCGCTGGACGAGCGCTCCATCTGGACTCAGATCAAGGGTGTCGAGAAGCTGGGTGAGAACAAGGTCAAATTCGACCTGGCCGAGGTCAACACCAACGTGGTGAACGACCTGGTGCTGGTGCCAATCGTCCCCGAGCATCAGTGGAAGTCGGTGAAAGACCCGGTTGCCTTCACCAACGACAAGCCGGTCGGCACAGGTCCATTCACCGAAGTGGACAACTTCTCCGCCCAGCTCTATACCCAGTGCCGCAACCCGCACTACTGGGACAACGCCAACCTCGCCATCGACTGCCTGCGCATGCCGCAGATGGCCACCAACGACCAGGTTCTGGCGGCCGTCATGAAGGGTGACGTGGACTGGTTCGGCTCCTTCGTGCCGGACATCGAGCGCCTCTACGTCGGCAACGATCCCAAGAACAACAAGTACTGGTTCCCGGCCTCCGGCACGGTGGCGTTCAACGTCAACTTCCAGAGCAAGAACCCGGGCAATAACGAAGCCTTCAACGACATCAACTTCCGCCGCGCCTTCTCCATGGCGATGGACCGCCAGTCCATGGTGGACATCGCAGGCTACGGCTACCCGACCGTCAACGAATACCCGTCGGGTCTGGGCAAGGCATTCGCCTCCTGGGACAACCCGGACGTCGAGAAGAAATACGGCAAGTACAACAAGTTCGATCTGGAAGGTGCCAAGGCACTGCTGAAGGAAGCGGGCTACAAGGACTGTGACGGCGACAAGTTCCTCGACACCCCGAGCTGCAAGAAGATCGAGTTCAAGGTGCTGGTACCGAACGGCTGGACCGACTGGGTCAACACAGTCCAGATCGGGGTCGAAGGCCTGCAGGCCCTGGGCCTGAACGCCAAGACCTCCACCCCGGAAGCCACCGTCTGGACCGAGAACCTGATCACCGGTGACTTCGACGTCGCCCTGCAGGGTTACTTTGCCGGTGCCAACCCGCACAAGTACTTCGAGACCGCCTTCCACTCCCGCAACATGGGTGAGCGCGGCAACCGCTTCGCGGCGCCCCGTTACAAGGATCCCGAACTCGACAAGCTGATCGATGACTTCACCCAGACCGCCGATGCGGCCAAGCAGAAGGAGATCATGTTTGCCATCCAGGAGCGCGTCGGGGCCAACCAGACCATCATCCCGGTGTTCAACAACCCGACCTGGTACGAATACAGTACCAAGCGCTTCAATGGCTGGTTCAGTGCCGACAACCCGGTCGCCAAGCCGCAGGTACACCCGGACACCCCGGAGCGTCTGCTGCACGTGTTGTCACTCAAGCCAAACAGCTAATCACCTCGGCCCCCTGCGGGGGGCCCTCTTCCCCGCCATGTCTTCCATCCCCCGTCTTTGCCGGGGTTGGGGGAGCTTTGCCCGGCGCGGGGCAGGCTTGCAGTAAAAGGTATCACCATGGGATTTATACTAAGACGCTTCTCCTTCTATCTGGTCGCCTTCCTGGTGGCCGCCACCATCAACTTCCTGCTGCCCAGAGCCATGCCGGGGGATCCTGTCTCCGTCATGTTCGCCCGGGCCGGCGCCATGATGGAACCTGCCGCCCTCGAAGCCCTCAAGGCCACCTTCGGGTTCGTTGACGGTCCCATCACCACCCAGTTTCTCACCTATGTGAAGAGTGTCTTCACCTGGGATCTCGGCACCTCGGTGCGCTACTACCCCCAACCGGTCGCCGACGTGCTCGGCCGCGCCATCGGCTGGACCCTGTTCCTGGTGGGCACCTCCACCATTCTGAGCTTCTCCGTCGGCTCCATCGTCGGCATCTTCGCCGCCTGGTACCGGGGTGGACGCATGGACAGCATCCTCTCCCCGCTCACCCTGGTGATGCAGGCCATTCCGCCCGTGGTGGTCTCCCTGCTCGCCCTCTTCCTGTTCGGGGTCAGTCTCGGCTGGCTGCCCATAGGTTATGCCTACAGCCCGGAGATCAAGGCCGATTTCGGCTGGGAACACATCAAGAGCATCATGCTGCACGCCATCATGCCGGTGGGCACCCTGGCCCTGGTGCAGGTGGGGGGCTTCCTCATCACCATGCGCAACAACATGATTAACCTCCTGGGGGAGGATTACATCACCATGGCCAAGGCCAAGGGGCTCTCCAGCAACAGGGTCATCTTCAACTACGGCGCCCGCAACGCCGTGCTGCCCAGCGTCACCGCCCTCTCCATGGCGCTCGGCTTCGTCATCGGCGGCTCCCTCATCACCGAGGTGATCTTCAACTACCCGGGACTCGGTTTGACGCTCTATCAGGGCATCCTGGCCCGCGACTACCCGCTCATCCAGGGGCAACTGCTCATCATGACCATCACCATGCTCAGCTTCAACTTCCTGGCGGACGTGCTCTACGTCTTCCTGGACCCCCGTCTGCGCACAGGAGGCAAATAAGATGCGTATGCCGACTATTTTGAAAATTCTGCTGGGCAACAAGAAGGCCGCCTTCGGTCTCGCCATCGTGGTCACCTTCGTGTTGATGGCCCTGTTTGCCCCGCTGCTCGCCAGCAATGAGCCCACCAAGCGGGTCGCCCGCCCGCACCAGCCTCCCAGCGTGGAGCTGGTGATGGGATCCAGCCGCATGGGTCACGATCTCTGGTCCCAGTTCACCCACGGTGCCCGCATCTCCCTGATGGTGGGGTTCGGGGCAGGCCTGCTGGTGTGCGCCCTCGCCATCGGCATCGGCATCACAGCCGGGTATTTCGGGGGGGTGATCGACGAGTGCCTCACCTTCCTGATGAACGTGGTGCTGGTGATCCCCAACCTCCCTTTATTACTGGTGCTCGCAAGCTTTATCGGGGAGGCGTCACCGACGGTGATCGCCCTCATCATAGGCTTCACCTCCTGGGCCTATGGCGCGCGCGTCATCCGGGCCCAGACCCTGGCGCTGCGGGAGAAGGAGTTCGTCATTGCCGCCGAGGTGCTGGGGGAGCCGGCCTGGCGCATCATTCTGGTGGAGATACTGCCGAACCTCATCTCCATAATAGGGGTGAGCTTCATCGGCTCCATCATCTACGCCATCGTCACCGAGGCAACCCTGGAGTTCCTGGGGCTGGGCGACCCCACCGTGGTCAGCTGGGGCATCATGCTCTACAACGCCCAGACCTCCAGCGCCATCCTGATCGGCGCCTGGTGGGAGATTTTGGCCCCCTGCTTCGCCATCGCCACCCTGGGGGCGGGCCTGGCCATGCTCAACTTCGCCATCGACGAGATAGCCAACCCGCAACTGCGTTCCCACAAGGGTCTGCGCCGCTGGAAGCAGCTTGCCGTCCCGGCCCCCGTCACCGCTTTGGAGAAGACAGCATGATCTTGCAACAACCCCTGCTGTCGGTACGCAACCTCTGCGTCGACTACATCACCGAGAGCGGCGACGTGCGCGCCGTCAACTCGGTCAGCTTTGACATCGCCCCCGGCGAAGTCTTCGGCCTCGCCGGCGAGTCCGGCTGCGGCAAGTCCACGGTCGCCTTCTCGGTGGCCAGGCTGCACAAGCCGCCCGCCTACATCAGTGGCGGCGAGATCCTGTTCAAGGGGGAGAACATCCTCGGCTTCGACGACGAGCGGCTGCGCAGCTACCGCTGGCGCCAGGCGAGCGTGGTGTTCCAGTCCGCCATGAATGCCCTGAACCCGGTGCTGCGCATGGAGGAGCAGTTCTGCGACGTGCTGCTGGCCCACAACCCCGGCATGACCCGTTACGAGGCGATCAAGCGCGCCCAGGTGCTGCTGGAGATAGTCGACATCCATCCGAGCCGGCTGCGGGATTATCCGCACCAGTTCTCCGGCGGCATGCGCCAGCGGCTGGTGATCGCCATCGCCATGGCGCTCAACCCCGAGCTCTTGATCATGGACGAGCCCACCACGGCGCTGGACGTGGTGGTGCAGCGGGAGATACTGCAGAAGGTCTACGCCCTCAAGGCGAAGTTCAACTTCTCCATTCTCTTCATCACCCATGACCTCTCGCTCATGGTCGAGTTCTGCGATCGCATCGGCATCATGTACGCCGGCGAACTGGTGGAAGTGGCGCCGTCCAAGTCAATACTGACCGCCCCATTGCACCCCTACACCAAGGGACTTGGCAACTCCTTCCCGCCCCTGCATGGCCCGAAAACCGTGCTGGAGGGGATCCCCGGCACCCCGCTCAACCTGCTGGAGGTGCCGGTCGGCTGCCGCTTCCAGGCCCGCTGCGGCAAGGTGCACGATCGCTGCCGTCAGGAATATACCGCCCTCGCCGAGATCCGGCCCGGGCAGCAGGCCGCCTGCCACCTCTATGACTCGGCCGAAGAACAACAGGATCACCCCATCTATCTGGACAAGGCCGCTGGCTGTTAAGGATGTCTGTCATGCAAATCGCCCAAACCGACGCGCCCATCATCGAGGTCCAGCATCTCTACAAGGACTTCGCCGTCAACTCCAATGCCATCAAGAGCGGCAAGATGCGGGCCCTCTCCGACATCACCTTCAACCTGCACCGGGGCCGCGCCCTGGCGGTGGTGGGGGAATCGGGCTCCGGCAAGAGCACCATCGCCAAGATCATCGCCAAGATGTACAAGCTCTCCAACGGCCGCATCCTCTACCGTGGCCGGGATCTGGAGGAGTTCAACAAGGGCACCGCCCTGCTGGACTATCGCCAGAGCGTGCAGATGGTGTGGCAGGACCCGTTCGGTTCGCTCAACCCGACCCACACCATCTACCACCACATCGCCCGCCCCCTGCTGCTGCACAGCAAGGTGCTCGACAAGAAAGATCTGCCGGACATGGTCCATGCCCTGCTGGAAAAAGTGGGGCTGACCCCCGCCAAGGCGACGGCAGCCAAGTACCCCCACCAGCTCTCCGGCGGCCAGCGCCAGCGGGTCAACATCGCCCGCAACCTGGCGGTGGAGGCCGAGGTGGTGCTGGCGGACGAGCCCACCTCCATGCTCGACGTCTCCATTCGCATCGGCATCCTCAACCTGATGGAGCAGATGAAGAACGAGCTCGGCGTCTCCATGCTCTACATCACCCACGACATCGCCACCGCCCGCTATGTGGCCGAGGATCTCGCGGTGATGTACGTGGGTCACATGGTGGAGTGGGGCGAGGTGGACGAGATACTGCACCACCCGCAGCATCCCTACACCCAGCTGCTCATCTCGGCGGTACCCGACCCCGAGAAGAGCATCCACGCCGAACTGGAGGGTGGCCGCAAGGGGGAGATCCCGCTCTGGACACCGGAATCCCATGGCTGCCCCTTCGCCGGTCGCTGCCATCAGGCCATGCCCCGCTGCAAGGAGAGCCTGCCCCCCGTGACCAAGCTTGCCGACAACCACTTCGTGCGCTGCTACCTGCACGAATAAGCCCGCCCCCACGCCGGGGGCGGCCTTACCGGCCCGCGACACCTTCACCCGGGCCTCCTCGCGAGGCCCCTTCATTGCCCAGACCAGGGAGTAAAGCTGGATGGAACTCTTGATCAATCAGGTGGGTTACGATTGTGACGGACACAAGATTGCCCTGCTGCAGACCGCCGCAGACCTGGAGATAAGCGGCCTGGTGCGACTGCGCCGCCTTCATGATGACCGCCTCCTGCTGGAGGTTCCGCTGCAGGCCGCAGGCCAGGTGCCCGGCTGGCAGGGCCGCGCTTACTGGCGCGCCGACTTCTCCGCCTTCAAGGAGTCCGGCCACTATCGGCTGGAGGCGATCACCGCACAAGGCATAGTCCGCTCCACCCGCTTCGCCATAGGCCAGGATCTGCTGATCAGCCGCTGCCTCTCCGATGTCATTCACTACTTCAAGGGACAGCGCGCCAGCGGCGCCTTCGACAGGGCCGATCGCTGCGCCCGTCTGCTTGGCACCGATCAGCACAAAGATGTGCACGGCGGCTGGTTCGATGCCAGCGGCGACATGAGCAAATACCTGAGCCACCTCTCCTACGCCAACTACCTCAATCCCCAGCAGACCCCTCTGGTGGTGTGGAGCCTGCTCAAGAGCCGGGCGCTCCTGGCGACGCGCCGGGACATCGAGGGGCTGAACCTCTGCAAGCGGCTCGGTGACGAGGGGCTGCACGGGGCGGATTTTCTCTGCCGGATGCAGGATGAGTCGGGTTTTTTCTACATGACACTGTTCGACAAGTGGAGCAAGGATCCCGAACAGCGCGAGCTGTGCGCCTACGCCACCCAGCAGGGGCTCAAGTCAGTCGACTGGCAGGCGGGTTTCAGACAAGGGGGTGGCATGACCATCGCCGCCCTGGCCAGAGCCGCCCGCGAGCAGACCGGCGGCGACTTTGATACCAGCCACTATGCCGAGGCGGCCAGGCGCGGCTACCTGCACCTGCGCGAGCACAACCTCGCCTACCTGGACGACGGTTGCGAGAACATCATCGACGACTATTGCGCCCTGCTGGCTGCGGTGGAGCTGACCCAGACCCTTGGCCACGACTGGCTCGGGGAGGCAAGGGACAGGGCCGGCAGGCTCTGCGCCCGCCAGCGCCCTCACCCCGAGCTCGGCCACTACTGGAGTGCCAACGACGACGGCTCGCGCCCCTATTACCACGCCGCCGAGGCGGGTCTGCCGGTGCTGGCCCTGCTGGAATACCTGGGGGTCGAGCCGGATCAGGATCGCCGCGCCCGGGTGAGCGCCGTGGTGCAGCAGGCGCTGGCGGCCGAGCTGGCCCTCGCCGCCCGGGCGGGCAACCCCTTCGCCCTGGCCCGTCAATATGTGAAGGGCGTTGATGAAGAAGCGCGAGTCAGCTTCTTTATGCCCCATCACAACGAGTCCGGTTACTGGTGGCAGGGGGAGAACGCCCGGCTGGCCTCCCTCGCCGCCATGGCCTTCGCCGCGGCCCGCCACTTCCCCCAGCAGAGCCAGCTCCTGACGACGTTCGGCCAGCGCCAGCTCGACTGGATCCTCGGGCAAAACCCCTTCAACGCCTGCATGCTGGCGGGGCACGGCATCAACAACCCGAGCTACACAGCCGGTTATCCCAATGCCCTCGGCGGCGTCTGCAACGGCATCACCGCCGGCTTCGATGACGAGGCGGACATCGCATTTATTCCTGAGGAGTACCAGGATCGGCTGGATCAGAACTGGCGCTGGGGGGAGCAGTGGATACCCCACGGCGCCTGGTTCGCCCTCGCCATCACTTGGCAGAGCGCGCAGGGAGGTCGCCATGATTGAGAGCGGCTCGGACATCATTAGCACTGGGGGAGAGCAGTGGATCCTCCATGCATTCCGCCTGGTTTGCCCTGGCCATCACTTGGCAGAGCGCGCAGGGAGGTCGCCATGATTGAGTTCTGGGTCGGGGTCGATGGCGGGGGAACTCACACCCGCGCCCGCATTCGGGACAAGGGGGGCAGAGTGCTGGGAGAGGGGCGCGCCGCGGGCTCCAACCTGGAGCTCGGCATAGAGGTTGCCCACACCAACGTGCTGGCGGCCATCGCCAGCGCCCGGCTGGCCGCCGGGCTTGGCATCGAGTGCGAACAGCGGATGGGGGTGGGGCTGGCGTTGGCCTCCGCCGAGCTGGCCGACTGCTACCACGCCCTGCTTAAGATGCCCTTCCCCTTTGCGAGCGTGCGGCTTACCTCCGACGCCTTCGGCGCCTGCCTCGGCGCCTTTGGCGGCCGCGAGGGGGCCATCCTGATCGCCGGCACAGGGTCCGCCGGGCTCATCTACCACCATGGCCGGCTTCATACCTGCTCGGGGCGCGGCTTCCCCATCTCGGATCTCGGCAGCGGCGCCTGGCTGGGGCTGCGCGCCATCCAGCAATCCCTGCTCTGCCACGACGGCATCCTGCCTCCCAGCCTGCTCGCCGTGCGCCTGCTCGATCACTTCAAGCGGGATCAGGCCGAGGTGGTGCGCTGGGCCGCCCGCGCCATTCCCGCCGACTATGGCCGCTTCACTCCCTGGGTGTTCGACGCCGCCAGCGACGGGGATGAGCTCGCCAACCAGCTGCTGGACGAAACCTGCGCCCAGTTGCAGACCCTGCTGGAGGGCATGAGGCTGCTGGGAGCCGACCGCATCGCCCTGCTGGGCGGTGTCGGCATGCGCCTGGCCCCTCGCCTGGGACACCTCAACCTGGTTCCCCCGCAAGCCGATGCGCTGGAAGGCGCCATCCTGTTTGCCCAGTCGGAGGCCTACCCATGTCTGCATCCCTGAGCCCTGCCCGGCGTGGGCCATACGCTGGAGAGGGCACAGCCCTGTTTGCCCAGTCGGAGGCCTATCCATGCCTGCACTCCTGAGCCCTGCCCGGCGTGAAGCCTGCGCCAAAGAGGGCACCACACTGTTCGCCCAATCAGAGGAATACCCATGTCTGCACCCTTGATCCATACCCAGATCGACCGTCGCGACGGTGAAGACGTCTGGTTCCGCTTCACCCTGAGCCAGCTCCCCACCAGCCCCTGGAAGCTGCATTTTTGCCTGGCCCGTCAAATCGATCCCCAGTCGGTGGAAGGGGGAACCCTGGCGCGCCAGAGCGGCAGCTACAAGGTACTGGTACCCAATGAGGGGGTCAGCGAGCTGCGTTTTTGCTGCCGCAACACCCCCATCAAACGCTACTCCGATCTGCCCCAGGGCTTCTTCCTCAGCCTGACGGACGAAGGCGCCCAGCCACAGCTGCAACCCCTGGTGCAGGCGGGCCAGGATCTCGGCCTGCCGCCGAGCCCGGCGGCGGCCCCCGATCTGCCCGAGGTGGAGCCCGCCAACGGCATAGTGCCCCAGCCGGCTCAGCTGCGACTGCCCGAGGGCAACTTCCGCCTGGCCGAGCGGGCCCATGTCAGCGGCCCTGTCTCCCTCGCCCCCCTGCTGGCCCATTTCAACGAGCTGACGGGGCTCGCCCTGACCCAGGATCACGACGCCGAGATCCACCTGGTCGAGGCCCAGCTCCCCCAGGAGGCATACCAGCTCGTCATCACCCCCGAGGAGATCCGCATCCGGGCCGCCGGCGAGGCGGGCTGGCGCCACGGTCTGGTGACCCTGGCCCAGTGGGCCCTGCAACACGGGGAGAGCCTGCCCTGCCTCGAGGTGGAGGATGCGCCCAGGTTCGGTTTTCGCGGCATCTTCCTCGACTGCGCCCGCCACTTCCACTCCATCGCCACCCTCAAGCGCCTGCTCAAGCAGATGAGCCTCTACAAGTTCAACCGCTTCCACTGGCACCTGACCGATGACGAAGGCTGGCGCCTCGAGATCAAGGCCTTCCCCCAACTGACAGAGGTGGCGGCCTGGCGGGGACATGGCCTGGCGGTTGGTCCCCAGCTGAGCGGTGGCCCCGAGCCCTATGGCGGTTACTACACCCAGAGCGAGGTGCGCGAACTGGTGGCCTACGGCGCCGGGCTCGGCATCACCATCATCCCGGAGATAGACATCCCGGGTCACTGCCACGCGGCCATCAAGGCGCTGCCCGAGCTGCTGCGGGAAGAGGCTGACCACTCCCGCTACCTCTCGGTGCAATATTTTGACGACAACGTGCTCAACCCGGCCCTGCCCGGCACCTATCGCTTCCTGGAGGCGGTGATCGACGAGGTGTGCACACTCTTCCCCGGCACTCAGGTGCACATGGGGGGGGACGAGGTGCCGACCGGGGTCTGGACCGACAGCCCCGCCTGTCAGCAGTTGATGGCAGAGCAGGGCTACTCCGATTGCCGGGAGCTGCAGGGCCACCTGCTGCGCCACTGCCAGCAATACCTGGCGGCCAGGGGCAAGCAGATGCTGGGCTGGGAAGAGATACTGCACGGGGACAAGGTGAGCCGGGACGCCACCATCTTCGCCTGGACCAGCTTCCAGGCGGGGCTGGATGCCGCCGCATCGGGCTACCCCGTGGTGATGGCCCCGGCCCAGTCCCTCTATCTGGATCTCGCCTGGAGCCCGGACATCCATGAACCCGGGCTCTACTGGGCGGGGACCCTCAATCTGGAGCAGGTCTACCGATGTGATCCTGCGCCGGCCGATTTCCATGCCAACGATAACATCCTGGGGGTACTGAGCCCCTTGTGGTCGGAACTGATCACCTCTCGCGATCGTCTCGACTACATGTTGTTCCCGCGCATGCTCGCCACGGCCGAGGTGGCCTGGAGCGACCCCGCCCGCAAGGCCTGGGATCACTTCGCCGCCCGCCTGCCTGGCCAGCTGCAGATCCTCGATCAGTTACAGGTGCGTTACCGGGTGCCACAGAGGTAGTGTTATCTTTCTCTTTTTGGCGACCTTTTGGTCGCCATTTTTTTACCACAAAACAACAAAAACCCAACCTACCCCCCTACTTTTACTCCGCCTTTGTTGGCAGAATGAGGCCCCCGATGAGGCCGGGCAAGGCGCACTACGCCCGGGCCTGCATCCGGTTCAACCACAATAACAACCAGCAACGCATCGGAGCTTATCCTTATGGCCCGCAAACACGTCCAGATCCAGGACAGTGAAGTTGAGTTCCCCGCCGACGTGCAACTCGTCTCCACCACGGATCTGCGCGGCGTCATCACCTACGCCAACCCCGCCTTCTGCCGCATCGCCGGCTACCATGTCGATGAACTGGTCGGACACAACCACAACCTGGTGCGTCACCCCGACATGCCCAAGGCCGCCTTCGCCGACCTCTGGGATCGCCTCAAGGAGGGCAACCCCTGGCGCGGCATGGTCAAGAACCGCTGCAAGGATGGCCGCTATTACTGGGTCGACGCCTATGTGACCCCCATCTACGAGAACGGCAAGATAAGCGGCTACCAGTCGGTGCGCTGCAAGCCCGAACCCCAGCTCAAGCAGGTCGCCGCCCAGGCCTATCAGGCCCTGCTCAAGGCCGAACAGGGCGGCGCCAGCAAGCTGCCCTCCCTGCACAGTGCCAGACCCCTGCTGCTCGGTCTGCTGATGCTGGGGCTCTTTGGCTGGGCGGCCTTCTCCCAGGGGGCCCTGACGGTGCTGCTGATGCTGCTGCCCCTGCTGGCCGTCGCCGGCACTTACTGGCGCGAACTCATCTCGCTGCCACGCTACCTCAAGCGGCTCGGCCAGCAATATGACAGCCTGACCCGGCTGGTCTACTCGGGGGACGCCCCCGGCGCCATCGCCGATTTCCATCTCAAGATGCTGCAGGCCCGCATTCGTACCGTGCTGGGGCGGGTCAACGACGCCACCCATCCCCTGCAGACCCTGGCGACCGACCTGCAGGACTCTTCCCATCAAGCCTTCCTCGACATCAACGAGCAGGATGCCCAGACCCAGCAGATGGCCGCCGCCATGACCCAGATGGCCAGCACGGCCCACGAGATAGCGCGCAACATCCAGGACACCAACAGCCAGGTGACAGAGGCACGCAGCAGTTGCCAGCACACGGTGCAGCAGCTGGATCAGACCGAGCAACAGATGGAGCTGCTGGCCAGGCAGGCGGAGCATGCCTTCCACTCCGCCGTCGAGCTGGCGAACGAATCCGAGCGGATCGGCAGCGTCATGGGCGAGATCCAGGGCATTGCCGAGCAGACCAACCTGCTGGCCCTCAACGCCGCCATCGAGGCGGCCCGGGCCGGCGAGCAGGGGCGCGGCTTTGCGGTGGTGGCGGACGAGGTGCGCACCCTGTCCACCCGCACCCACAAGGCGACCGAGCAGATCCAGGGCAGCATCCGCCAGATCCAGCAGACCCTGGGCCGCTGGCAGGGGATGATGCAGGACAACCTGGCCCAGACCCGCGAGTGCGCCCTGATGACGCGCCAGGGATCCGGCAACCTGCATCTGGTGCTGGGGGAGATAGATCAGGTGACCGAGTTCTCCACCCAGATAGCCGCCGCGGCCGAACAGCAGCAGGCGGTGGTGGAGGAGATCAGCCGCAACATCCACCAGATCTCCCAGTACTCCCGCGCCAACAGCCAGAAGATACAGGCAGTGGACAACTCCAGCCAGGAGCTGCTCAAGCGCGCCAGCGAGCTCAGGGGGCTGAGCCAGACCTTCGGCTGAGCCGGATCCCCTGTTGCCCCCCAGACCACGGAAGCGCCACAATGGTGGCGCTTCTGTTTCACGACGAGTAAGGCCCCATGATGATGACTCCTCCCCCTTCCCTCTTGAACAAGGTGGCACGCATCGAGGCTATCCTGGCCCTGATCCCGGCCGGTCGCGTGGTGAGCTATGGTCAGGTCGCCGATCTGGCGGGCCTGCCCGGGCGGGCGCGGCTGGTGGGAAAAGTGTTGCGGGAGACGGACAAGACACTGCCCTGGCATCGCGTGCTGGGCGCAGGCGGTACCATCTCCTTGCCCAAGGGCTCGGCGGGTTTCGATGAACAGATAGGAAGATTGCAGGAAGAGGGGGTGCCGGTGATCAAGGGGCGGGTCAGGATGCGGGAGTGGCAGTGGCAGCCCGACCTCGCCGAGCTGCTCTTTCTGATCCCGTTCTAGCGCCTGTCGCTAGTCGCTGGCAAGGGGGCCCAGGATGTCGTCGCAACGTACCTGCACAGGTATGGTCTCGTCTTCCCGCTGCAGCAATACCAGCAGACTCTGCCTGTCCACTTCCAGCACATAGGCCGTTCCTTCCCGCGTCAGGCAGGTCATGCCTGGCCGAATTTCATGTATCTCCATGACAACCTCCCTGTCTTGTGCTGCCATCCATGCAGCCATTCCAGTATACCGCCATCTCCCAATAAAAAGGCCCCTCGCAAGGGGCCTCTTTCATCATGCTGTGAGCGGCGTCGCCATCAGGACTTCTTCGCTTTGGCCAGGCTCTCCTGCCACTTCCCATTGTCGTAATGGGCGGTCCAGCCGGTTGCCTTGCCGTTCACTTCCGTCATCACGTACTGCTCCTTGCTCTTGCGGCTGAAGCGCACCACGGATGCGTTACCGTCAGGATCTGACGCCGGAGCGTCCGCCAGGTACTGATGCTTGGGCGACAACCGATCGCGGAAGCGCTTGAGCTCCTCCACCAGAGGCGCACGAGTCTCACGGGATTTCGGGAAGTTGCTGGCGGCGAGGAACAGACCCGCCGCCCCGTCACGCAGCACGAAGTGGGCGTCGGACTGGGTGCACTTGAGCTCGGGCAACGGCACCGGATCTTCCTTCGGCGGCGCTATGTCGCCGTTTTTGAGGATCTTGCGGGTGTTCTTGCAGGTCTCATTGGTGCAACCCATGTACTTGCCGAAGCGGCCGTTCTTGAGCTGCATCTCGGAGCCGCAGCGATCGCATTCGATGCTCGGCCCTTCATAGCCCTTGAGCTTGAACTGGCCCTGCTCGATTTCGTAACCGTCGCAGTCCGGGTTGCGACCACAGACGTGCAGCTTGCGGCTGTCGTCGATGATGTAGGCATCCATGGCGGTGCCGCAGACGCCGCAGCGGTGCTTGGCGCGCAGCGCCTCGGTCTCGGCCTCGTCACCGTCGGTGGCGGAGACGAACTCGTCCGCACTGACCAGGTTGATGGTCTTCTTGCAGCGCTCTTTCGGCGGCAGGGCATAGCCGGAGCAGCCGAGGAAGACCCCGGTGGTGGCGGTGCGAATGCCCATCTTGCGGCCGCAGTCCGGGCAGTCGATGTCGGTCAGCACCATCTGGTTGGCACGCATACCCCCCTCTTCCGCCGGCTTGTCGGCCTGCTCCAGCTCCTGGGTAAACTCGGCGTAGAAGGCGTCAAGCACCTTCTTCCACTCCAGGCTGCCTTCGGCGATGCCATCGAGCTTGTCTTCCATCTTGGCGGTGAACTCGTAGTTCATCAGCTCGACGAAGTTCTCCACCAGACGATCGGTGACAATCTCGCCCATCTTCTCGGCGAAGAAGCGGCGGCTCTCGACCCGCACATAGCCGCGATCGACGATGGTGGAGATGATGGAGGCATAGGTGGACGGGCGGCCGATGCCGCGTTTTTCCAGCTCGCGCACCAGGGCCGCTTCGGTGAAGCGGGCGGGCGGCTTGGTGAAGTGCTGACGGGGATCCAGCTTGACCAGTTTGAGGATCTCGCCGACGGTCACCGCCGGCAGCTGGTTGTCTTCCCCCTTGCGACCCATGGGCGGCAGGGCCTTGGTCCAGCCGGCGAAGCGCAGGGTGCGACCGCGGGCCTTGAGCTCGAACTCGCCCGCCTTGACAGTCAGGGTGGAGGAGTCGTACTGGGCCGGGGTCATCTGGCACGCCACAAACTGGCGCCAGATGAGGTCATAGAGCCGCATGGCATCCGGCTCCATTCCTTCCAGCATCTCGGCAGTCACCAGCACGTTGGAGGGACGGATCGCCTCGTGAGCCTCCTGGGCGCCCGCCTTGGAACCATAGAGAGTCGGATCGCTCGGCAGGTAGGCGGCGCCATACTGCTCGCCGATGTATTCCCGCACCGCCTCGACCGCCTCTTTGCTGAGGTTGGTGGAGTCGGTACGCATGTAGGTGATGTAACCCGCTTCATAGAGGCGCTGGGCCATCATCATGGTCTTCTTGACCCCGAAGCTCAGACGGGTGGAGGCCGCCTGCTGCAGGGTGGAGGTGATGAAGGGGGCGGACGGCTTGGAGCCGGTCGGCTTGTCTTCCCGGTTCACCACCTTGTAGTCGACCCCTTCCAGGGCAGCCACGGCGGCGAAGGTCTCGGCCTGGGTCACCGGCTTGAAGTCGACGCCATTGCGGCTGACCACTTCCATCCGCAGATCCGCCTTGTCACCGGTCAGCAGATCGGCGTTGAGATCCCAGAACTCCACCGGCACGAAGGCCTTGATCTCGCGCTCTTTATCGACGATGAGGCGCACCGCAACGGACTGCACCCGGCCGGCGGAGAGACCGCGGGCCAGCTTCTTCCACAACAGCGGGGAGACCATGTAGCCCACGACGCGGTCGAGGAAACGACGGGCCTGCTGGGCGTTGACGCGGTGGATGTTCAGCTCGGACGGCTGGGCAAAGGCCTCCTGGATCGCGGTCTTGGTGATCTCGTTGAACACCACCCGCTTGTAGCGGCTGTCGTCACCGCCGATGATCTCGCGCAGGTGCCAGGCAATCGCCTCTCCTTCTCTGTCCAAGTCGGTTGCGAGATAGATGGTGTCGGCCTTCTCGGCCAGACTCTGCAACTCGCTGACCACTTTCTCCTTGCCGGGCAAAATCTGGTAGTTGGCCTGCCAGCCTGCGGTCGGGTTGATCCCCATCCTTGAAAACAGGGCGTTGCGATCCTTGGCCGCCTTCTCGGATTCGCTGAGCTTGATGCCGCGAATGACAGGTTTTTTGGGCTCTGTGCTGGCGCTGCCGCTGGTCGGCAGATCGCGCACGTGACCGACGCTGGATTTCACCACGTAGTCCTTGCCCAAATATTTGTTGATGGTCTTGGCCTTGGCCGGAGACTCCACTATGACCAGTGATTTGCCCATGCTGTAACTATTATCCTCATTGCACCCGACGGGGTTGGCGTGCGGTTTTGTGGGGCTGTATAAGAGATTTGACGGGAAAAAGCAATCTTGTGAACAAATTTGCCATGCAGCCCGAACCGCCTTGCTTCTTTATTTATTAATGCGAAGGGGACGCGCGGGAAGCAACCGCTTTTTTGTTTTTATGCTATATCCCCCCCTTTTTTAGATTGGAAATGACATATCCAGCCACCCCCGTCACATAAAAAACCATTTTAGTTATCAACTTGTTACAAAGGATGAAATCTCTTTATAATGGCCGCACGCCGCAGCTTTGTGCGCGGAAGGAACCGCTCCCCATATAAAAATCGAAAGGATGTAGTCATGAAGCACTTCGAGGTCAACTTCGACGGCCTGGTCGGCCCCACCCACAACTATGCCGGTCTCTCCTATGGCAACGTGGCGTCCCAAAGCAACGCCAAGGAAGCGTCCAATCCGAAGGAGGCCGCCAAGCAGGGGCTGCGCAAGATGAAGGCGCTGACCGAGCTCGGCATGACCCAAGGGGTGCTGGCGCCCCAGGAGCGGCCGGATCTCGCCACCCTGCGCCGCCTCGGCTTCACCGGCAACGATGCCAGCGTCCTGGCCCAGGCTGCGAAACAGGCCCCCGCCGTGCTGGCCGCCTGTTACTCCGCCTCCAGCATGTGGACCGCCAACGCTGCCACCGTCTCGCCGAGCGCCGACACCCAGGATGGCCGCATCCACTTCACCCCCGCCAACCTGACCAACAAGTTCCACCGCTCCCTGGAGCCCGAAGTGACCGGCCGCATCCTGCGCGCCGTGTTCAACAACGACCGTCACTTCAGCCACCACCAGCACCTGCCACAGAACGACCACTTCGGTGACGAAGGGGCCGCCAACCACACCCGGCTCTGCCGCGCCTACGGCGAGGCCGGAGTCGAGCTGTTCGTCTATGGCCGCAGCGCCTTCGACGTCTCCCAGCCCGCCCCCAAACGCTACCCGGCCCGCCAGACCCTGGAGGCCAGCCAGGCCATCGCCCGCCTGCACGGGCTGGGGGAGGAGAGCGCCGTCTTTATCCAGCAGAATCCGGACGTGATCGATCAGGGGGTGTTCCACAACGATGTGATCGCGGTAGGCAACCAGAACGTGCTCTTCTTCCACCAGCAGGCCTTCCTCAACACGGCGTCGGCGCTGGCCGAGGTGCGCACCAAGTTCGGTGACGGGGAGCTGCACTTTATCGAGGTGCCGACTGCCGAGGTGTCGGTGCAGGATGCGGTGAAATCCTATCTATTCAACACCCAGATCCTGACCCTGCCGAGCGGCGAGATGGCGATCATCGCCCCCACCGAATGCCGTGACAACCCGGCGGTATCCGCCTATCTGGCCAAGCTGGTGACCCTGGGCACGCCGATCAAGGGCGTACATTTCATGGACGTGAAGCAGAGCATGCGCAACGGCGGCGGCCCCGCCTGCCTGCGACTGCGGGTCGCCATGAACGACGCCGAGCTCGCGGCGGTCAACCCGGCCTGCCTCATCAACGACAGCCAGTTTGCCCGTCTGGACAACTGGGTAGAGAAACACTACCGCGACAGCCTGTCGCTGGACGATCTGCGCGATCCGGCCCTGGTGCTGGAGACCCGCACCGCCCTGGACGAGCTGACCCAGATCCTCAAACTCGGCTCCGTCTACCCCTTCCAGCGCTGAGCACAGGCTCGCAGCGAAGCCGCGACATCGGCATAAACAGAGAGCCGGGCAATGCCCGGCTCTCTTGTTTCAACCCATTGAACTGTGGCTCAGCGCCAGGGGCTCTGCTGCCACAGGCGACCGAGGGCCCCCTCCAGCGCCTGGGCCCCCTGCTGACCCAGCCGCTGGGTCAGGCTCCTGGGCTTGCGGTAGCTGATGCCGACCACCTTGTGGTGGCAGGCCTGGGCCAGCAGGTAGTCATCGCTGGTGCAGAGCGCATCCACCAGACCGAGCTGCTTGGCCTGACTCGCCAGCCAGTGCTCGCCGGTGGTGACCTTGTCGATGTCGAGGCCGGGCCTGTGCTCGGCCACGAATCCCTTGAAGCGCTCGTGGATGGCCCCCAGCTCCTCGCGAAACTTCTCCCGCCCCAGATCGTCGTTCTCGCCGAACATGGTGATGGTGCGCTTGTACTGGCCGGCGGTGTGCATCTCGAACTCGATGTCGTGTTTTTTCAAGAGCTTGTTGAAGTTCGGCAGCTGGGCAATGACACCGATGGAGCCGACGATGGCAAAGGGGGCCGCCAGTATCTTGTCCGCCACGCAGGCCATCATGTAGCCGCCGCTCGCCGCCACCTTGTCGATGGCCACCGTCAGCGTGATGTCCTTGTCCCGCAGGCGCTGCAGCTGGGAGGCCGCCAGGCCATAGCCGTGCACCACACCGCCGCCGGACTCGAGACGCAGCAGCACCTCGTCCCCGGGCCGGGCGACCCCTATCACGGCGCTCACCTCTTCACGCAGGGAGGCCACCTCCCTGGCATCCATGCTGCCGTGAAAATCGAGCACAAAGAGCCGGCTGCGCTCGTCCTCTGTCTTGGCGCGCGCCTTCTCTTCGGCCTTGCGCGCCTTGTCCATCTGCTTGCGCTCGGCCTTGCCGGCCAGGGCCGATTGCAGCTGATGACGCCCCTGCTCCAGCTCGCGGGAGAGATCGGTCACTACCAGCTCCCCCTTGCGGGATTTGGGTTGACGGCTGCTCACCACCATCAGGACGACGGCGCCTATGGCCAGCAGTAAGGTGAGGGTCTTGGCCAGAAACAGGCCGTATTCGGTCAAAAATGCCACTTGATGCTCCGCGCTATGTTCGGTTTTTTCACATAGTAAGGAGTTTGGCGGCGCCGCGCAAAAACTCTGCCATGGGCCAGGGGCAGACAGCGCCAATTCACGCTACCGCCCTGTTTTATTCACATTTTTACCGTCTCATACTGGTCAACGGCAGGGCCGGGTCAGTACACTTGCCTCCTCTATTGTCGCGCCCATCCGTCACGGATTTGTTAACAGGAGTGCACATGCTCGATTATCTGGCCCCCCGGGATCTGCTCAAGGACAAGGTCATTCTGGTAACGGGTGCCGGTGACGGCATCGGCCGCGAAGCGGCCCTCACCTATGCCGCCTACGGCGCTACCGTGATCCTGCTCGGTCGCACCAGCGCCAAGCTCGAGGCGGTCTACGACCAGATAGAGGCGGCCGGTCACCCCCTGCCCGCCATAGTCCCTGTGGATCTGAAAGGGGCCACCGCCGCTCACTACTGCGGCATGGCCGAGACCTTCGCCCAGCAGTTCGGCCGCCTCGACGGCGTGCTGTTCAATGCCGGTCTGCTCGGCACCCTCTCCCCCTTCGAACACATCCAGGAGAAGGAGTGGGACGAGGTGATGCAGGTCAACGTCAAATCCGAGTTCCTGCTGACCCAGGCCCTGCTACCCCTCATTCGCCAGACCGCCAAGGAACACGGCGAGGCCTCCATCGTCTACACCTCCTCCAGCGTGGGCCGAAAAGGGCGCGCCTACTGGGGCACCTATGCCATCTCCAAGTTCGCCGTCGAGGGCATGATGGAGGTGCTGGCGGACGAGCTGGAGAATACCGGGGTGCGGGTCAACACCCTGAACCCGGGCGGCACCCGCACCAGGATGCGGGCCAGCGCCTTCCCGGCGGAAGATCCCCAGTTGCTGAAGACCCCGGCCGATCTGATGCCGCTCTATCTCTATCTGATGGGACCGGACAGCCGTGGCAAGACAGGCCAGACTTTCGTGGCCCAGCCCAAATAAATCAACAAACTAACCAGATGGGATTAAAGTGAAGAGGGGCGCCAGTCGCGCCCTGTTGAATCCCATCGGCCCCTGACAGGTTGCACTATGTTTCGTCCAAAGAGCACGTTTGAGCAATGGCGGATCTTCCAGGCCGTGGTGGACTGTGGCGGTTACGCCCAGGCCGCAGAGGCGCTGAACAAGAGCCAATCCTCCCTCAATCATGCGGTCGCCAAGCTGCAACAAAGCCTGGGGCTGGCCCTGCTGGAGGTGAGGGGGCGCAAGGCGGTGCTGACACCGGCGGGGGAGATCTTCCTCAAGCGGGCTCGCCAGCTCAGCCAGCAGGTGGAAGAGCTGGAGAACCTGGCCAACAACCTGGAGCGCCAGTGGGAGCCGCAGATCAACCTCTATGTCTCCGCGCTGCAACCCAGAGACCGGCTCTACCGGGCGCTGGCCCACTTCCATCCCCGCAGCCGGGGTTGCCGCATCAATCTGCACGAACGGATCCATTGCCACTTCAATGCGCTCCAGGTGGGAGATCTGATGCTCTCCGAGCACCTGCCCCACGATCGCACCGGCCTGCCGCTGGACGAGGTCTGCCTGCTGCCGCTGTGCGCGGCCGGGCATCCCCTCGCCGGGCAGGAGGAGCCCATCACGGCGGAGCTGCTCGCCAGCCATAACCAGATAAGCCTGCACCCCCCCATCCACCGCTCGGTGGACTGGAACGATGCGGACGACACCGGCTGGAAGGCGACCCACTATCACGAGGTGCTCAGCATGGTGCGCCTCGGCCTCGGCTACGCCTGGGTACCTGGCCACCTGGTGCGGGAGGAGCTCGCCAGCGGCGCCCTGGTGCAGCTCGATCTGGCCGGCGGCAGCGAGCGCTACCTCTACACCTACCTGCTTACCCCCTCCACCGATGCCCTGGGCCCGGCGGCCGAGCTGCTGCTGCGCTGCCTGCGCAACGAATACCAGGCCGACAACGGCAAGTAATGCTCCGCCGGCCACCGCGGCCGGCCTCTCTTATGCCGCCGGCGTCAATGCCGCAGCGCCCGCCAGGGGCGCCTCACACATTGGGCACCCGCCAGCAGGCGGCCAGCGCAGCCAGCGCCAATGTGGTGGCCACCATGAAGACCCCGTGAAAACTCCAGATCTCCGCCACTGTCCCCGCGATGGCACCCGCCATGATGGAGCCGGTGCGGATGCTGTTGGCAAACAACGTGGTCGCCACCCCGGCCCGCCCCGGCATCAGATCCTGGAAATAGGACATGCCGATGCCGGCGACGATGCCGATGAAGATGGCGTTGAGCAGCTGCAGCGCGATGAGGGCCCCCTGGCTCGACAGCGTCACCAGGCCGGCGTAGAAACCGACCCCGGCCAGCACCGCCAGCAGCATCATGGGCCGCTTGCCAAAGCGCCGGGTGTAGTAACCTGCCAGCAGCATGAAGGGGATCTCCAGGGCCGCCGCCGTGCCCATCAGGATCCCGGCCAGCTTCTCCTCCAGCCCCAGCTCGCGGGTGATGTAGAGCGGCATGTTGATGAGGTACATGCTGTTGCAGGTCCACATCAGGGTGGAGGCGATGAAGAGCGCCCGTACCGAAGGGTCTCGCCAGCTGCTGACCCGCTCCCCTCCGCCCTGGCTGCTCGGCAGCGGCAGGGAGGGCAGCCAGCGCCAGACCACCAGGGCGCAGACCAGATAGGCCAGGGCGGAAGCCAGATACATCACCTCGAAGCCGTAGCCGATGGCGAGCGCGAAGGCGGCCGGCGGCCCTATCACCCAGGCCAGGGAGAACTGGGCCCGCAGCACAGAGCTGAACATGTCCGCCCGCTTGTTGCGGCTGTCGGCGTATTCGCGAGCCAGCGCAAACAGCTGGGGGCTGGCGGTGGCGGTCAGGCTCGCCAGCACCACTCCCAGGCTCACCAGCAGCCAGTATTGCCGGTTCCAGGCAAACAGCAGGGAGAGCACTATGCCGGCAAGGCAGCAGCGCAGGATCAGCTGCTTGCGATCCCCCCCGTTGTCGGAGCGATGACCGAGCCACTGGCTGATGAGGATGCCGATCACCGCGTTGACGGTGTAGAAGAGCCCCACCAGGAAGGGGCGCACCTGTACCTCTTCGGCCAGAAACAGGCTCAAGGTGGGCACCTGGAGTGCCACCGCCACCCCGGTCATGAAGGTCACGGCGAGGAAAGAGAGAGAGACGGGATCCGGCCTCTTGCGGGCAGCACTCAGCAAACTCATAGAGATACCATTGATATGGAAGAGAAAAGGAAGCCAGAAGCCGGCGGATGTACAGCATGACAGCGATTATTTTATGCGATTATCAACAGCCACCTCAAGGCTTGCGAGGCCACGTCCAAGTCCGTACATTGGTAAACTCTCTGGCCAGTACAAGGATTTCACATGTTTGATTTTGATCGGGAGATAGATCGCAGCGGCACCATGAGCCTGAAGTGGGACAAGTACAAGGGTCAGGATGTACTGCCCATGTGGGTGGCCGACACCGATTTCGCCTCGCCCCCCGCCGTCATCGAGGCCCTCACCGCGCGGGTGGCCCACGGCGTCTTCGGCTATTCCCGCCCCTCCCCCCGGCTGATCGAACTCATCATCACCCGTCTGCAGCAGCGCTATGGCTGGACCATCTCCCCGGAGTGGCTGGTCTTCCTGCCGGGGGTGGTGCCCGGTCTGAACCTCGCCTGCAAGGCCTGGAGCCAGCACGGCCGTGGCATCATCACCCCCAAGCCGGTCTATTACCCCTTCCTGCAGGCACCGGGCTTCAACGATCGCCCCCTGCTGACCGTCCCCATGATGGAGGAGGCCGGACGCTGGGTGCTGGATCTGGAAGAGCTGGAGCGCCAGGCTCCCTCCGCCGACCTGCTGCTGCTGTGCAACCCGCAGAATCCGGGGGGCACCGTCTTCACCCGCGAGGAGCTGCTCGCCATCGACGCCATCGCCGAGCGCCACAATCTGGTGGTCTGCTCAGACGAGATCCACTGCGATCTGCTGCTGGACAAGGATGCCCGCCACATTCCCTACGGAGCCCTGAGCCCGTCGGCCGCCGAGCGCTCTGCGGTCATGATGGCGCCGAGCAAGACCTTCAACATCGCCGGCCTGTGCTGCTCCTTCGCCGTGATCCCCAACCCCCGCCTGCGGCTCAAGCTGCAACAGGCGATGCGCGGCATCAGCGCCGACGTCAACCTGCTGGGCTTTGTCGCCGCCGAGGCGGCCTACGAGGGCGGCGAGCAGTGGCTCAGCGAACAGCTCGACTATCTAAGGGCCAACCTGGCGCTGATCGAGCAG
Organism: Aeromonas sp. S16(2024); assembly: GCF_041403065.1. Lineage (NCBI taxonomy): Bacteria > Pseudomonadati > Pseudomonadota > Gammaproteobacteria > Aeromonadales > Aeromonadaceae > Aeromonas > Aeromonas sp. S16(2024). Next base: position 58,669 of record NZ_JBGLQX010000001.1, on the reverse strand, counting down.
GCGGTGGCCCGCTGGCCCGGTGTCAAGCTGGCAAAGAATCAGGCGACCTATCTCGCCTGGATCGATGTGAGCGCCCTCGGGCTGGACGATCCCGTCGCCTTCTTCGAGCAGGCGGGGGTCGGTCTCTCCCCGGGCGCCCAGTTTGGCGACGGCCAGTTCGTGCGCCTCAACTTTGGCTGCACCCGGGCTCGCCTCACCCAAGCCTTGGCGCGCATGGAGAAGGCCATTCTCCAGCGCACGATCTGACAAGGAGCCCCCTTGACGGGAATGGTGAAAGCCATTCAGGTTCACATCTGATATAGATAAGATGTGACACATGACGGGATGAGCCTGGCTCATCCTTTTTTCAGCCATTGTTCCGGTTCACTATGCACCCACGAGCCCTGCGTCACCTGTCGCGCCTGTCACTTGCCGCCCTGCCCTGGCTGGCGGCCATGCTGGCACAGCCCCTCTCGGCCACCCCCGCCTATGTCACCATAGGCACGGGGGCGCTCAACGGCGTCTACTACCCCACGGGGGGCGCCATCTGCCGTCTGCTCAACGACGACAGCAGCAACCACGGGCTGCACTGCACAGTGCAGAGCACCTCGGGCTCCATCGCCAACCTGGCCGCGCTGGCCAAGGGCGACATCCAGCTGGCGCTGGTGCAGTCGGATGTCTTGTACCATGCGGCCCACGGCAGCGGCCCCTTCGCGGGCCAGAGCCCGAACGATCAGCTGCGCAGCCTGCTGCGGCTCCACAAGGAGTCCCTCACCCTGCTCGCCAGCGCCACCAGCAACATCACCACACTGGCGGACATCGAAGGCAAGCGGGTCGCTCTGGGCGCCCCCAACTCAGGGGACAGGGTCACCAGCCGGGCACTGCTCGACGCCATGGGCTGGCAGGCAACCGACTTCACGCTGCCTCCCGTGGCATCACCCGGCAACCGGCTGGAGGGTCTCTGCAACGGCACCCTGGATGCCGCCTTCCTGGTCGCCGGTCACCCCAACCAGGGGATAGGCGATCTGACCGGTCGCTGCCAGGCCCGCCTCATCCCCATCGAGGGGGAGCAGGTAGACAAGTTGCTCAAGCAGTATCCCTACTATGAGCGCAGCCGCATCGGCGCCAACCTCTACCCGGGGCAGACCAGCTCCGTCGCCACCTTTGCCGTGACCGCCGAGCTGGTGGCCGAGGCCAGCCTGCCTGAAGATCAGGTGCGCACCCTGCGCGATGTGCTGAGCCGCAATCTCAAGCAGTTCACTCGCCTGCACCCGGCGCTCACCACCCTCACCCCGGAATCCATGCAGGCGGGGGACGTCCTCCCGCTCCACCCCGGCATGCTGGATGCCGCACCGACCCTGTTGCCCGATGCTCCCTCCGGGGCCGAGGCCACCTCGGGAGCGCTCCCCACGGCGCCGTCGCCGCCCACCAGTGCGGCCACCCCGCTGGAAGGGGCAGAGGTGCTGCCGGAGCAGCCCGCCGGCGCCACCCTGCCGGCCAGCTCGGATGCGGTGACGACCGAGCAAGCCCCGGCGCTGACCACGCTCCCGACGCCGACAGAGGCTGATATAACGCAGGGCAGCGAGCCGGACGCGGCCGGGATCGCCACCCCCTCGGCAGCAAAGAGCACAGCGCCGACCGAGGCACCCGCACCGGGCAACCCAAGCGGCGCCTCGCCGCTCACCGGCGATACGCCCGCCCCCGCCCAATGACGGGGAGAGCACAATGCAAGAGGCCACCCCAGGGTGGCCTCTTGTCATCCGGATGTGCGCCGGCGAGCGGCGCCGGGCTTATCCCTTGGGAAGCGGCAACGAGTCCGGGCGCTGGATCTCCTCCTCCACCCAGTGCAGCAACTGCTTGATGGCCCGCGACAGCACCTGATTCTGACGCACCACATAGCCTAAGCTGGTGCCGGGGAAGTCGGTGAGCCGGGTCACGGGGGCGGTGAGCTTGAGCTGCGGGTGGAGCGAGAAGTCCGGCACTATGGCCACCCCAAACCCCGCCTCTGCCCAGTCGAGCTGGGCATCCACGCTGCCCACCTCCATGATGCGGCAGCTCGGCAGCCCGAGCAGGGGCAAGGAAGGGTCTATCAGCGCCCTTGTGCGGGTGTCGTGCCCCAGCAAGATGAGAGTGGGCTCGTCGAGGGGATCGCTCTCCCCGGCCCTGGCACGGGCCTGCCAGCGGCTGAGACCCTGCCCCAGGGCACACCAGGTCACCTGCTGCAATTCGGTGTAGAAGAGCGGCTCGCTGCGCTTTTGCGCCATCACGAAGCCGAGATCCGCCTTGCCCGCCCTGACCAGATCCGCCGCCTGATCCGAGGTAGTGTTGAACAGGGTGAGATCGATGCCGGGAAAGGCCTGCTTGAAGCGCTGGAACGGCTGGATCAGCAGCAGCCGCGAGATGATGTCGCTGGCGGCGATGGCGAGCGTCCCCTGGCTCAACTGGCTGAGGGCGTTGAGATCGGACTGGCAGAGCTGCAGCTCGTTGATGGTGCGCTCGGCACTTTGCAGCAAGCGCTCCCCCGCCTGGGTCAGCCGAAACGGGCTGCGTTCAATCAGCTTGACCCGGGTGGCCTGCTCCAGGTTCTTTAGGTGCAGGCTGACGTTGGGCTGGGTCATGTGCAATTCGGTGGCGGTCTGGCCGAAGTGCTGCAGGCGAGCCAGGGTGACGAAGGTATTTAACCAGTGAATATCCAACATGAGGTAACTCTCACCCACGGCTGGCGCGGGGTGGCGCGTCATGGCGGGGGCTTTGCCGATAAATTGGCCATAATTATATGACTTACTTATCGGAATTATAAAGATAATTAATTTTTCTAATCCGCAGAGGGCTCCTAGGATGGACGCCTAACGTCTTAGGAGAAAGAGTCATGTCGTCTATCGTAGTCGTAGGTGCTAACTGGGGTGATGAAGGCAAAGGCCGCATCGTCGATTATCTGGCAGGCCAGTCCGCCGCCAGCATCCGTTTCCAGGGCGGCAACAACGCCGGCCACACCGTGGTCAACGATCTTGGCACCTTCAAGCTGCACCAGCTGCCAAGCGGCGTCTTCAACCCGGATTGCCTGGTCGTGCTCGGCCCTGGCATGGTCATCAGCCCGGAGCCGCTGACCCGCGAGCTGGCTGAAGTAAAAGCCGCCGGCGTGACTCCGAAACTCGCCATCTCTGACAGAGCCACCTTCTGCCTGCCGATCCACGCCCTGGAAGACACCCTGGAAGAAGTTCGTCTGGGTGATGGCGCCTATGGCTCCACCCGTCAGGGCATTGCCCCGGCTTACGGTGATCGGGTCATGAAAAAGGCGATCCTGGTCGGCTGGCTGAAACAGCCGGAAGTACTGGTCGAACGCATCCAGTTCTTCCTCGACTGGAAACTGCCGCAGCTTAAGGCCCTCTATCCGAGCTTCGAATTCAGCCAGACCGCCCAGGAAATGGCCGACTGGCTGCTGGAAGTGTCTGCTCCCTGGATCGACGCCGTCTGCAACGTCAGCGAGCCGCTCAAGGCCATCCAGGCCCAGAACGGCACCCTGCTGTTCGAAGCCCAGCTGGGCGCCGGCCGTGACCTCATCTACGGTGAGTACCCCTGGGTGACCTCCTCCCACGTCTCCGGCGCCTACGCCGGTATTGGTGGCGGCCTGCCGGCCCTGCGCCCCGAGCGCGTGATTGCCGTGGCCAAGGCGTTCAGTACCTCTGTGGGTACCGGCACCCTGATCACCGCCATGGAGAACCAGGAAGAGTTCCGCAAGTTCGCCAACGAGTTCGGCGCCACCACCGGCCGTCCCCGTGACATCGGTTACTTCGATGCGGTCGCCACCAAGCAGGGTCTGGAGATCCAGGCCGCCAACGAGATCGCTCTGACCAAGCTGGACTGCCTCTCCGGCATGCCTGACTTGAAGATCTGCGTGGCCTACGAAGGTGCCAACACCGAGAACCCGATCTGGCCGCAGACCGCCGGTCTGAAGCCGGTGTACGAGTCCATGGAAGCCTGGAGCGAAGACATCTCCCACATCCGCAAGTTCGAAGACTTGCCCAAGGCTGCCCAGCACTATGTGCTGCGCATCGAAGCCCTGCTGGGTGTGCCGGTTCCCATGGTCTCCGTCGGCCCGGGCCGCGAGCAGATGATACTGCGCTAAGCCGCCTCGCGGCTGCCAGCAAGATGTCAAAACCGGCCTCATGGAGGCCGGTTTTTTTATGGCCGGCCGCAAGCTGAGTCAGACCCCCCAGACCCAGGTGCGCATAAGCCACGCCCTCACCCTGCTGCAGCAGGGGCTGAGCCCGCTGGGGGCGGCCCTCGCCTGCAGTACCACTCCCCCAGCCGCTTCAGCAGGAATTCGGTCTGACCCCCACCAATATCTGCGCACCTGCCCCTCAACGGCCCCGCGACGCCAAGTAAAAAGTTACTAAAAATAACTCCTATGTAACCTCATGTAACCCGGTGATCCCGATCACACAGCTCCCCGTCCGTACTGTGACGCAGCGCCAATCTTTCCGCTTTTTTTCCCCTAGAATGGCCTTGAAAACATTTTCACTAAAATAAACACAAAAAAAACACCTTCCTTAACCTACAAAAACGTCATTGGAGCGAGACATGTTTCGTAAAAATTTACTTTCCGTCGCCCTGGGTGTCGCCCTGTTTGGCCTGGCCGCCTGCAACGGCAATGACTCAAGCGCACCGACCCCGCCCGGCGCCACCCTGGCGAACCAGTACAGGAACGTGATCGATCGCACCGGTACCCCGCTCCAGTTCCGTGACTTTGACAGCTACTCCAACCTCAAATACAACCCCCTGCTCGATCTCGGGGCCTGGCACGGCTTCCTGCTGCCCAAAAGCGACGGCGAGTGGGGGGGCTTCACCGGCCCCATGGTGATTGCCGAAGAGTACAGCCTCTTCTTCGCCAGCGAGCTTGACAGGCTGACCCTGAGCGACGAGAACGGCCGCGCTTTCCCGCTCACCAGCGCCAGCAAGCATGAGATCTACGCCATACCCGGCGCCCTGGTGCAGCGCTTCGAGTTCGAGCCCTTCACCCTGGAGCTGGAGCTGCGCTACGGCGATGCCCGCACCGCCCTTGTCCGCACCCGTCTGGTGAACAATCAGGATGCGCCTCTCACCCTGACCCTCAACTGGCAGGGGGAGCTGCTCCAGCAGTGGGATGCCAACAAGACGATCGCCGAGCAGTATCCCGACTGGACCCGCACCATCAGCCAGAGCGAGCAGGGGGTCGAATTCCAGTTCGGCGAATTGCGCAGCACCTGGAACATCATGCAAAGCGGCAGCGCCAGCTATCGCATCGACCGTACCCTGCCGAGCCGCACCACCCTGGACGAGAAGGGGCTCGGTTATGTGAGCGAGGCCAGCCTCACCCTGGCCGCCAAGGGTCAGCAGGACATTTACACCCTGCAGAGCTATGTCCACTCTTCTGATGAGGCGAGCCGCTACCAGCAGAGTCGCCAGGCGCTCTTGGCCAATCCCGCCGACGCCTTCGATGCCTCCATCCGCCGCTGGGAGGATTACCTCGAGCGCGGCCTCTCCAACCAGGGCATCCCCGAATCGGAGCGCCGCATCGCGGTCAAGGCGATGGAGACCCTCAACGGCAACTGGCGCTCGCCGGCAGGCGCCATCCTTCACGACGGCGTCACCCCCTCCAACACCGCCCGCTGGTTCGACGGCGTCTGGGCCTGGGACAGCTGGAAGCACGCCTATGCCATGGCTCACTTCAACCCCGACGTCGCCAAGAACAACGTGCGCGCCATGTATGACTATCAGATCCAGGCCGATGATCCGCTGCGCCCGCAGGACGCCGGCATGGTGATCGACGCCGTCTTCTACAACAAGCTCGCCGATCGCGGCGGCGATGGCGGCAACTGGAACGAGCGGGACACCAAGCCGCCGCTCTCCGCCTGGGCCATCTGGGAGATCTACGGCGCGACCAAGGACAAGGCCTTCATCGCCGAGATGTATCCGAAGATCCAGGCCTATCACGACTGGTGGTACAGGGCGCGGGACAACAACCGCAACGGCATCATAGAGTACGGCGCCACCCGCCACGTCGAGCACAACGACGAGTTCGGCAACATCACCTTCAGGGTGCGATATGGGAGCGGCGTACCCGCCGTGCTGGATCTCGCGCGCTGCACCGACGAGGGGGATGGCTGGTACGGCTGCGCCGGCATGCCGCTCTACCAGCAGGTGCTGAGCACAGGCGGTTACGACGAGATGGACATAGGTGCCCAGCACGGCGCCGGCTGGGAGTCCGGCATGGACAACGCCGCCCGCTTCGGCTTTATCGAGCAGGATCAGCTCAAGCGTTACGCCGACAAGGCCTATGGCGGTGACATAGACAAAGCCCGCCAGGACTGGAACGTCGCCTTCTTCGAGAACCACCAGGATAGCGGTGAGCTGATCGGCTTCTCCATCGATCAGGAGTCGGTGGAGCTCAACGCCTTCCTCGCGAAAGAGAAGCGCATCCTGGCGGACATGGCAGATCTGCTCGGCAAGCCGGATGAGGGGAGCCGCTACCGCGAGGGGGCAAGCCAGCTGGCCGGCTACATCAACAGTTGCCTGTTCGATGAGGCCTCCGGCTTCTATTACGATCGCCAGATTGCCCAGGGCGACGTGGCGGACGCCAACGGCTGTGTCGGCAAGTTGCTGACCGCCCGTGGCCGTGGCCCGGAAGGCTGGAGCCCGCTCTGGGCCGAGGTGGCCGACAAGGAGAAGGCGGCGCGGGTGCGCGAGGTGATGCTGAGCAGCCAGGAGTTCAACACCAAGGTGCCGCTCGGCACGGCGGCGCTGACCAACCCGGCCTATGACCCCGACATCTACTGGCGTGGCCGGGTCTGGCTGGATCAGTTCTACTTCGGGGTGAAGGGGCTGGAGAACTACGGCTATCGTGACGACGCCCAGATGCTGGTCAACAAGCTGTTTGCCAACGCCGAGGGGCTGGCGGGCACTGGCCCCATCCGCGAGAACTACAACCCGGAAACCGGCGCCATGCAGGGGGCCAGCAACTTCAGCTGGAGCTCGGCCCACCTCTATATGCTCTATCGCAACTTCCTGAAAAAAGAGGGGTAATCCCCCCTGACCCGGTAAATGACGCAACAAAAAGGCCTCCAGATGGAGGCCTTCTTTCTATCAGGGAATCGCGCTTACTTGACGGTCACCCGGGCAAACTTGCGCTTGCCGACCTGATAGACGGCGGTGCCGGCACCGACCAGCGCCTTGCCATCCTCCAGCTTGTCGCCATCCACCTTGACCGCGCCCTGCTTGATCATACGCAGCGCCTCCGAGGTGGTCTCCACCAGACCGGCGTCTTTCAGCAGATTGGCAATCGCCAGCCCTTCCCCTTCCAGCGCCAGCTCGACTTCCGGCATCTCGTCCGGGATGGCGTTCTTGGAGAAGCGCTGGGTGAAGTCTTCGTGGGCCGCTTCGGCCGCCGCTTCGTCGTGGTAGCGGGTGATGATCTCTTTCGCCAGCCAGATCTTCACGTCGCGCGGGTTCAGGGTACCGGCTTCGATGCCGGCCTTGAAGCCTTCGATGTCCGCCAGCGGGCGGGAGGAGAGCAGCTCGTAGTAGTTCCACATCAGGGTGTCGGTGATGGACATGATCTTGCCGAACATCTCCCCCGGGGCGTCGTGCACGCCTATGTAGTTGGCGGCGGACTTGGACATCTTCTTGACGCCGTCCAGGCCCACCAGCAGCGGCATCATCAGCACGCACTGGGCGGCCATGCCGGCATCTTTTTGCAGCTCGCGGCCCATCAGCAGGTTGAACTTCTGATCGGTACCGCCGAGCTCCACGTCCGCTTTCAGCGCGACCGAGTCATAGCCTTGCAGCAGCGGATAGAGGAATTCGTGAATGGCGATGGACTGGCCGCCGCTGTAGCGCTTCTTGAAGTCGTCGCGCTCCATCATGCGGGCCACGGTCTGCTTGGCCGCCAGCTTGATCATGCCGGTCGCGCCCAGCTCACCGAGCCAGCTGGAGTTGTACTCGATGCGGGTCTTGGCGGGATCCAGGATCTTGAACGCCTGCTCCGCATAGGTGAGGGCGTTGTGCTTGATGGCCTCTTCGGAGAGCGGCGGGCGGGTGCTGTTCTTGCCGGAGGGATCCCCCACCATGGCGGTGAAGTCACCGATCAGCAGGATGATCTCGTGGCCCAGATCCTGGAAGGTCTTCAGCTTGTTGAGGATCACGGTGTGGCCCAGGTGAATGTCCGGCGCCGTCGGGTCCATCCCCAGCTTGATGCGCAGCGGGCGCCCTTCCTTCAACTTGGCGACAAGTTCTTCTTCAACCAGAATTTCTTCCGCTCCGCGCTTGATCTCGGCTAGCGCCACCTCGAGCTGGGACATTTTTTGACTCTCCAATCACGATTCCACAGGGCCAGACATATTACTGGAATGGCAGGCCAATTGGAAAGGCGGTAAACTCCGACCTTCTTCTGGGTTCAACTTCGTCAGCTTCTCATGGTCATTTGGCACGCCTTCAACTCTCTTCCTACCTGGCACCGCAAGATGGTGCTAATTCTGAGCATCCTGGTGATGATGCTGGCAGCCTGGCCAAGCGAGCAGGCGGTCGCCACCCGGGTCGATGACAACGGCAACGAACTTGCCCTGCGCCAGCCCGCCGACGCGGCCGCCGCGACCGATGAACTCGAGGCCGCGCAGCCCCTCACCCCGCCCAAGCCACGCTACATCACCAAGCAGGTGAAGGTGCGCCGGGGCGACAACATGGGGGTCATCTTCCAGCGCATCGGGCTCAATACCACTGATCTTCATCTCATCGATCAGCTCGACGGCAGCGATCCCCTGCGCATGCTGCAGCCGGGGCAGGAGCTCACCTTCAAGCTCACCGAACAGGGCGAGCTGCACAGCCTCTATTACCCCCACAGCCTGGAGCAGGCGCTCAAGGTGAGCCGCAAGGACGACAGCTTCGTGGCCAGACCGGTGCGCCTCGAGCTCGACACCCGCGAGCAGGTGGCGAAGGGGGAGATCCGATCCAGCTTCTGGGGCGCCGCCAGCGAGGCGGGCATGACGGAGGATCAGATCATGGACTTGGCCGCCATCTTCGGCTGGGACATCGATTTTGCCCAGGATCTGCAGCCGGGGGACAGCTTTCGGGTGGTCTATCAGGACAAGTATCAGGATGACGAGCGGGTGGCCTCCGGCGACATCCTGGCCGCCGAGTTCATCAACCAGGGGGCCATCTATCGCGCCGTGCTGAACCAGGATGGCAACTACTACACCCCGGAAGGCAAGGCGATGCGCAAGAGCTTCCTGCGCGCCCCGGTCAACTTCAAATACATCAGCTCCAACTTCAATCCGCGTCGCCTGCACCCGGTCACCGGCAAGGTGCGCCCCCACAACGGCATCGACTACGTGGCCCCCGTCGGCACCCCCATTATGGCGGCGGGCGGCGGCAGCGTGGTGGCGGCCGGTTACAACCAGTTCAACGGCAACTATGTCTTCATCAAGCATGCCGGCAACTATGTGACCAAGTACCTGCACCTCTCCAAGCGCACCGTGAACAAGGGCCAGCGGGTGAAACAGGGGCAGACCATAGGCCTGCTCGGCGGCACGGGCCGGGTCACAGGCCCGCACCTGCACTATGAATTCGTGGTGGGCGGGGTGCACAAGAACCCGCGCACCCTCACCCTGCCCCAGGCCGAGACCCTCACCGGACGGGCGCTGGCCAGCTTCAAGGCCGAGGCCAGGCCGCAACTGGCCAAGCTCGACAGCACGGATCTGCAACTGGCCCAGAACAAGCGGGACAGCAACGGCAGCTAAGAGTCGCCCCACTGCCATCGTGGCTGCTGTAAATGAACAGATAACAAGGAGAGGCCATGAGCGAGCGCTATATCGGGTTGATGCCCGGCACCAGAATATGGCATGGCATTGAGGCCGTGACCTCTATCCCGCTCTCTATCACGACCCGCAATTGAGGAGACACCATGGCTGAGCGCTATATCGGATTGATGTCGGGTACCAGAGCCTGGCATGGGATAGATGCCGCGCCCTCCTCCACTCCTTGGTCAGGTTTCTCGTCACAGAAGGGCATGTCATGAGCGAGCGCTATATCGGATTGATGTCGGGTACCAGCATGGATGGCATCGATGCCGTGCTGGTCACTCTGGATGGGGAAACCCTGCGGGTGGAGGCGGCACTGTGCCATCCCTGGCCAGAGGCAACGGCCCGCGAGCTTCACGCCCTCTGCACCCCGGGCGACAACGAAATCGACCGCATGGGGGTGGCCGACAATCGCGTGGCGCAGGAGTTTGCCGCCGCCACCCTGGCGCTGCTTGCCAAGGCCGGGCTTGAACCCAAGGATATCCGCGCCATCGGCTCCCACGGCCAGACAGTGCGCCACCGCCCCCAGCTCGGCTTTACCCTGCAGATCGGCAATGCGGCCCTGCTGGCGGCGCTGACCGGCATCGACGTCATCGCCGATTTTCGCACCCTGGACATGGCCCTCGGCGGTCAGGGGGCGCCCCTGGTGCCCGCCTTCCATCAGGCGATTTTTGCCAAACCCCATGCCCTGCGGGTGGTGCTGAACCTCGGCGGCATCGCCAACATCTCTGTGCTGCCGGGCCAGGCCGACGGGGGCTCTGGTTCAGGGGTATATGGCTTCGATACCGGCCCCGCCAACACCCTGCTCGATGGCTGGTATCGCCGCCATCAGCCCGACGGCGGCAACTATGACGCCGGTGGCCAGTGGGCGGCCAGCGGCCAGCTTGTTCCCGAACTGCTCGATAAACTGCTGGCTCACCCCTACTTCGCCGCCCCCGCCCCCAAGAGCACGGGACGGGAGATGTTCACCCTGGAGTGGCTAGACCACGAGCTGGCAGGCACGGCATACGCCCCGGTGGATGTGCAGCGCACCCTGCAGGCCCTCAGCTGCCACAGCATAGCCCGCCAGCTGCCCGCGGTGGATGAGACGCAAACCAGGCCCGAGCTGTTCGTCTGCGGCGGCGGCGCCCACAACGGCCCCCTGCTGGGGGAACTCGCCGCCCTGCTGCCCCGCTGGCGCCTTGCCAGCACGGCCGAGCTGGGGCTCGCCCCCGACTGGGTGGAAGGAGCGGCCTTTGCCTGGCTGGCACAGCGCTTCATGACGCGCCAGCCCGGCAACTTGCCCGCCGTCACCGGCGCCAGCCGTCCCGCCGTGCTCGGCGCCCTCTACCCCGCCTGAGGGAGTCGAGTCACCGACTCTCATCCCGCTTGGGCGTGCTCGGCCCCAGATGAAGAAAGCCCGATCAGGGCGAGCCTGATCGGGCTTTCTATATTTGCCGGGAAAGTGACGGAGTCGGCCCGGCCTTCTGCACTCGCTACCGGATATGTTTGCCAAGCTCGGCCGCTTGCTCCTTAAAGGTTTCATAATCGGTGGCATGCCGGCTTTTGGCCGCGGTGATCCACTGCACTCCCGTCTCGTCGGCGTGGGCGAATTCGATGCGAAACTCATATTTCGTGCTGGAGAGCAGCCCCATGAGGCCACCGAACAGGAAAGCGACCATGGGCAAAAACAGCACGATGAGCCAATTGCCTGCCTGTTCCATGGAAGGAGTGAAATAGAACAGCGCACTGGATGTGACCATACCCAGCAATAGTCCCTTCTTGAGCCGATCCTTCCAGCCGAGCACTCTGACTTGCACACCGACGATACGAGCCAGATCATAGCGGTCGTCGTTGACCTGCAGTGTGTTATCCGACTGTTCAATGGAAATGGCACAGGCCATTTTGATACTCCGTCATATTGGCAATGGCGATAAAAAGGGGGATTGTCGGTGCTCCCGGCGGCCCCCTGCCTGTGCATCACTATGGGCAGGGATGCACAGAGCGCCGGCCACAGGGTGGCGATGAATGAAACATCAATACGCATAGGGGCGCACGCGGGGATGGTACCGGATGGCACCAAATATCAAAGCGGATTGAAGCAGAAAAGCGAGGTCGATCATGCTTTGCCTCCCCCGTGGGGGCATCAATCAGGCGCCAATCAGCCCCCAAACAACCTCCCCCTGACAACCCCTTCCCCGTAATAGCGGAGGCCACCCAGACATCACCACCGGGCGCAGCTGAAAGAGCGGGCAACGCACAGTGATATGCGAAAGGGTGAGTGCGGGCAGATGGATGGCGACATCCGCCTCTACCTCACAACGGCCGAGCACTCGAGCCTGCCCACCTCAGGAAACGGCTCACCTGCCGCTTGACCGGCGCACACAGGGGAGGCTTGGGGGGGATCAGATTGATCTGGGCACGGCCGACCCGAGTCTCGCAGCGCAACAGGATCTGCAGGTAATGAGGCTGGTGGAGCTGGATAAACCGGGAGATCTCATAGGCCCAGGGCTTGGGTACGCCCCAGAGGGTGCTGGCGACAGCCCCGACGATGCAGAAGAAGGCGGGCTCGCGCAGCCCCATCTTGATGCCGTTCTCGAGCGCCTCCTTGAGGGATCCAGAATGGGCGATGCAGGTCATGATATTGACCATGAAGGCCACGTAGTCATCCTCTCCCCCCTTGCCAGTTCTGGCCACCAGTTCGGCCTGCGGCCTATACCCGAACTGGTGCCCGATGTGCTCCAGCACGGCATTGCGCTGGCGGATGACCTTGGCATAGAACATCAACATGCCGGTACAGTCGAGCGCCTGGCACAGCCCCTCCCGATGAGGGTGGGTCTTGGTCGGACGTGGCGTCGTCAGCAGTGCTATCTCCTCCGAGATGGCGAGCAGGCCGATGGGCACAGCCGTGCTGATAAAGGAGAGGTCGATGGCGATCGCCAGATCCTGGCTGCCCTCCATCTGGGCAATGACCACCTGCTCGGCAAACAGGCGACGCTGGCGCTCGATAAAGGCGCCATAGACCAGATCCCTGAACTTCTTCTGGGGATAGGGGGTCTCGAGCAGGGTCTCTATGGTCATGATGGCGGCGCCGGCACGGCCGCGCAGTTGGTAGTCGGGAGAGAGTGGAAAGTGCTTGCCCAGACGGGGGGGAGGTCGGAAGGAGCAGGAACGGCTGTACATATCACCCAATATATAACCCAGCATAAATCCTCCACAGTCGGCTCATGATGATCACGGGCGCCGCCTCTGGGTAGTCGTGTCCCCGTGCATCCAGTCGCCTCGGACGGGGTGCTAGCGGCACAGTTAATCATATGATTAATAACGAATTGAAACAGCGATCCCCCTCCCATTCGAGTCAGTTATTAACTTTTTAGTCAAAAGTTGTGAGCCGGGTTGGCCATGAGCCACGCCCCGGCGTCCGGATACAGTGAACCGGGTTCGGGACTGTCACCATGGCGAGTGCATCACAGTCGCAGGAAGCCCGTGAGGAAATCAGCCGCCGCAAGCAACGGCCAGAGGGATAACCCCAACCCCGGGATCAGCCACAGCAGGGCCATGGATCCCTGCTCGCCCCAACTGCCGACCAGGGTGGCCAGCCCCAATAGCAGCGAGCAGGGGCTGATGAGGACGGTTGGCAACAACATCGGCCACCAGATGAGGGCATAGAGGACAGGGCTACTCATATTGCGCCCCCATTGCCTGTCAGATAGAGACACAACCTGCTGTTGCCACGACAGAGGAGATGCAACGCATCGACATCACTGCTCGATGCGCAATGCCATGAAGAGGCTGTTGGGGTCTGGCCGGTAGTCCCCGAACGGCTCGCAATCGATAAAGCCGTGCTTGCGATAGAGGGCATGGGCCGGCGTGAAGAACGCCATGGAGCCCGTCTCCAACGTCAGGTAGCGGTAGCCTCGTCCCCTCGCGATGGCGATGAGGTGCCGCAAGATGGCCGATCCCACCCCCCTGCCCCTGGCGGCACCATGCACCCGCATCGATTTGATCTCCCCGCCATCCGGTGCAATCTCCTTGATGGCACCACAGCCCACCAACGTCTGCTCGTCGTAGGCGGACCAGAAGGTGATGGCCGGCGCCTTGAGTCCCTCGAGATCCAGCGCATGCTTGCTCTCTGGCGGCGAGACGGCGCGCATGTCATCCAGGTGTGCCTGTAGAAAGGCGGCGATCTCGGGACCGTCGAGGCGGTCGATGACAATCTCCATATCGGTGCTCTCCTTGCAAACTGGGTAGAGATGGCAACCTGACCGGACTGGTCAGGGGGACGCAGGGTCAGCCTTCATTGATACGCGATGGAGCAGACCAGATCCAGTCACCATGGCACTCCACCTCTCTGAGTGACCGCCAGCCTCCTCGCGGCTAACCAGGATACCCAGCAACCCGGGTCGACCAGAGAATATATTCCCTGTTCGATGAGTCCTCTCGGGCATTGGCGCACCGCGGATATACCGCCCATGCAAAAAGGCTGAATCTTATTTCAAAGGAGACTTTATTTGCGCTTGCATGGTCGGTGACTAGCATATTTCAAGTCGGCTAGATAGCCCCCTGAAAACAGTGGAAACACATATCTATGCACAATAAAATTCATTAGCTGCAAGATGAGGCATAAATTTAACCCTTTATTCACAGCTGGCCCCGCAATTATTCCGGTGAAAAACCCGGCCCCAGCGGCCTTGCCGTGTAAAAAGGGCTGTTTGAATCGTCCTTTACCCTCCATCATCGTGAATCGAACCGCAATTTGGCGAAATGTCAGAGCATTGAGCCATCTCATAGAAATGAGATCCCGGTTTGCATCCCCTGAATGCCACTCATAGAATCCTCCTGTCTGAGATAACCAACCCAATCCATACCTCTGTTACCCGATCGCCTGAGCAGGCGACCTTGACTCAATATTCGAGGCAGTGCTGGCCGCTTCCCATTGCAACCCGTCATTATTTGCCGGGCATGGCTGGCTATTGCCGAAATAAAGAGGAGAGCCGATCCGCTTGCGAGTCGGGGCAGCAATCAGGGGATGAGGGAGGGCGACCCCGTACCTACACCAATAATGATTAAACAAGGAGTATCGCCATGAGTGGTACCATCATCAAATCCGCCAGAAATACCCCCAAGGCACCCCAGGATCTGGGCCCCAGCACCCAGAGCGTGGCCTTCTCCCACTACAACAATATTGCCGCCCAGCTCCCCGTCGATCCCCGGACCGGCAAACTGGTGAGTGGCGATATCCAGGCCCAGGCCAGACAGTGCCTGACCAATATCCAGGCCATCGTCGAGAGCATCGGCCACGTCATGGACGACATGGTGAAAGTCACCCTCTTCCTCAAGAACATGGGGGATCTGGAGGCGGTCAACGCCGTTTATCGGGAATTCTTCCACCGCAACCTGCCGACCCGTACCGTGCTGGCGGTGGCGGCCCTGCCGCTAGGCGCCGCCATTCAGATGGACGCCCTGCTCTCCAACGGGGAAGGCACCTTCCCGCAGGCCCCCTGCCCCCTGATCAAGCTCGCCCGAAACAGCTGCCGGGCACCGGCCGACCCGCTCTCGACCCATACGGTGGCCTTCTCCCACTACAACAATATCGGTGCCCAGTTGCCGGTGGATACCGCCACCGGCCAGCTGGTTGCCGGTGGCATCCAGGAGCAGGCGGCCCAGTGCCTGCGCAATATCAAAAACGTGCTGGAGAGCATCGATGTGCCCTTTGACGATATCGTCAAGGTGACCCTCTATCTGACCAGCCTCGCGGATCTGGAGGCCGTCAACGAGGTCTACCGCACCTTCTTCCCCGACTCCGCCATCGCCCGCGCCGTCGCCTATCTGCCCGCCCGCAGCGTGATCGCGGCCTCTTCCCTGCCCATGGGCGCCCGGGTGCAGATGGATGCGGTCATCTCCCACGGTGACGGCACCCCGCCCCAGCTGGTGGAAGACAGACACAACCTGGTGATCCGTGCCCGCAACACAGACCAGGCGCCACGCAGCCCGCTCCATAGCCAGAGCGTCGCCTTCTCCCACTACAACCATATCGCCGGCCAGCTGCCGATCGACATGGCCACCGGCAAGGTGCTGACCGGATGTATCCGTGAGCAGACCGCCCAGTGCCTCGGCCATATCAAGACCATAGTGGAGAGCATCGGCCATGTGATGGACGATATCGTCAAGGTCAATATCCAGGTGAAGAACATCGAGGATCTGGCGGAGGTTGACGCCATCTATACCCAATACTTCCCGGGCTATCTGCCCGCCCGCACAATCATTGGCGTGAGCGAACTGCCCGCCAGCGCCCTGATCCAGATGGATGCCGTACTCTCCAATGCGGAAAGTACCCCGCCGCAGGCGTAAGAGTTACGGTAAATACAAAAGAGACCGGCTGATGGCCGGTCTCTTTTTACTAAATTTAAAATGCGACTAAAATAGATTGACATCTTATTTAAAAAAACTGCAATGCTTAAATAGCAATTACGCTATTTCGCTGTCATTTAAATATTTTCCCATTCTTTTATAGAAATGCTCGTGAGCTGCACTTGAAATATCACATCCCATAGCTCTCCTATCAAGGTTTTTAGCTGCAAACAAAGTTGAACCAGAACCAAAGAATGGATCTACTACCAAATCACTATGACCAGAACTCTGTAAGATGAGAGTCTCTAATAATGCAACTGGTTTCTCTGTGGGATAACCACGATGAACACGCTTGCACTCTAGGACATCCGGAATACCCAAGTCGTTTAGTTTTCTTTTTCCTTTTTCAAAGAAAAGGATAAATTCATACTTGGCCCGATAATGATATCCCATCCCAATTGCCATCTTATTCCAGACGATTGGCTTCCAAAATTTAAAACCAACTTTTTCCGCAATTGGTTTTACATAAAACATTGTCTCTTGATCACAGAATAGATAAAAATGTGAGTTTTTCTTTAACACTCGATAAAGCTCTAAAAATAAGCTTTCGAAGCGTTCATTGGGGAAAATATCAAACCATTGATTACTTGAGCCATCACTTACTTTAAGACGAGTTGTTGTCCCAATTTTCCGGTGCTTCTCTAAAGACTCATATGGGGGATCCGTTATAATAAGATCAACGCTTGCATCCGCAAGCGTTGACAACCATTTCACAGCATCATCACGGAATAGATTCATTTTATCTACTTAAAAAAACTACAGGGTTTACCATTCAAGTATACCGTTGATGGAGCACCCGGGTCTAATGTCCGGCAATCGACACAATAACTCTGATCACCCTGAGGGTTAGTTGGTGTCTTACGTGCAGGCGTTTGGCCAAAAGCCTCTGGATGACGATGAAAAACATGTTCACTTCCATTTGTATCAGAGCACCGAGGGCAGGACTTGTATTCATGATCTAATTCATCGCGCTTATGTAAAACTCCGATATTCAACTGTTTACCACAGCATTGGCAAGGCATCTAAATACTCCCTATTTTAGGCTTTGAAAATTTCAGAGTTCATCAATACTCTGATTTCCATCTCATAGTAATGATATTAAACATATCAATACTGATGCCTAACCTACTGCTAAATGGGGTTTGTATGAAGCCTTTTTATTTTATTTTGAGATCCTTGTCATTATGTAATTTTAATTACATAAACTCAGAAGTCCTAAGCAGGCATGAAATTTTTCGTGTAAAAAAAAGCGCCTCTCTAGAGAGGCGCTTTTATATTCTGAATATTCAGCGATTACAGGGACTCTGCGGTCGCAACCACATTTTCCACGGTAAAACCGAATTCCTTGAACAGCAGCTCGGCAGGAGCTGACTCACCGAAGGTGGTCATGCCGATGATCTTGCCGCCGAAGCCCACGTACTTGTACCAGTAGTCGGCGATGCCCGCTTCGATGGCGACACGCTTGGTGACGCTGGACGGCAGGACGGACTCCTTGTACTCGGCGGATTGGGCGTCGAACACGTCGGTGGCCGGCAGGGAGACCACACGCACGGCGCGGCCCTTGGCGGTCAGCTGCTCATAGGCGGCCACGGCCAGCTCCACTTCGGAACCGGTGGCAATCAGGAGCAGCTCCGGGGTACCGGCGCAATCCTTCAGCACATAACCACCCTTGGCCACATCGGCCAGTTGCTGGGCGGTGCGGTCCATCTGGGGCAGGTTCTGACGGGAGAAGATCAGGGAGGTCGGGCCGTCATGGCGCTCGATGGCGTGCTTCCAGGCGATGGCAGACTCTACCTGGTCACAGGGGCGCCAGGTGCTCATGTTCGGGGTCAGACGCAGGGAGGCGATCTGCTCGACCGGCTGGTGAGTCGGGCCATCTTCACCCAGACCGATGGAGTCGTGGGTGTAAACGAAGATGGCGCGCTGCTTCATCAGGGCGGCCATGCGCAGGGCGTTGCGGGCGTACTCCATGAACATCAGGAAGGTGGCGCCGTAGGGGATGAAACCACCGTGCAGGGCGATGCCGTTCATGATGGCGGACATGGCGAACTCACGCACGCCGTAGTGGATGTAGTTGCCTGCGGCGCTCTCGGGAGTCAGAGACTTGGAGCCGGACCACATGGTCAGGTTGGACGGGGCCAGATCGGCGGAACCACCCATGAATTCCGGCAGCAGCTTGCCGAAGGCTTCCAGGGCGTTCTGGGACGCTTTACGGGTCGCGATCTTGGCGGGGTTGGCCTGCAGGGTCTCGATGATCTTGGCAGATTCAGCGGCCCAGTTGGCCGGCAGCTCGCCTGCGGTACGGCGCTTGAATTCGGCAGCCAGGGTCGGGTGCGCGGCTTCATAGGCGGCAAACTTGGCAGCCCAGTCGGATTCGAGCTTGGTGCCTTTCTCCTGGGCATTCCACTCGGCGGCGATCTCGGACGGGATGACGAAGGGCGCGTGATCCCACTTCAGGAAGGCACGGGCGGCTGCGATCTCGTCGTTGCCCAGCGGTGAGCCGTGGCAGTCGTGGGAACCGGACTTGTTCGGGGAGCCGTAGCCGATGATGGTGCGGCAGCAGATCAGGGTCGGCTTGCCGGTCTCGGCCTTGGCGGCTTCGATGGCGGCGTTGATGGCTTCCGGGTTGTGACCGTCAACGGCCGGGATGACGTGCCAGCCGTAGGCTTCGAAACGCTTGGGGGTGTCGTCGGTGAACCAGCCTTCCACATGACCGTCGATGGAGATGCCGTTGTCATCCCAGAAGGCGATCAGTTTGCCCAGCTGCAGGGTACCGGCCAGGGAGCACGCCTCGTGGGAGATACCTTCCATCAGGCAGCCGTCGCCCATGAAGGCGTAGGTGTAATGGTCGACGATGTCGTGACCCGGCTGGTTGAACTGCTCGGCCATGGCCTTCTCGGCGATCGCCATGCCCACGGCATTGGTGATGCCCTGACCCAGGGGACCAGTGGTGGTTTCGATGCCAGGGGCATAACCGTACTCCGGGTGACCCGGGGTGCGAGAGTGCAGTTGACGGAAGTTTTTCAGATCATCGATGGAGAGGTCGTAACCGGAGAGATGCAGCAGGGAGTACAGCAGCATGGAGCCGTGGCCGTTGGACAGCACGAAGCGGTCACGGTCGGCCCACTTGGGGTTGTTCGGGTTGTGCTTGAGGTGGCCACGCCACAGCACTTCGGCGATATCTGCCATTCCCATGGGGGCGCCCGGGTGACCGGAGTTGGCTTTTTGAACGGCATCCATACTCAATGCGCGAATGGCATTGGCAAGCTCTTTACGAGAAGGCATCTGTATCTCCTGCGATTGCTTCATTTGATGGCCAAGATTAAGGCGCGTTATTGTCCCAGCAGGGCGGGCGCGGTGCAAATATTATCTGGGCGAATAAAGTGGCTTTGGGAGCACAATCGCTTTTCTGGCCCGGGAAAACGATTCAATCCGCCCCCTCTCTTACCCCCATCGGGGTGGTTGCCCCCTCAGCCTTGGCCCGGGCGGGTCCAACCCCAAATAGTGCTGGCAATCACCCAGTGACCTAATTAAAATAGACGTCCAGATGTAGATACCTCTACAGACATACTGTCATTTTCCGGTTATGGCCAAGGCGATAACCCCATACGAATCGAGAACCAATCATGGCAAAGCTGTTTACTTCCGAGTCGGTCTCCGAAGGCCATCCCGATAAAATCGCCGACCAGATCTCCGATGCGGTGCTGGACGCCATCCTGGTGCAAGACACCAAGGCGCGCGTCGCCTGCGAGACCCTGGTCAAGACCGGCATGGTGATGGTGGCTGGCGAAGTAACCACCTCTGCCTGGGTCGACATCGAGCAGATCGTGCGCGACACCGTGCGCGAAATCGGTTACACCCACTCCGACATGGGCTTCGATGCCGACTCCTGCGCCGTGCTGAACGCCATCGGCAAGCAGTCCCCGGACATCAACCAGGGTGTGGATCGTACCGATCCGCTGGAGCAGGGTGCCGGTGACCAGGGCCTGATGTTCGGCTATGCCACCAACGAAACCGACGTGCTGATGCCCGCCCCCATCACCTACTCCCACCTGCTGGTGAAGCGTCAGGCCGAAGTGCGCAAGAACGGCACCCTGCCGTGGCTGCGTCCGGATGCCAAGAGCCAGCTCACCTTCGCCTACGACAGCGAAGGCAAGATCCTGGGGGTGGATGCCGTGGTGCTCTCTACCCAGCATTGCGACTCCATCAGCCACAAGGATCTGGTGGAAGCGGTGCGCGAGGAGATCATCAAGCCGGTGCTGCCGGCCGAGTGGATCAACAAGGACACCAAGTACTTCATCAACCCGACCGGCCGTTTCGTCATCGGCGGCCCCATGGGTGACTGCGGTCTGACCGGTCGCAAGATCATCGTCGACACCTACGGCGGCATGGCCCGTCACGGTGGTGGCGCCTTCTCCGGCAAGGATCCGTCCAAGGTGGACCGCTCCGCCGCCTACGCCGCCCGCTACGTGGCCAAGAACATAGTCGCTGCCGGTCTGGCTGCCCGCTGTGAAGTCCAGGTCTCCTACGCCATCGGCGTGGCCGAGCCGACCTCCATCAGCGTCGAGACCTTCGGCACCGGCAAGGTAGCCGAGGAGCTGCTGGTCAAGCTGGTGCGCGAGTTCTTCGAGCTGCGTCCCTACGGCCTCATCGAGATGCTGGATCTCAAGCGTCCCATCTACCAGGCAACCGCCGCCTACGGCCACTTCGGCCGTGACGAGTTCCCCTGGGAGAAGACCGACAAGGCCGCTCTGCTGCGCGACGCCGCCGGTCTGTAAGGCTGGCCGTTGTGATAAAAGGGGAGCCTGGCTCCCCTTTTGCTTATCCGCTACCCGACAAGACCTCTATGTCTGCCACCAGAGTCCAACTCGACGCATCCCTGCTCCAGCTGCTGCACCAGCGGGTCGACGCCTGCTTAGTGCAGGCGGAGGCACGCCTCGGCCGCCCCTTCCCGCGCCCGCAGATCCACTGCAACATGCGGGGCCGGGCGGCGGGGTCGGCGCGGCTGCAAACCTGGGAGCTGCGCTTCAACCCGGCGCTCTATCAGGCCAACCAGCAGGCCTTTCTGGCCGAGGTGGTGCCCCATGAGGTGGCGCACCTGCTGGTCTATGCGCTCTGGGGGGAAGGGCGCGGCAAGTCGCGGGTGCTGCCCCACGGCCGCCAGTGGCAGTCGGTGATGCGGGAGGTGTTCGGCCTCGCCCCCAACACCACCCACAGCTTCGATCTCGCCGTGCTGGCCCAGCGCACCCATGCCTACGCCTGTGCCTGCCAGCAGCATCAGCTCTCGGTGCGTCGTCACAACAAGGTGGTGCGCGGCGAGGCCCGCTATCACTGCCGCCGCTGCCGCCAGCCCCTGGTATTGCAGCCGGGGTCGCCGGCGGATTGAGTCAACCCGTGTCGCGCCCCTGTGTTAGGGTGCGCAGCTTCTTCATTCACTCGTTTCATTGCCAAGGATCTTCATGTTTCGCCCTCTGATTTCCCTCTGCCTGGCCTTGCTGGTCAGTGCCCCGGCCCATGCCGAGGCCCCTCAGACCTTTCGCGCCGCCAAGCAGGATCTGAACAAGCTCTACCAGAGCCACCCCACCACCTTCTATTGCGGTTGCAACATCAAGTTCAGCGGCAAGCAGATGGCCCCGGACTGGGAGAGCTGCGGCTACCTGCCGCGCAAGCAGGCCAATCGCGCCTCTCGCATCGAGTGGGAGCACGTGGTCCCCGCCTGGGAGTTCGGCCACCAGCTCCAGTGCTGGCAGGAGGGCGGGCGCAAGAACTGCGGCAAGAGCGACGAGTTCAACAAGATGGAGGGGGACATGCACAACCTCTTCCCCGCCATCGGCGAGGTCAACGGCGATCGGGCCAACTACCGCTTCTCCGACTGGAACGGCAAGCCGAACCAGTACGGCAAGTGCCAGATGCTGGTGGACTTCAAGGATCGCCGGGTGCAGCCGCCCAAGGGGCCGGTGCGCGGCCAGATAGCCCGTGCCTACCTCTACATGGGCCAGCAGTATGGGCTGCGCCTGGCCGCCCAACAGCGTAAACTGTTCGAGGCCTGGGACAGGCAGTACCCGGCCGACCGCTGGGAGTGCGAGCGCAACAGCCGCATCGGCAAACTGCAGGGCAATACCAACCCCTTCATTGAAAAGCAGTGCCAATAGCCCCATTTGACAGGGAGGGTCACCCCTCCCATCACCCAACGCGTTCAAGCCAAGAGATTGTGATCAGCCATGCGCATTCCACGTATCTATGAACCGGCCGCCCTGCAGGTGGGCCAGACTCTCGCCCTGTCGGAAGACGGTGCCAACCACATAGGCCGGGTGCTGCGCATGCAGCCGGGTCAGCAGCTCGAGCTGTTCAACGGCGACGGCAACCAATATGCCGCCACCATCACAGGCGTCGGCAAGAAGTCGGTGGAGGTGCGCATCGACAGCTGCGAGGCCCGCTCGGTGGAATCCCCCTTCGCCATCCATCTGGGCCAGGTGATCAGCCGTGGCGACAAGATGGACTTCACCATCCAGAAATCCGTGGAGCTCGGCGTCACCTGCATCACCCCCCTCTTCTCCGAGCGCTGCGGCGTCAAGCTGCCGGCCGATCGGCTGGAGAAGAAGCGCGAGCAGTGGCAGAAGGTGGTGATCAGCGCCTGCGAGCAGTGCGGCCGCAATGTGGTGCCCGAGGTGCGTATGCCCATGGAGCTGGATGCCTGGCTGGCGGAAGAGACCCAGGAGCTCAAGCTCAACCTGCACCCGCGCGCCCCGTACAGCATCAACACCCTGCCGGTCCCCGAGCACGGGGTGCGGCTGCTGATCGGCCCGGAAGGGGGCTTGTCCAGCGACGAGATCGCCCGTACCGTGCAAGAGGATTTCAAGGAGATGCTGCTGGGGCCACGGGTGCTGCGCACCGAAACCGCCGCCCTGACCGCCATTACGGCGCTGCAGTGCCGCTTCGGCGATCTCGCTTAATACCAGAGGGCAGCGTCGACCAGCCGCGTGGCGGCATCGAACGATTGCAGCCTCAAACGGCCGATTAGGCTTCGCTAATCGCCCCTACCACCCAATCGAGCCACCAGAAGGAATCTCGGATGACCATCAAACTCGGCATAGTGATGGACCCTATCTCGGCCATCAACATCAAGAAGGACTCCAGCTTCGCCATGCTCGAAGAGGCGCAAAAGCGCGGCTACGAGCTCTTCTATCTGGAGATGAAGGATCTTTACATGCAGGCCGGACGGGCGTTTGGCACCATGCGCCCGCTCACCGTCAAGCATGACTACGCCCACTGGTTCAGCCTGGGGGAGGTGGTGGATCAGCCGCTCTCCAGCCTGGACGTGATCCTGATGCGCAAGGATCCCCCCTTCGACACCGAGTTCATCTACGCCACCTACATGCTGGAGCGGGCAGAGGACGAGGGTTGCCTCATCGTCAACAAGCCCCAGAGCCTGCGCGACGCCAACGAGAAGCTCTACACCGCCTGGTTTGCCGAGCACACCCCGACCACGCTGGTCACTCGCCGCGCCGACAAGCTGCGCGCCTTCCACGCCGAGCACAAGGACGTGATCCTCAAGCCCCTGGACGGCATGGGCGGCGCCTCCATCTTCCGCATGAAGGAAGATGACGCCAACGTGGGGGTCATCATCGAGACCCTCACCGCCCACGGCAGCCAGTACTGCATGGCCCAGACCTTCCTGCCCGCCATCAAGGACGGCGACAAGCGGGTGCTGGTGGTGGACGGCGAGCCGGTTCCCTACTGCCTGGCCCGCATTCCGGCCCAGGGAGAGACCCGTGGCAACCTGGCGGCCGGCGGCCGCGGCGAGGCGCGTCCCTTGAGCGAGGCGGACTGGGCCATCGCCCGTGCGGTCGGCCCCACTCTCAAAGAGAAGGGGCTCATCTTCGTCGGGCTCGACATCATAGGCGATCGGCTGACCGAGATTAACGTCACCAGCCCGACCTGCATCCGTGAAATCGAGGCGGCCTTCCCGGTGCATATCACCGGCATGCTGATGGATGCCATCGAACGCCGGCTGGGAAAATAACCCAGGGTGACGCCCCTTGAGGCCGTCAACCAGACAGTGACTCCACAGGGGCCGACGCGGCCCCTGCTCTTTTCTGTTGCGCGACGATGTGAGCCAGCCCCCGGACTTCCGGCTTTTCTGCGCGAAAAAGCGGTTTTGCCCGCCGCCGTCAACTGCCATAATCACCCCAAATACCTTTGCACTCTTTGATATCTATGCAAACACTGCAAAACCACTTTTTGCTCGCCATGCCGAGCCTCACGGACGTCTACTTCGAACGCTCCCTGGTCTATCTGTGCGAGCACAGCAGCGAGGGAGCCATGGGACTGGTGGTCAACATCCCGGTGGACATGTCCCTGGACGCCATGCTGACCAAGCTCAAGCTGAGCCCCCCTGCCACCGCCGAGATGAAGCAGCCGGTGCTGCAAGGCGGCCCGGTCCATGCTGATCGCGGCTTCGTGCTGCACAGCTTCAGGCCCGGCTTCAACTCCACCCTGCAGGTGAGCGACGAGATGATGGTCACCACCTCCAAGGACATCCTCGAAACCCTGGGCACCGCCGAGGCGCCGGACCACTGGCTGGTGGCCCTGGGCTACGCTGGCTGGAGCGCAGGGCAGCTCGAGCAGGAGCTGGTGGATGGCGCCTGGCTGGTGATCCCCCCCAACCCCAGGCTGGTGTTCGACACCCCCATTCACCAGCGCTGGCAGCAGGCCGCCGCCAGCATAGGCGTTAACCCCCTGCATCTCTCCAGCCAGGTGGGACACAGCTGATGATGTTTGACACACAGATTCACCAGCGCTGGCAGCAGGCCATGGTCGTCATCAGCATAGGCGTCAACCCTCTGCATCTCTCCAGCCAGGTGGGGCACAGTTGATGATGTTTGACACGCACATTCACCAGCGCTGGCAGCAGGCCATTGTCGTCATCAGCATAGGCGTCAATCCCCTGCATCTCTCCAGCCAGGTGGGGCACAGTTAGATCCCTTGTCACGCTCTTTAGTTGATGCAGTTCCCATTTAGGGCCCCTCATCCCCAGCCCTTCTCCCGCGAGGGGAGAAGGGGGTAAATCGGCACGTTTCGGATATATCTGTGGCAACCTGTCAGCTAAAACGGAGTTAGCCAGATTTGAGCGAGCATAACCTCGATCGGTTCCCTCTCCCTTCGGGAGAGGGCTAGGGTGAGGGGATACGACATCTTTTTATTCATCTTTTTTCGAGGACATCCATGTCATCACGCAGCATCATGGGTTTTGACTACGGCACCAAGAGCATTGGCGTCGCCATCGGCCAGGAGCTCACGGGCACGGCCCAACCCCTTCGTTCCCTCAAGGCCAACGACGGCATTCCCAACTGGGACGAGATTGAAAAGTTGCTCAAGGAGTGGCAGCCGGATCTGCTCATCGTCGGCCTGCCGCTGAACATGGATGGCACGGATCAGGAGATCACGGTGCGTGCCCGCAAGTTCGGCAACCGCCTCCATGGCCGCTTCGGCAAGCCGGTGGAGTTCAAGGACGAGCGGCTCACCACCACGGATGCCCGCGCCCGCCTGTTCGAGCGCGGCGGCTACAAGGCGCTGGACAAGGGTAGCGTGGACGGGGTCTCCGCCCAGCTAATCGTCGAAGCCTGGATGGAAGAGCAATACGGTTGAACCCGGGGGGCCGGCCAGGCCCCCTGCATCAGGCATCTCCCGCCGCCTCTCCCCCGTCCCACGGGAACAGGGCCAGTCCCTGCGCCGCCTGGCCATAGAGCCGCTTCGTCTCATTGCGCAGCCACATCACCTTGGCATCCTGGTTATGGCGTTTGTGCCACAGCAGGATGAAGGCTATCTCCAGTTGTACATAGAGTGCCTCGGGGAGCGGCAGGGGCATGGCGATCAGGTTGCCGTGGTGACTGGCGGCATAGCCAGCGCAATAGGAGGGCGCCACGGCGATCAGTTCGTGACTCGACTGGGAGGCGATGTGCAGGGCCTGCTCGAAGCTCTCGACCATGATGGGCACCTCCCGCCTCTGCCCCTCATCCTCCAGCAGATCGTCCAGCGCCCAGCTGTCACTGGCCTCCCACACCACGCTTATCTGGGGACAGGCCAGAAAGTTTTCCAGCGACCACGTCCGCCCGAGCAGGGGGTGATCCTTGCGCAGGAACACCACGGGGCGATCGGTGAACAGCACCTCGTGATCGATGTAATAGGGCAGCCGGTTGACCCTGGCCTGGGAGCGACCATGAGTCTCCCGGGCGCAGAAGCCGAGATCCGCATCCCCGTTGACTATGTCGTTGAGGGAGTGGTGATCCCACCCCAGCATCCTGACCACAGAGTGGGGGTACCTCTGGTAGATGGTCATGGGCAACTCGCTCAGGAAGCTGATGCCAAAGGGGGACTCCATCACCAGACTGAAGCGGACCCCCTCGGGGATCGCCTCGCTGTTGAGAGCAGTGATGCTGCCTGTCAGCAGGAACCAGGCCTTGAGCTCCTCCTCCAGAGTCAGGGAGAGCTGGGTCGGCTGCAGCCCCTGCCGCACCCGCACCAGGAGGGGATCGTCAAACCAGTCCCGCAGCTTGGCGAGCGCCTTGCTCACCGTCGAGGGGGTGACGCAGAGCTTCTTGGCCGCCCCTGACACGCTGCGCTCCTGCATCAGGTGCTTGAAGACCACCAGCAGGTTCAAATCCAGTTCACCCAGGTTGCGCATCTTTCCTCTCCCCTTATCCCCGCGACCGCGCTTCGCGCAGCGCGAGCCATGGTAACAGCCCTTTGACGGCCAGGTAACTGAGCAGGGTCAACAGCAGGGCAGAGATCAGCATCCCGGATGGGGGAACGCCAAGCTGGCCCAGCAGCCAGATATAGAGGCCGGAGAGGCTGATCTGCATGATGCAGAGCAGGGCGCTGGCAAATGCCGCCTGGTGCTGGCACTCCGCCAGCGCCTCCCCCATCGCCACCCCGAAACCGCAGGAGAAGCCGATGCAGACCAGGGCAAAACCCGGCAGCAGCAAGCGGACGTCGTCCCCCAGCTGCCAGTTGCCGAGCAGGAGGCAGGCCGCCAGCAGGTAGGCCAGATGGGAGAGCGCCAGCACCCTCTGCTTGCCTTGCCAACGCAGCAGCAACGGCGTCAGGAAGGAGGCGGACATGCTCACCCCGGCCATCACCATCATCACCAGGGCGTACTGCTCGGTGGTGAAGCCCAGCCCCTGCATCAGGATCAGCGGCGAGACGCTCACATAGACCAGGATGGCGGTGACGCTGGCACTGGTCAGCAGCGAGTGCAGCATGAAGTGCGGGGAGCCCAGCAGGGCAAAGGGCCGGGTCCCACCACTTCCCGGTTGACGGGCCGGACGGGTCTCCCTGAGCAGCAGCAGGTTGACCAGGCCGCTGACGGCGGCCACCAGCGCCATCGCCACGAAGATCCCGCGCCAATCAAAATGCGACAGGATGAGATAACCCAGCACCGGCGCCAGCACCGGGATGACGCAGATCACCCCGTTGATCATGGAGAGCGCCATCGCCAGCCGCCCCTGGCTCAGCACATCTCGCAGCACGGTAAAGGTCATGATGTAGAGCGCCCCCGCCCCGGCCCCCTGCCAGAAACGACCGAGATAGAACTGACTGATCCCCGCCGCATTGGCCGCCACCAGGGAGGCGATGACAAAGATGAGGGCGCCCCCCAGCACTACCCAGCGCCGGCCATGGCGATCCGCAATGATCCCCCCCAGCAGCACTGTGGCCGCCATGCCGAACAGGTAGATGGAGAAGGCTGTGTGGATCTGCGCCTCGCTCGCCTGCAGGGTGTCGGCAATCTGGGGCACGGCCACCAGATAGAGATCGATCCCGAGCGGGTAGAGGATGATCATCAGGAAAGTGCACAGCAGGAAAATGCCCATGGATGCTCCATTGCGAAGGGCCCGCCCACTCAGACCGTCGATGGCATGAGCATGGGGGGACAGGATGAATATGGGCAGCACTATAGGAGGGGGCACCGCTCGCATCGAGTGAAGAGATGGCGAACGGTAGATTCCAGTTTGGAAATCCTGTGGCGAGGGGCAGGCCATTGGAGCCATTCGTCTTGGAGTGACAGTGCCGGGCAGCACCAAAAAGTACGCCGGGCTGTCCCGGCGTACTCACCTCAATCAACGGGGCCGAACCCTCACTCCGTCAGCTTGCTCAGGATGGCGTGGGCCGCCTTGACGCGGGCCTCGTTCGGATAGTTGCGATTGGCCAGCATGACGATGCCGACGCCCTTCGCGGGCACGAAGGCCACATAGGCACCGAAGCCGCCGGTGGAGCCTGTCTTGTTGTAGAGCCGCGCCTCCCCCGTCTCCTGGGACGCGGCAACGGGGCTGACCGGATTGGCATTGTAAATCACCGCCGGGGAGTTGCCTGCCAGCAGCGCCGCTTCGCTGACGGGATAGGGGTAGCTCTCCCAGCCGAGTCCCTGGGTCATGGTTCCCACCGAGTAGATCCCCTTGTGGGTCAGGGCGATCGCCTGCTGAATCGCCTTGTCTTCAGCGCCAGTCATATTGGCGCCGACGAAGGTCAGCAGATCCGCCGAGCTGGTCTTGATGCCATAGGCCTCGTCCGCCAGGACGCCTGGGTTGACCCTGATGGGCTTGTCCTCTTTCGAGTAGCCATAGGCGTAGTTCCCCATGGCCGCGGCAGGCACCTTGAGATAGGTGTGGGCCAGGCCGAGCCCGGGCAGCAGGGTCTGGCTCATCAGCTGCTCAAAGGGTTGCCCCAGGCTATGGGCCGCCAGGTGGCCGAACAGGCCGATGCTGGGGTTGGAGTACTGGCGATGGGTGCCCGCCGGGTAGGCTGGGGTCCACTGGCGATAGTAGGCGCGCATCTTGTCGGTGGAGTCCACCTCATCGGGGAATTGCAGCGGCAGGCCCCCGGCGCTGTAGGTGGCGAGTTCGGCCATGGTGATGCCGTCGAAGGCGGAGCCTTTGAGCCAGGGGGCGTGCTGGCTCACCTTGTCATCGGGCTGGAAGCCCCCCTTGACCGAGGCGTAGGCCCCAAGCGTTGCCGTAAGAGTCTTGCTGACCGAACCAATCTCGAACAGGGTCTGCTCGCTCACGGGGGCCCCGCTCTCCCGGTTCGCCACCCCGTAGTTGAAGTAATGGGCCTTGCCATCCTTCAGCACGGCCACCGCCATGCCCGGGATCCTGTGCTCCTTGAGCACGGGCCGGATGCTGGCATCCACCAGGGGGCGCAGGGGGTCGGCCTGATTGTCTAAAGCGGCCTGAGTCAGGCCGGCCCAGAGCAGCGTGCCCGCCATCAGCATTGTCATCCGCACCTGTTGTTGCATGGTCATTCTATCCTCTTTGTTGCTTGGGATCGCCGCACCAGCGACGAGCTGTGGGGCCAGCATAACGAGCCAAGGTGTGCTGGATGTGAAGTGGCGTGAAGTATCGACACTCATACCAAGGAGGACTGCCCTCCCCTTCAGCCAGATCCAGTCGCGCCATCCCACCGCCCCGGGCGGCATAAGCCCATATAGCAGAGGGGAGCCCATGGCTCCCCTCTTTCATTATCCAACCGGATCAACGCAGGGCTCAGGCCTGCCTGCTCTTGGGCGGGTTGTCCCAGATCCCCTCTTCCAGCTGACTGCGCAGCTCGGGGTACTTGTTGGCATCGAAGGTGGGGACGCGACCCAGCTTGAGCTGGTCGTTGTAGTCCTTGGCCAGTTTGATGGCAACCCCTGAGAGCAGCAGTATGGCGATCAGGTTGACGATGGCCATCAGCCCCATGGAGACATCCGCCAGGGCCCACACGGTCGGCAGCTCGCCCACCGAGCCGAACATCACCATGCCCAGCACGAACATCCGGAACAGCATCAGGCCGCCCTTGTGGTTGTGCTCCAGGAACACCAGGTTGGTCTCGGCGTAGGAGTAGTTCGCGACGATGGAGGTAAAGGCGAAGAAGAAGATGGCCGCCGCGATGAAGATGTTGCCACCGCCACCGACCTGGGAGGAGAGCGCACGCTGGGTCAGCTCGACCCCGGTCACGCCGGAGCCTGGCTCAAACTGGC
Organism: Aeromonas sp. S16(2024); assembly: GCF_041403065.1. Lineage (NCBI taxonomy): Bacteria > Pseudomonadati > Pseudomonadota > Gammaproteobacteria > Aeromonadales > Aeromonadaceae > Aeromonas > Aeromonas sp. S16(2024). The sequence goes on along the minus strand of NZ_JBGLQX010000001.1, from coordinate 28,456 downwards.
CGGACATCAGAATGATGGCGGCAGTACAGGTACAGATGACGATGGTGTCGAGGAAGACACCCAGCATCTGCACATAGCCCTGGGACGCCGGGTGCGGCGGATAGGGGGTGGCGGTCGCGGCGGCGTTCGGGGCAGAGCCCATGCCGGCTTCGTTGGAGAAGAGGCCGCGCTTGATACCGTTGATCATCGCCTGGGAGATGGCGTAACCCATGGCGCCGGAACCCGCCTGCTCGATGCCGAAGGCAGACTTGATGATGAGGGCAAAGATCCCGGGCAGCTCGCTGATGTTCATGGCCACCACGAACAGCGCCATCAGTATGTAGGCCAGCGCCATGAAGGGCACCACCAGTTCGGCGAAGCGGGCTATGCTGCGGATGCCGCCGAAGATGATGAGACCGGACAGCACCACCAGTGCCAGGCCGCTGACCCAGTCAGGGATGCCGAAGGCGACGTTCATGGCCAGACTGATGGAGTTGGCCTGCACCGCATTGAACACCAGACCGAATGCCAGCAGCAGACAGAGGGAGAAGACCACCCCCATCCAGCGCATGCCGAGACCACGCTCCATGTAGTAGGCCGGACCACCACGGTAGTTGCCGTCTTCGTCCTTGACCTTGTAGAGCTGGGCCAGGGTACTCTCGACGAAGGCGGTGGCCATGCCGATGAAGGCGATCAGCCACATCCAGAAGATGGCGCCCGGGCCCCCCAGATAGATGGCGACGGCCACGCCGGCCAGGTTGCCGGTGCCCACACGGGCGGCCAGGCTGGTACACAGGGCCTGGAAGGAGGAGATGCCGGCACTGTCGGATTTGCGGCTATTACGCAATACCGAGAACATGTGGCCGAAGTGGCGGACCTGGATAAACCCCAGGCGGAAAGTAAAGAAGAGTCCGACCCCGATCAGCAGGTAAATGAGCACGGCTCCCCACATCAGGTCGTTAATCATTGCAATCAAGGTGTCCATAATTCTCTCGTTGTTATCACATCCATGGTCAGTCTGCGCTGACCGCTCTCTGTCAATTTCCAAATTAGCATTGCGCCGAAGGGGCGGAATCTAGCATAGGGAGGGAATTCAGAATAGTGATTAGGCTCACCGGAAAGACAAAAAACGAGCGATTTGATGCAAAAAAGCTTCATTTAGCACGCAAATAATCAACAAAACTTGATGTGCGATTCCATAGCCGACTAATAAGACCCGAAAGGAGCTCTCCTGTCGTTATTCCCATGACGGCAAAAACAGATGCCTTGACGGGCGGCGGAAAGGCAAGCGTTTGCCTCTGAGGTTGCCCAGCCAGGGGGCTGTCACGCCAAACGTTTTACACGTAATTAAATTTCAAGTAGCTGACAAGAGTATTTGTGTGATGCACCGCACAGAATGAAGAATCAACTAAAAAAGTTGCTTTTGTGCCGGCCGCCTGGCGTTGCCAAAAAATCAGTAAAAGTCGTTTTTTATCAGATACTTTCCTCCTATCACTCCCCCCTCGCCCGCCACCTGGGTGATTCACGTACAAGGCTCCCTATTGCAGGAAGCGCCACATCCGTATTAATTAGGCAGGCAGTGGCGATGGGCCACCCCCATCGTGCTTTTCTGAGCCTGAGTCGCCGGAATTTTGTAATTTTATTTCAGAACGGCCGTCTCACGCCCGCCACCCCAGAGCCTGCGCCCTCACCAAGAGAATGCGCCCTCATATAGAGATGATATTTGCCATGGCCGATAAATTAACCCAGCTGAAAGCCCTGACCACAGTTGTCGCCGATACCGGTGATATCGAAGCCATCAAGCGCTACCAGCCCATCGATGCCACCACCAACCCCTCCCTGGTGTTGAAGGCATCCGAGATCCCCGAGTACGCGGCGCTGATCGAAGACGCCATCAACTGGGCCAAGTCCCAGAGCCAGGACAAGGCACAGCAAATCATCGACGCGGGCGACAAGCTGGCGGTCAACATAGGTCTGGAAGTGCTGAAAATCGTCCCGGGCCGCATCTCCACCGAGGTGGATGCCCGTCTCTCCTTCGACACCGACGCCAGCATCGCCAAGGCCCGCAAGCTGATCCGCCTCTACAACGAAGCCGGCATCACCAACGATCGTATCCTGATCAAGCTGGCCTCCACCTGGGAAGGCATCCGTGCCGCCGAAGTCCTGGAGAAAGAGGGCATCCAGTGCAACCTGACCCTGCTGTTCTCCTTCGCCCAGGCCCGTGCCTGTGCCGAAGCCGGCGCCTTCCTGATCTCCCCGTTCGTGGGCCGCATCCTCGACTGGTACAAGGCCAAGCACAACCGTGACTACACCGCGAGCGAAGATCCGGGTGTGGTCTCCGTCACCGCCATCTACGACTACTACAAGCAGCACGACTACCCGACAGTGGTGATGGGTGCGAGCTTCCGCAACACCGGCGAGATCCTGGAGCTGGCTGGCTGTGACCGTCTGACCATAGGCCCTGCCCTGCTGGAAGAGCTGAGCAAGAGCGAAGGCGCCGTGGTTCGCAAACTGGACTACACCGGCGAGCGCAAAGCCAAACCGACTCCGATGACCGAAGCCGAATTCCGCTGGGAACTGAACCAGGACGCCATGGCTCACGAGAAGCTGGGCGAAGGCATCCGCATGTTCGCCATCGACCAGGGCAAGTTGGAAACCATGCTGGCCAGCCGCCTCTAAAAGAGGCCCTCTGACTGTCACTGCCCTCTCTGATAACGGCGTGATAAAGCGATAAAACCGGGCTCCCGACAGGGCAGCCCGGTTTTTTTTATCCACCCTCCCGATTGTCACAACTTGGTCATAAAAACGTTTTATTTTCAAATGCGTCGTGTTATACGAATGGTGAAAACCATAAAACCAAGGAGGGAGCCATGGACATGTTCAACTTCGATTTTGACGAGGTCGTTGAGCTGGGTTCACGTAGCCGCGGGACAACGGGAAAGAAACGCAAATGGCGTGAGATAGAGGCGCTTAAAGACAAGCACCGCCTGCAGAAGGAGCTGCAAGCCATCGACATCGCCTATGAAGGTTCGGAAGAACTGGAACTGTAGTGTCACCGGCGTCGCCGATGGCGGCACTGACGCGCTGACACAGTAAAACAAAACGCCCCGGCCAAGCCGGGGCGTCGTTTTTTGGCCCGCCTGTCACTCAGGGTGAGGGGGGCAGCGAGAGCTGCTTGGCCAGCGCCTGGAAGTGCTGGCTCACCTCGGCCCCGAACAGGGGATCATTGATGGCCCTGTTCTGCCAGAGCTGCTCCAGGTGGCGCCAGTCATCCTCGGTCAGGGAGTCACGCAGATGGGGGAAGATCACCCCCTCCTCGTAGTTCATGTGGGCCTCCTGCAGCTCGATGAACTGCTCCAGCTTGGCGGTGAACTGCTCAAGCGGAATGACGGCGTCCATCAGTATCATCTCCACCATCTCCTTGAGCTCGGTGCCAGCCACCAGCAGGCGGGCGTGCTCCTCATGCAGCCGGTTGGCGACCTCCCCCTCCACCACCCTGTACTTCAGGTAGTAGTCATAGATCATGTCTTCCTTGGGGTGATGAAACTTGTCGGAGACCTCCCGCAAGTAGTCCACCACGTCCCGGAGCAGGAAATAGCTCACCGGCTGCTCATTGCGGATGGCTGCCAGCTTGTGCTTGAGCAGCGTCAGCAGCCTGGCGATGTTGAGATGGTCCTTATGGAGACTGGATAACATGAGCACTCCTTGCGCTGAATTGAAAAGGTACTGCCTCGAGTATACGGTCATTTATTACCCGAACTTTGCACTCAATCAAGTCAGTTGCAACAATCCCCGCCCCCGGCGACGCAAGCGACCTGGCAACTTTGGGCGCCCTTGCCTGCCCAGAGGCGAGAAGAGGATCAGGCAGGCACCGGCTGGTCATGGCAGACAGAGAGCCAGTCGATGGGGCTCATCCCCTGCTGCACCAGCAGGCGGTTTGCCTCGGAGAAGTGGCCACAGCCGATGAAGCCGCGGTGAGCGGACAATGGGCTGGGATGGGGAGCCGTCAGCACATGGTGACGCGTCCGGTCGATGAAGCGCCCCTTCTTCTGGGCATGGGCCCCCCACAGCAGGAAGACCACCCCCTGGCAGTGGGAGTTGATCCGCTCTATGACCCTGTCGGTAAAGGTCTCCCAGCCCAGATGGGCATGGGAGTGGGCCATGCCCGCCTGCACCGTCAGCACCGTATTGAGCAGCAGCACCCCCTGGGTGGCCCAGGACTCCAGATAACCGTGACCGGGTGTGACAAAACCCGGCAGATCCCGCTGCATCTCCTTGTAGATGTTGACCAGGGAGGGGGGCGTGCGCACCCCGGGCAGCACGGAGAAACAGAGGCCGTGGGCCTGACTCGGCCCGTGATAGGGGTCTTGTCCCAGGATCACCACCTTGACACTGTCCAGCTCGGTCAACTTGAAGGCATTGAACACCTCGGTGGCCGGGGGATAGATGACCTTGCCCGCTTCCCGCTCCTCCCTGACGGTCGTCAGGGTTGCCTTGAAATAGTCCTGCTCTTTCTCAGAACCGATCACATCCTTCCAGGTCAGCACGCCAGTCTCCTCTCTCTGTGAATCCACTACCTCTGACACCCCGATATCCTCAATGAATGCCGCAAGGGGCTCAGGATAGGGGGCCGGGCAGCAAGACGCAACCGCGACTCGGCTCAGGGAGATGGCCGCACCTGCGCCACTGTGTCCGCAACCCCCCCCTGGCACCCTGGCGGCCGCGCACCGGCCATCCAGTGGCGCCCCCCTGACCCTATAAGACGCCCAGCCCTGACCTTATAAAGAGAATAACGGTTAAAGATGTAGTTAAATTACTAGATATACCCAATGAAAAATGCATAATTCATATATCTTACGAAATCATAAAAATGATCTCTTTTTGATTAATCTCAATGAATCAATCCCTTTTCTCGCGCACGAATCACGTATTTATTGATTTGGATCAATTTTCGTATTATTACCATCGTGATATATATGACCCCAACGAAGTAAAGGTGTAAGGCAAGGCCCCGTTAAATCATCCCGTCACCAAGGTGGTTTAAAAACATCAGGGTAATGTGCTTACCGTTGAATCCGCTTTCCTATGAGGAGTCATACCATGATCAAGGGCATCCAAATCACCCAGTCCGCCAACGCCGCACTGCTGAACTCTTTCTGGCTGCTGGATGAAGAGAAGCAGCAGGCTCGCTGCATCTGCGCCAAGGGCGACAGCTTCGTCGCCGATCAGGAAGTCGCACTGTCCGACCTGGGCCAGTTCGAATATCGTGAACTGCCGGTCCAGACCGAACCCGTGGTCGAGGGTGGTCAACACCTGAACGTCAACGTGCTGCGCCGCGAGACCCTGGAAGACGCCATCGCCAATCCGGAGAAATACCCGCAGCTGACCATCCGCGTGTCTGGCTACGCAGTGCGTTTCAACGCCCTGACCCCGGAACAGCAGCGTGATGTGGTCACCCGCACCTTCACCCAGAGCCTGTAATTCCCTCTGCGCGAACCTGCACACTGACAAACGGCCCACACGGGCCGTTTTTGTTGGTACGCCATCGCAAGTTGCCAGTAGCAAAAAGGCCTCGCATCACGAGGCCTTTTCCATATTTTCTGACGGGCGGGTGTCGCTGTCAGGCGGAAGTATCGAGCGGCTCGAAGCCCTTGATGAGATCGTCGATGGCCTTCATCTGCTTGAGGAAGCCTTCCAGCTTGTCCAGCGGCAGGGCACTCGGGCCATCACAACGGGCCACTTTCGGGTCCGGATGGGATTCGATAAAGAGACCCGCCAGACCAACCGCCATGCCGGCACGGGCCAGCTCGGTCACCTGATCCCGACGACCACCGGAAGCGGCCCCCAGCGGGTCGCGGCACTGCAGGGAGTGGGTCACGTCGAAGATGACGGGGTAACCGCCGGTGCTCTTCTTCATTACGCCCAGTCCCAGCATGTCCACCACCAGGTTGTCGTAACCGAAGTTGGCGCCGCGCTCGCACAGGATCAGCTGATCGTTGCCGCACTCCTCGAACTTGTCGGTGATGTTTTTCATCTGGCTCGGGCTCAGGAACTGCGGCTTCTTGATGTTGATGACGTTGCCGGTGCGGGCCATGGCCTCCACCAGATCGGTCTGGCGCGCCAGGAAGGCGGGCAGCTGGATGACATCCACCACCTCGGCAACCGGCTTGGCCTGATGCACTTCATGCAGATCGGAAATCACCGGCATGCCGAAGGTCGCCTTGAGCTCCTGGAAGATCTTCATCCCCTCTTCCAGGCCCGGGCCACGGTAAGAGTGGATGGAGGAGCGGTTCGCCTTGTCCCAGCTCGCCTTGAACACGAATGGTATGCCCAGCTTGCTGGTCACTTCCACGTACTTCTCGCACACCGCCATCGCCATGTCGCGGGATTCCAGCACGTTCATGCCACCGAACAGCACGAAGGGCTTGTCGTTGGCGACGTCGATCGCGTTGATCTTGATATTCTTCTGTTCCATCTCAGCATCCTTAAGTGAAGGGGCTTCCCCAGGCGCCCTCAATGGAGGGGCTTGGGGCTAAGATCCAGACTGGCCAGCTGGGTTTTCAGCACGTCGGCCACAGGATCGTCCGGGCATTGTTCAATAAAGTATTCAAAATCGTCGGCGGCGAAGCGGGGGCAGTCGAGCTGCTCGTAGATGAAACCCCGATCCCGCGTCTCCAGCGGATCTCCCGGCTTCATGCGCAGCAGCAGCTCGCTGCAGCGCAATGCTTCTGTCATGCGCTCCTCACGCAACAGGGCTCCCTTGTTGACGTTGAGCAGGCGTTCGATGATCTCCCACTGCCCGCAGGGCTGCAGATGGTCATCGCTTAAGGTAGCCAGGTTGCCGAGGGCACCGCGCAGCAGCAGCTCGATGCGGTGCAGGCTCAGCTCGTCACCGTTGAAGGGGTCCACATAGACCTCCCCCTCCAGGCCGGCGAAGCTCACCAGGAAATGGCCCGGGAAGCAGATCCCCTCCACATCCAGGCCAATCTTGCGACCCAGCTGGATGATGAGGATACCGAGGCTCACCGGAATGCCCTTGCGCCGTACCAGCACCTGATTCAGGTCGCAGTTGGCGGCAGAGAAGTAATCCTGCCAGTCGCCCCGAAAGCCCAGGGTCTGGTAGAAGCCCTGCAACAGCTGACGGCGCACCTCGTCACAGTCCCCTTCGACGATGGCCTCGTCCAGCCAGGTATCGAGGCGGGCCAGCTCTGCCTCTCCCGCGCCGCCATGGCCCAGGATCTCGTCGCTCACCGACAGTGCCAGTTCGGCCAGGTCGTGGGCCTCGAAGTCGGTCCACTCATCCACACGTATCATCGTCGTCATCCCTAACCGAACAGGTTGGCCTGCTTTTGCACCGCCAGCTTGGCGATAAAGAAGATCCACCCCAGGGCGCCCAGGAAGGCAAACCAGCGGATGCTGTTGCTGCGCGCCAGCCGCAGCGCCATCATGCCGAGGAAGGCCACCGCCAGCACGGCGCTCAGCTTCTCGCTGAGCCAGGGGATCCCGTTGTTGAGCGGATTGAGATCCAGCACCATGCACAGCAGCACGCCGGAGAGCACCACCAGGCCATTGAGCCAGCCGCCGGCCTGCAGCACCCGGCCGTTACGGGCAAGAATGGAGCCGGTTTGGGCCCAGTAAAAGCGCAGCATGAACATCAGCACGGCCCCGACAATCAGGGTGAGATGCAGATGTTTGAGAACAACATACATATGGTTTCCTTGCACAGGGGCGGACAGTTCCGCCCGTCATATCACTGAGCCAGGCGCCCCAGGGTCACCCGCTCGTTATCCCCATAATCCCGCACGGTTTCCACCTGGCAGTAGCCCTGTTGCAGCAGAAGCTGACGCACCAATGCCCCCTGCTCCCAACCGTGCTCCAACAGGAGCCAGCCCCCCGGGCACAGATGGGCGGGGGCACCGGCGACTATCAGGCGAATGTCCGCCAGCCCCTGCTCGTCCGCCACCAGGGCGGAGCGCGGCTCGAAGCGCACGTCCCCCTCCTCCAGATGGGGATCCGCCCCGTCGATATAGGGCGGATTGGAGACGATCATGTCAAAGCGCGGCGCATCCGCCAGGGGCGCAAACCAGCTGCCGTCCCGCACTGCTATGGGCAATCCCAGGGCGGCGCTGTTGGCGCGGGCCAGGGCGGCGGCGTCCGGCATCCTGTCCACCGCCCATACATCGGCATCGGGCCGCTCGGACTTGAGCGCGAGCGCGATGGCGCCGGTGCCGGTGCCCAGATCCAGCAGGGCACAGGGGCCGGCCGGCAGGCGCGCCAGCGCCTGCTCCACCAGCACCTCGGTGTCGGGGCGCGGGATCAGGGTGGCCGGGCTCACCTTCAGCGGCAGGGACCAGAACTCCCGCTCGCCGATGAGGTGGGCTATGGGTTCACCGGCCAGACGGCGGTCAAGCCACCCTTGCAGGGTGGCCTGCTGGGCGCCATCGAGCTCGCGCTCCGGCCAGGTCATCAGATAGCTGCGCCGGCAACCCAGCAGATGGCAGAGCAGCGCATCGGCGTCGGCACGGGGGGATTCCCCGGAGGCCAACGTCGCCATGATATGGGCACGAGCCTGCTGGATCTGCATTAATTGCTCTCGGCCAGGGAGGCGAGCTGATCCGCCTGGTATTCCTGCACCAGAGGCGTGATGACGCAATCCAGATCCCCTTCGAGGATCTCCCCCAGCCGATAGAGGGTGAGGTTGATGCGGTGCTCGGAGAGGCGCCCCTGGGGGTAGTTGTAGGTACGGATACGCTCGGAGCGATCACCTGAGCCCACCAGGTTGCGGCGGGTGCTCTGCTCGGCGGCGCGGTGACGCTCGTCCTCGGCCGCCTGCAGGCGGGCGGAGAGCACCGACATCGCCTTGGCGCGGTTCTTGTGCTGGGAGCGCTCATCCTGGCACTCCACCACCAGCCCGGTGGGCAGGTGGGTGATGCGGATGGCGGAGTCGGTCTTGTTGACGTGCTGACCACCGGCCCCGGAGGCGCGGAAGGTGTCGATCTTCAGCTCTGAGGGGTTGATCTCGATCTGTTCGGCTTCAGGCACTTCCGGCAGCACGGCCACGGTACAGGCGGAGGTGTGCACCCGCCCCTGGGATTCGGTCTCGGGTACCCGCTGCACCCGGTGACCGCCGGACTCGAACTTGAGGCGACCGTAGACGTGCTCGCCGTCCACCTTGGCGATCACCTCCTTGTAGCCGCCGTGCTCGCCGTCGTTGCAGCTGACGATGGAGACGCGCCAGCCCTGGCGTTCGGCGTAACGGGAGTACATGCGGAACAGATCCCCCGCGAAGATGGCCGCCTCGTCGCCACCGGCGCCGGCACGGATCTCGAGATAACAGTTGTTGTCATCCTTGGGGTCGCGCGGCAGCAGCATCACCTGCAGCGCCTGCTCCTGCTCCTCGAAGGTCGCCTTGGCGAGCGGCAGCTCCTCCTGCGCCATCTCGCGCAGGTCGGCGTCGTCCTCTTCCAGCATCATCTTGGTGGTCTCGAGGTTCTCCTCGGCCTGACGGAAGCGCTGGAAGGCGTGCACTATGTCTTCGAGCTGGGCATATTCCCGGGTCAGGGCACGGTATCTGTCCTGATCCGAGGCGACCCCGGGCTCGCCGAGCAGGGCCTGTACTTCTTCGTGGCGCTCGATGAGGCCTTCCAGCTTTCTGATCAATGACGGGTTCATAAATCTTGTGTTCTCGATGGAGGAGGGGCAGCCGGCTGGCCACCCCCAAACTATGACTCTTGTGACAACCCCAGCACCTGGCGCAGCTGGGACAGCTTGTGGCTGTCCCCCTGGGCGGCGGCCTGGCGCAGGGCCTGGGTCGGTGCGTGGATCAACTTGTTGGTGAGGCGGTGGGCCAGGGCCTTGAGCGCCTGCTCGGCATTCTCGCCCTGTTGCAGGGCCAGCAGGGCACGCTGCAACTCTTCATCCGCCACCTGCTGGGCTTGGTGGCGATAATCGCGAATGAGATCCACCGAATGCTGGCTGCGGTACCAGCCCATGAAGTCATCACGCTCTTCCTGCACGATGAGCTCGGCCTCGGCGGCCGCCCGCTTGCGAGTCTCGAGGTTCTGCTCGATGATGCCCTGCAGATCGTCCACCGTGTAGAGATAGGCGTCGGAGAGCTCGTCCACCTCGGCTTCGATGTCGCGGGGCACGGCGATGTCCACCAGGAACATGGGCCTGAAGCGGCGGGCCTTGAGGGCGCGCTCCACCATGCCCTTGCCGATGATGGGCAGGGGGCTGGCGGTGGAGCTGATGACGATGTCGGCCTCGTGCAGGTAGTCCGGGATCTCTTCGAGGGTCATCACCTGGGCGCCGAACTCCTCGGCCAGCAGCTGGGCCCGCTGCAGGGTGCGGTTCGCCACCATCATCTGGGTGACGCTCTGCTCGCGCAGATGCCGAGCGACGAGCTCTATGGTCTCGCCCGCCCCCACCAGCAGCACCTTGGTCTGGGAGAGATCGGAGAAGATGCGGCGGGCCAGGCTCACGGCGGCGAAGGCCACCGACACGGCACTGGCGCCAATCTCGGTGTCGGTACGCACCCGTTTCGCCACCGAGAAGGATTTCTGGAACAGGCGCTCGAGGGATCCCTTCACCGCTTCCGCCTGCTGGGCGTGGGCGTAGGACTGCTTGATCTGCCCCAGGATCTGCGGCTCTCCCAGCACCAGGGAGTCGAGCCCGCAGGCCACCCGCATCAGGTGGCGCACCGCCTCCTCGTCCTGGTGCCGGTAGATGGCGGAGAGCACCTCGCTCGCCTCCAGCGCGTGGAACCGCTGCAGCCAGCTCAGCACCTGCTCCCCCTGCCCTTGCTCCAGGCTGCAGTACAGCTCGGTGCGATTGCAGGTGGAGACGATCACCGCCTCGCTGACGCCAGGCTGCTCCACCAGCTCACGCAAGGCGCGATCGATGCAGTCCGGGCCAAATGCGACCCGTTCCCGCAAGGCGACACTGGCGGTGTTGTGGTTGATTCCGAGGGCAAGCAGACTCATGGGTGGGTGATGATCGTTTCGTGCACAGGGTATGAAGGCCGACAATTGTACGAGAAAGGGTAAGTCTTTAAAAGCAATACGGCCGCCCCTTATACTGTGGCAAATCTCTTATCCGGAGCACGACCTTGTTGTTGCGTATCTTCTCCCTCGCCTGCCTGCTGGTACTGGCCGGCTGTACCACCACTCAACCCCAGCGGGATCAGGTCAACTGGCAGCAGGAACGGGCCCGTCTCGAGCAGCTGACCCACTGGGAGCTGTCGGGCAAGATGGCCATCATCACGGCCCGCCAGAAGGGCAGCGCCCGCCTCAACTGGCAGCAGAACGGCGATGACTATCGCCTCAACCTCACCAGCCTGATCGGCACCCATATCCTGGAACTCTCCCGCAGCAAGGGGGAGATCACCCTGACCGACAACGAGGGCAAGGTGCATCAGAGCCAGGATGCCGAGGCCCTCGTCTATCAGCTCACCGGCTGGAATATTCCGGTCGCCGGGTTGCCGGAGTGGATCAAGGGACTGCCGGGTGAGGCCGAATTCGAGCTCAACCCCGACGCCAGCCTGGCCTCGGTGCGCGACGGCCAGTGGCAGATCGTCTATGGGGACTACCGGGATCAGGACAGCTACCGGCTGCCGCACCTGCTGACCATGACGGGCCAGGGCAGCCGCCTCAAGTTACAGATCAACCAATGGACCCTGGCTCCATGATGCAGGATACCATCCAGCAGGCGCCGATCCGCTGGCCGGCGCCGGCCAAGCTCAACCTCTTCCTGCACGTCAACGGCCGTCGCCCCGACGGCTATCACGAGTTGCAGACCCTGTTCATCTTCCTCAATCACGGCGACTGGCTGGAGTTTGACCCCCTGCCGGGAACCAGCCTGCTCACCCTGAGCCCGGCCATCCCCGGGGTGCCGGATGAACAGAACCTCATCATCCGTGCCGCCCGCCTGTTGCAGGGGAGGCTGCCAAGCCCGATGGGGGCCCATATCCGGTTGGAGAAGGTATTGCCCATGGGGGGCGGCATCGGCGGCGGCTCGTCTGATGCCGCCACCACCCTGGTGGCGCTGAATCATCTCTGGCAGGCGGGCTTGAGTGAAGACGAGCTGGCGGAACTCGGGGTGCAACTGGGGGCCGACGTGCCCGTGTTCGTGCGCGGCCGTGCCGCCTTTGCGGAAGGGGTTGGGGAGAAGCTGCAACCACTCGAGCTGCCGAGCGCCTGGTATCTGGTGCTCAAACCCGATTGCCATGTTGCAACGGCGGCGGTGTTTCAGGATCCCGAGCTGCCCCGCGACACCCCCAGGATGACATTGCACAACCTGCTGGAAGGGGTGTGGAAAAACGATTGCGAATTGCTGGTGAAAAAGCGCCACCCCGAGGTTGCCAATGCGCTCGGCTGGTTGCTAGAATACGCGCCGTCAAGAATGACGGGCACTGGCGCCTGCGTCTTTGCTCAATTTGAAGACGAAGTGGCTGCTCGGAAGGTGTTGGCAAGGGTGCCGGAAGGCTGGGATGGGTTTGTCGCCAAGGGCGAGAACATATCACCACTCTTCGTCACTTTGCAACAAGTCAGTGATTGGGGTATCGCCAAGCGGTAAGGCAGCGGGTTTTGATCTCGCCATTCCTAGGTTCGAATCCTAGTACCCCAGCCAACTGGGCATTGTTGCGGGTCACATCGAGAGATTTAGATCTCGTCGATGTGCCTGGGTTCGAATCTAGGTACCCCAGCAAACTGTGTATTGTTGAGGGCCACATCGAGAGGGTTTGATCTCGTCGATGTGCCTGGGGGCGGATCCTGATACCCTGGCCAATCTGACATAGTGGTGCCCAAGGTGGTGGCTCTGCCGTCCACCCGGGAAATCCGGCGCCACCATGAACTTCCAGAGACCTTGTCCGTTCTCTTGATAAATCGTTTGCCCCCAAACGATACGGGTCTGAATCAGACTCCCCACATACTGGATGCAACCCCGAGGTTTCAAACCGTGCCTGACATGAAGCTGTTTGCTGGTAACGCAACGCCGGAACTAGCCCAGAAGATCGCAGATCGCCTGTTTATCAAACTCGGCAATGCTGCCGTAGGTCGCTTTAGCGACGGCGAGATCAGCGTACAGATCAATGAGAATGTACGCGGTGGCGATATCTTCATCATTCAATCCACCTGTGCCCCGACCAACGACAATTTGATGGAATTGATCGTCATGGTGGATGCACTGCGTCGTGCTTCAGCTGGCCGTATCACTGCCGTTATTCCCTACTTTGGTTATGCCCGTCAGGACCGCCGCGTCCGCTCCGCCCGTGTGCCCATCACCGCCAAGGTTGTCGCTGACTTCCTCTCCAGCGTGGGTGTGGATCGCGTGCTGACCGTTGACCTGCATGCCGAGCAAATCCAGGGCTTCTTCGATGTCCCCGTAGACAACGTGTTCGGCAGCCCTGTGCTGCTGGAAGACATGAAGTCCAAGAACCTCGAATCCCCCGTGGTCGTTTCGCCGGACATCGGCGGCGTGGTCCGTGCCCGTGCCATCGCCAAGCTGCTGGACGACACCGACATCGCCATCATCGACAAGCGTCGTCCCCGCCCGAACGTCTCCCAGGTCATGCACCTGATCGGTGACGTGGCTGGCCGTGACTGCGTCATCGTCGACGACATGATCGACACCGGCGGCACCCTGTGCAAGGCCGCAGAAGCGCTGAAAGAGCGTGGTGCCAAGCGCGTGTTCGCCTATGCGACCCACCCTGTCTTCTCCGGCACCGCCGTTGAAAACATCAAGAATTCGGTCATCGACGAACTGATCATCACCGACTCCATCCCGCTCACCGCGGAGATGAAAGCGGTCGGCAAGGTCAAGCAGCTGACTCTGTCGACTGTACTGGCCGAAGCCATTCGTCGTATCAGCAACGAAGAGTCCATCTCTGCCATGTTTGAGCATTGATAGACCCCGTTGTGACAAAAACCGCCAACTGGCGGTTTTTGTTTTTTCAAGCCTGGTCAAAGCAATGCCCTGCCCCCGCAGGTTAAGGATGTCCCCATGAAGTGCTTGCGTCTCCTCACTCTCCTCCCGCTGTGCGCCCTGCTCTCCGCCTGCCTGACCGGCCAGCAGGATCCGCCCTTCACCCTGACCCTGGCACACATGAACGACACCCACTCCCAGTTCGACCCGGTCAATGCCGAGCTGAAGGGGCCCCTCTTCGGCAAGCAGGGGGAAACCGACACCCTCTACACCCGCCTCGGCGGTTATCCACGCCTGCTCACCATGACGAAAGCCTTCCAGGCCGAGGCGCTCGCCAAGAACCAGCCGCTGTTGCTGCTGCACGGCGGTGATGCCTGGCAGGGCAGCGGCTACTTCAAGCTCAACGAGGGGATGGCCAATGCCGAGTTGCTGAGCCAGTTCGGCCTGGATGCCATGGCCCTTGGCAACCACGAGTTCGATCTCGACAACCAGAAGCTGGCCCGCTTCATCCAGGGGGTGAACTTCCCGGTGCTGGCCGCCAATCTGGACAGCCGCGACGATCCGGATCTGAGCCAGGCCAGCAACCTTAAGCCCTTCGTGGTCTATGCCTTCGAGGGCAACCAGAAGAGCCCGGTCACCGACATCAACAACCTGCCGCAAGGCAAACAACTGGTCGCCGTCGTCGGGCTGGTGCTGGAGGACATGGCCAACATCTCCCCCAACGTCGGCAAGCTGCGCTTTGCCAAGGAGGTGGCCTCGGCCCAGGCCACGGTCGACCTGCTGCAGGCCAGGGGGATCAACCGGATCGTCGCCCTCACCCACATCGGCAACGCCCGGGATCTGGCGCTGGCGGCCAAGGTGAACGGCCTCGATGCCATCGTCGGCGGCCACTCCCACAGCCTGCTCGGTGACTTTAGCAACATCGGCTGGGGCAAGACGGGGGAATACGCGGCGCTGGTGACCAACCCGGACGGCGTCGGCCTGACCTGCGTGGTGCAGGCGGGATCCTACGCCCAGGCCATCGGTCTTGCCCGGGTCAGCTTCGATGCCCAGGGCCGGGTCATCGCCTGCCAGGGTCAGAACCAGCTGCTGGCCAGCCGCGATTTCTTCGCCGATCCGGCCCGCCAGCAGACGCTGGACAAGACCCGCAGCCAGCAGGTCGGCAAGTTCATCGACGCCCAGCCCAACCTGGTGACGGTGGATGAAGATCCGCGCCTGCGCGGCCTCATCGACAGCCACTACAAACCGGCGCTGGAGCAGGCCTACGGCCCCGTCATCGGCACCCTTCCCGCGCCGTTGCAAAATGCCCGCCGCCCAGGCGACAACGGCAGCGACAACCACGGCTCCGACGTCGCGCCCCTGGTGGCGGAAGGCCAATATTTTTGGGCCAATAGCCCGCAGGTGCAGACCCTGACCGGCGGTCCGGTCGACTTCGCCCTGCTGGCGGTGGGGGGCGTGCGCGCCGACTTGCCCGCCGGTGAACTGCGTGAAGGGGAGGCGGCCCTCAGCCTGCTGCCGTTCAAGAACCCGCTCACCGTGCTGACCCTCTCCGGCGCCGAGGTGCGGGCCCTGCTGACCGAGACCATCACCGCCACCCTGCCCGCCAGCGCCCATGCGGGCAAGTTCCCCTATGGCGGCCACCTGCGTTACACCTTCAAGGAGACCGAAGCAGGCAAGGCGGGCCATCTGACCCGGCTGCAATGGCAGACGGCCGAGGGTCAGTGGCAGGATCTGGTGGATACAAAGCGCTACCGGGTGGTGACCAACGCCTACAGTGCCAACGGCAACGACGGATGGCAGGCCCTGGCACGGGCGCAGCGCCAGAGTGCCGAGCGCGTGGATCTCGCCTGGCGGGATGGCAAGCTGACCGCCTTCCCGGTGCTGGCAGTGGCACAGCGTGGCGAACAGCTCAGCGCCGTCTATGGGCCGGGCAAGGCCCTCGACTGCAAGGCGGCCAAGGTGGATTGCGGCACAGACGCAGCCTCGTTCGTGGACTATGTGCGTCATGCCCGCCCCCTGCTGACCGCCCTGACCGAGGAGACGGTGACCCTGCTGCGTGCCGGTCAAGCCGACGCCCCTTGAGCCGCTGCGCAAAAATGGGCCGGGGCGAGGCCCGTTTTGGCGATCGTTGGCACCCGGTTCCCGGGTTATTCCTCCGGCTCGCCGAGCTTTGGTTGAGTGATCGCCACTCGGCGGCTAGAATATTGCGTCCCATTGCCCCGGGCCATCCGCTCATGGCAAGCAGCGAGTGAAGACATCAAGCGTGACGCATCAAATCAAACTGATTGTCGGGCTGGGTAATCCCGGCCCCGAATATGCCAAGACCCGCCACAACGCGGGGGCCTGGTATGTGGAGCAGCTAGCCCGCTGGCACAATGTCAGCCTGCGCGAAGAGCCCAAGTTCTTCGGCCACACCGCCCGCTTCCTGGTGGAGGGGCAGGATGTGCGGCTGCTCATCCCGAACACCTACATGAACCTCTCCGGCAAGGCGGTGGCGGCGCTGGCCCGCTTCTACCAGATAGCCCCCGAAGAGATACTGGTGGCCCACGACGAACTGGACCTGCCCCCCGGCATCGCCAAGTTCAAGCAGGGCGGCGGTCACGGCGGCCACAACGGCCTGAAAGACATCATCGCCAGGATGGGCAACAACAATAACTTCTTCCGGCTGCGCCTCGGGATAGGTCATCCCGGTGCCAAGGAGCTGGTCGCCGGTTTCGTGCTGACCAAGGCCCCCAGCAGTGAGCAGAGCCTGATCGAGGCCGCACTGGATGAATCCCTGCGCGCCACCGACATCCTGTTCAAGCAGGACATGACCAAGGCAATGAATCGGCTGCACAGCTTCAAGGCCGAGAAAGTCTGAATACAGATGCCTGACCTGGGTCAGGCTCGCACAATATGACAGGGCTGCCTAAGAAGCTGGTCACTCTCTGCAACGAGAGGTTGTCAGCAAGGTGAAGCGCAGCACAGGAACCGGAGCGTATAGGTATACGTGAGGATTCCGAGCAGCACATGAGCCTTGATCACAGCCTCGCAGTAAGAGCGTGAGCAGGTTCGGCGGCCCTCACACAGCATCCATCACGTAAGGTAACAATCCATGGGTTTTAAATGCGGTATCGTGGGCCTGCCCAATGTAGGCAAATCCACCCTGTTCAATGCGCTGACCAAGGCCGGCATCGAAGCCGCCAACTTCCCGTTCTGCACCATTGAGCCAAACACGGGTGTGGTCCCCATGCCGGATCCCCGCCTCGATCAGCTGGCGGCCATCATCAACCCCCAGCGCGTGGTGCCGACCACCATGGAGTTCGTGGACATCGCCGGCCTGGTGGCGGGCGCCTCCAAGGGCGAGGGTCTGGGCAACCAGTTCCTGGCCAACATCCGCGAAACCGAAGCCATAGGTCACGTGGTGCGCTGCTTCGAGGACGAGAACATCATCCACGTGGCGGGCAAGGTCTCCCCGGCCGATGACATCGAGGTGATCAATACCGAATTGGCCCTGTCGGATCTGGACGCCTGCGAGCGCGCCATCCACCGTCAGTCCAAGCGCGCCAAGGGCGGCGACAAGGATGCCAAGCTGGAAGTGGAGACCCTGGAAAAGATTCGGGTTGCCCTGGAAAACGGCCAGATGATCCGCGGCATGAAGCTGGACAAGGAAGAGCTGGCGGCCGTTGCCCACCTCAACTTCCTGACCTTGAAGCCCACCATGTACATCGCCAACGTGGCGGAAGATGGCTTCGACAACAACCCCTTCCTCGACAAGGTGCGTGAAATCGCCGCCGCCGAGAACGCCGTTGTGGTCGTGGTCTGCTGCGCCATCGAGGCGGACATCGCCGAGCTGGACGACGAAGATCGCGCCGAGTTCATGGCCGATCTGGGGATCGAAGAGCCGGGCCTGAACCGGGTGATCCGCTCAGGTTACGAGCTGCTGAACCTGCAGACCTACTTCACCGCCGGGGTGAAGGAAGTGCGCGCCTGGACCATTCCGGTCGGCGCCACCGCCCCGCAGGCGGCGGGCAAGATCCACACCGACTTTGAAAAAGGCTTTATTCGCGCCCAGACCATCGCCTTCGACGACTTTATCACCTACAAGGGTGAGCAAGGCGCCAAGGAAGCGGGCAAGATGCGCGCCGAAGGGAAAGACTACATCGTCAAGGATGGCGATATCATGAACTTCCTGTTCAACGTCTAACCCCATGAGAGGCCAGCATTTGCTGGCCTCTTTGTTATGGGCGCAGGTTGCGGTTCTGCTGCCAAATGTCGCAAAAAAAACCAGATTGTTGGGCTTTTGCGCGACAGCGTCCAATAACTCGCCAAACGCACCCAAATTCGGTTTTTCTGGCAAAAAAAGGGTTGACGCCCCAGAGCCAGATACGCATAATTCCGGCCGCACAGTGACGAGGCAACGACTCACTGGAAGCACGGTTGGCTATGTAGCTCAGTTGGTTAGAGCATCGCACTCATAATGCGAGGGTCACAGGTTCGAATCCCGTCATAGCCACCATTAATCATTCAGTTGGGGTATCGCCAAGCGGTAAGGCAGCGGGTTTTGATCTCGCCATCCCTAGGTTCGAATCCTAGTACCCCAGCCATTAATTTTGGTTATCGATGTTCACCTATCGGTAACAAGCTGAGGAAAGCATTGAGAGATTTTGATCTCGTCAATGTGTCTAGGTTCAAATCCTGGTTCCACAGCCATTTTTAAAGTTCTTTGCCCGCCATTCGTGACGGTTGAGGAGCACTGTTGGGGTATCGCCAAGCGGTAAGGCAGCGGGTTTTGATCTCGCCATCCCTAGGTTCGAATCCTAGTACCCCAGCCATTTTTACTTGTTTTCGACGAGAGTCGGCCACAAGACGGCTATGTAGCTCAGTTGGTTAGAGCATCGCACTCATAATGCGAGGGTCACAGGTTCGAATCCCGTCATAGCCACCATTTACAAGTTGTTCAGTTGGGGTATCGCCAAGCGGTAAGGCAGCGGGTTTTGATCTCGCCATCCCTAGGTTCGAATCCTAGTACCCCAGCCATTTTTAAAAGTTCTTTGGCCAGTCTCATAACTGTCGAGGAGCACTGTTGGGGTATCGCCAAGCGGTAAGGCAGCGGGTTTTGATCTCGCCATCCCTAGGTTCGAATCCTAGTACCCCAGCCATTTTTACTTGTTTTCGACGACAGTCGGTCACAAGACGGCTATGTAGCTCAGTTGGTTAGAGCATCGCACTCATAATGCGGGGGTCACAGGTTCGAATCCCGTCATAGCCACCATTAATATTGCGGAAGTGGCGAAATTGGTAGACGCACCAGATTTAGGTTCTGGCGCCCTAGGCGTGAGAGTTCGAGTCTCTCCTTCCGCACCATTAATAGCAGTGCCAAACAGACCAGCTCATGCTGGTTTTTTTGTGCCCGGATTTCAGCCCTTGTTTCCTCTCCTTCCCTGCCGTTCTCCCTGTTCACTACCTTGTCAGCCCAGGATTTCACCCCACTGCGTCGGGATTGATGACCAATAAAAAGCGGCCCGCAGGCCGCTTGTCTCTCTCCCCTGATCAAAGCTGCTCAGAACGGGAAGAACCAGGGAATGGCGATGACGCTCACCACCATCACCAGCACCGTAAACGGCACCCCGATGCGGATGAAATCCATGAACTTGTAGTTGCCAGGCCCCAGCACCAGGGTATTGACCGGTGAGGAGACCGGCGTCATGAAGGCCGCCGAGGCGGCGATGGCGATGGTCATGGCGAAGGGATAGGGAGAGACCCCCATCTGCTGGGCCGTGCCGAGCGCAATGGGGGCCATCAGCACAGCGGTGGCGGTGTTGGAGATGAAGAGCCCGATGACCGCGCAGAGCACGAACAGGCTGGCCAGCATGACCCGGGGCCCCATCTCCCCCACCGCCGAGATCAGCGCGCCGACGATGAGATCCACCCCGCCGGTCTTCTGCAACGCCAGGGCGAAGGGCAACATGCCGACGATCAGGATCAGGGTCGGCCAGTGGATGGACTTGTAGGCACTCTCCATGTCGATGCAGCGGAACTTGCCCATCAGCAGGCAGGCGATGAGCGCCGCTATGACGTTGGGTACGGGATCCGTCACCATCAGCACTATCATGACCGCGAGGGCGATCAGGGCGTGGATGGCCTGGCTGCGGGCCGGCGCCATTTCGTCCACCTCGGCGGGCAGGCCGAGCAGCAGGAAGTCCCTGTGGTGGGTCTGCAACTGGCGAATGAGGCTCCAGTTGCCCACCACCAGCAGGCTGTCCCCCATCAGCAGCGGCTCATCCACCAGCTTGCCGGTGAGCGCCTCGCCGTTGCGGCGGATCCCCACCACGCTCAGGCCGTAGCGGGAACGAAAGGTCACCTCGCGGATGCTCTTGCCGAGCAGCCGGGATCCCGGAATGAGGGAGACCTCGGCCATGCCCACCTCCCGCGCCTGATCCGAGAAGTACTCCCCGCGCAATATCATGGGTTCGAGCCGCGCCTCGCTGCAAAACTCCCGCACATCCACCTCGGGGTCGGACATGTCGATGAGCAGCACGTCCTTGGCCTGGAACTCGGTGACGCCGGAGACGGTCACCATCACCCGCCGAAACTTGCGCCAGCGCTCCAGCCCGATGACGTTGGCCCCGAAGCGGGCACGCAGTTGCAGCTCGTCCAGGGTCTGGCCTATCAGGGGAGAATCGGGGCGGATCGCCAGGCGGCGCGCCCGGCCGGCCAGGCGATAGTCGCGGATAAGGTCGCGCATTGTGCTGCGTCCCGCCTGCTTGCCCTTGCCCTCTTCCCCCTCGTGTACCAGACGGTGACGCATCAGCAGCATGTAGATCACCCCCAGCCCGAGGATCAGCCCCCCCATGGGGGTGAAACCGAAGAAGCCGAAGCCCTGGATGCCGTGGCGCATCAGCTCGCTGTTCACCACCATGTTGGGCGGGGTGGCCACCAGCGTCATCATGCCGCTGATGAGACCGGCAAAGCCCAGCGGCATCATCAGCCGTCCCGCCGGGATCCCCATCCGGTTCGCCACGCTCAGCACCACGGGGATGAAGATGGCCACCACCCCTGTGCTGCTCATCACGGCCCCCAGGGTCGCCACCGCCACCATCAGCAGCACCAGCAGCCGGGTCTCGCTGCTGCCCGCCACCTTCACCAGGGCATCCCCCACCTGGTAGGCGATGCCGGTGCGCACCAGCCCCTCCCCCACCACGAACAGGGCGGCGATCAGGATGACGTTGGGATCGCTGAACCCCGCCAGCGCCTGTGGCAGGGTCAGGGTGCCGCTCAACACGAACAGAATGATGATCAACAAGGCCACCACATCCATGCGCACCTTGTTGGTAATAAACAGGAAGATGGCGCCCACCAGCATGCTGAGCACCCAGATCAACTCGGAATTCACACTCGCTCCTTTCGTTCATGTCCGCCGGGCGGAGAACCGCGCCAGACGCCATCAGACCACAGCCAGTCCCCCTCCATTTTGTTACATATCAAGAAAGAGGAGCCCACATCATCGCACATTCGGGTTCACTTGCGGCCACTTTGCAGGGCAGAGCAAGGGCGCCAGCGTCCGCCCCTCGCACGCCCGGGCGAAAAGTGCTGCGATCCCTCCCCGGCACTCCTAGAATGGGCCAGCCGCTGGCTGATCCGGCCCCTGCCCACCCCTTGTCCTTCGGAGAGAAGATGTCAGTTCACACCCCAACCTACCCGGAATTCACCTTCTTCGGTCGCTTCGTCGCCGACATCCAGTCCGGCCGCAAGACCATCACCATCCGCGACGAGAGCGAGGCCAGCTGGCAGCCCGGCCAGCGGCTCGCGCTCTTCACCAATCCGGAGCACCAGCCCTTTGGTGCCATGGAGGTGCTCTCGGTCACGCCCCTGGCCTTCGATGAGCTGACCGACGAGCACGCCCGCCAGGAGAACATGACCCTGGCCGAGCTCAAAACCGTCATCCGGGACATCTACCCCGCACTGCCACCGCTCTATGTGATTGAATTCAAACTGATTGAAGCCTGATTTTGTGAGCTGCCTCAGCTAACGCCGGTTGCACTCCCGGGCCAAAAGCGCACAATACCTGTTTTTATATACAGTTGATGGGTGCGTTATGGATACACAACTTGAACCGGCCATTGCGGCCATGGTGGCGGATTTCATTGCAGCAGGCCGCCCCAAGGCGAGCGGCCTGAGCTGGCAAGAGCGGCGTGAGGGCTATCTTGCCTCAGCCGTCTTGGGGGGCGAGCGGGAAGCGGTGGGCGCCATCGAAGAGTGGCAGGCCGATCACTACGCCATCCGGCTCTACCAGCCCAAGTGCCCCCCTTGCCCCGCCTATCCGGTGCTGATCTATTTCCACGGCGGCTGTTTCGTCAGCGGGGATTTCGAGACCCACGATCGCCAGATGCGGATGCTGTGCAACAGCGCCCATGCCATGGTGTTTGCCGTGCACACCCGCCTCGCCCCCGAGCATACCTATCCTGCCGCCCATGACGACGCGCTGGCAGCGACCCTCGCCATCCTGGCCGCGCTGCCGCAGTGGCACGGCGATCCCGGGCGGGTTGCACTCGCAGGCGACAGTGCCGGTGGCCACCTCGCCCTGGTCACCACCTTGCGGCTCAAGGAAGCTGGATCGGCACTGCCCGCCGCCCAGATCCTCATCTATCCCATGCTCGATGCTGCGGGCGACAGTGACAGCTATCAACAGCTCGGTGAGGACTACCTTATCACCCGCGACATGCTGCTCAGCGGGTTTCAGGCCTATCTGGGCAGGCTGCCCGCCAGCCATCCCGAGGCAAGCCCGCTGCACCATCCTGATCTTGCGGGGCTGCCGCCCACCCATATCCTCACGGCCGAGTACGATCCCCTGCGTGACGAGGGAGAGGCCCTCTATGGCAAACTGCTGCAAGCCGGCGTTGCCGCCACCTGTCAGCGGCAGATCGGGGTGATCCACGGTTTCTTCCAGCTGGCGGGCATCAGCCCTGCGGCCCGTCATGCCATCGCGCAGGTCGCCATGCTGCTCAAGGGGCTCTGAGTTGGATCCGGCCCCATGCCGTGCTAAAAGTGTCTCTTTTGAATCAGCGAGGTGATCCCAGTGTTTGAGATAGCGAGCCTGAAAGAGGGCATGATGCACGGGGTCGAGCTGTTCCAGCTGCTGCTGGAGATCATCTCCATCGCCTGCGTGGTGACAGGGCTTGGCAAGACCCTCTGGCTGGCGGCGCGGGTGCGGGATCACGAGCCCGGCTTTCCGCGCATTCGCCTCTGCTTCGGCAGCTGGCTCATCCTGGCCCTGGAGTTCCAGCTCGCCGCCGACATCCTGGCCACCACGGTGGCGCCGAGCAAGGAGGAGCTCATCCGCCTCGCCATCATCGCGGTGATCCGCACCTTCCTGAACTACTTCCTCGGCAAGGAGCTGGACGCCCAGGCCGAGCGTCAGCGGGCACCCGGCGCCGGACAGACCGAAGCGACCCGATAAGGGCCCATGGCGGCGACTATATGAGTTCGCCGCCATCCCGACCGCCCCTGGTTCGGGATGGTGGCTTTGTGACCCTGCCCGCAATTTTGGCTATCAGCCAACAATGGAACCCTTTTCAAGGCCCTCCTCACCCTGTCGACCCCGGCGTCCTCTGCGTAACATGGCAGGACCACTTCGCCACCGGCCACGCTGATGCATCCTCATCCCGCCATCACTCTCGAGCAGTGTGTTATCTACCAGATCTACCCCATGAGCTTTCAGGACAGCGACGGCGATGGCATGGGGGACATCAACGGCATCCGCCAGCGCCTGGACTACCTGGCGACGCTCGGGGTGGACCTGCTCTGGCTCACCCCCGTCTATCGCTCCCCCAGGCGGGACAACGGCTACGACGTGGCGGATTACCGCGCCATCGACCCCGCCTTCGGCACCCTGGCGGAGATGGACTCGCTCATTGCCGAGGCGGCCGCCCGCGGCATGGGCATCATGATGGACATAGTCGCCAACCACACCTCCACCGAACATCAGTGGTTCAGGCAGGCGCTGGCGGGGGATCCCCGCTATCAGGCCTACTACGTCTTTCGGGACCAGGCCTTCGTCGATGCCCACCCGGTGGACTCCATCTTCGGCGGCAGCGCCTGGGAATTCGTGCCGGCGCTCGGCAGCTACTACCTGCACAACTTCGATGCGAGCCAGGCCGATCTGGACTGGGACAACCCGGCGGTGCGGGCCGAGATGGCGGAGGTGATCAACTTCTGGCTGGCCAGGGGCATCAAGGGGTTTCGCTTCGATGTGATCGACATGGTGAGCAAGGCGTGGTCGCCCCTTGCCATGAGCAACGGCCCCCGCCTGCACGACTATATCCGCGAACTCAATGCCGCCAGCTTCGGCGGCAAGGGGATCATCACTGTCGGTGAGACCTGGGGGGCAGATCTGGCCCAGATGCGGCGCTATTCGAACCCGGATGACAGCGAGTTCAGCATGGTGTTCAACTTCGAGCACCTGGGGTTGGGGCGAGACAAATGGACCTCCCGCTTTGACCCCCTCACCTTCAAAGGCGCCATGGCCCGCCACCAGAGCGGGCTGCACGGCCAAGGCTGGAACAGCCTGTTTCTGGGTAACCACGACCTGCCCCGCGCCGTCTCCCGCTTCGGCAACGACAGCCTCGAGTGGCGCGAGCTGAGCGCCAAGCAGTGGGCCCTGGTGCTGCACCTGATGCAGGGCACCCCCTTCATCTATCAGGGGGAGGAGCTTGGCATGACCAACCGCCGCTGGCAGCCTGGGGAGCTGCGCGATCTGGAGGCCATCAACTACGGCGCCAGCCAGCCGGGGCTGGACCCCGCCGAGCTCGCCCGCCGCCTCGATGCCATCGGTCGCGACAACGCCCGCACGCCTATGCAGTGGGACTCGGGCCACCGGGCCGGTTTCAGCACGGCAGAGCCCTGGATCGCGCTCAACGACAACTATATGGAGATCAACGCCGCCGAGCAGCTGGCCCGCCCCGACTCCCTGTTTCACTGCTATCGCCAGCTCATCGCCCTGCGCAAGGCCCACCCCGTCATTCGCCATGGCGACTTCGAACTGCTGGATGAAATGGATCCCCTGCGCATCGGCTATCGCCGCCGCTGGCGGGATCCGGCCACCGGCCAGACGCAAGTGCTGCTGCTGCTCGCCAATCTCACCGCAGACCCCTTGCCCATGCCCCATCTTGACAAGCTAGCCAGCGGCGCCAGCTTGTTGATGGGCAACTACCCCGGCCAGCCAGAGTGCTGCTTTGCCCCCTACCAGACGGCGGTCTGGCTTCTCGCGAAGCCCGCCATGGCGCTCCCGACAGGCACGTATGGAACCGGCAGTCAGGGGCGAGCGGGTTGACTGTCACCCGGGATCTGCGTATTTTGCGTCCAGATTTTATGTTGGACTGCTCTGCAATGTTGTACATCCTGTTCAAATGCTCTGTCAGGAGGCTGTGCTCCGTGCACTAACACGATGAAGTGTTGCCCGGAGCCACATCTCTTCTGAATCTTCATCAGATAGCGCTTGCGCCCTCCATAGAGGGAGGCGACCCCGCATCTGATGAAAACAGGAGAACGGCCGGCGAGATGCTTCATCGCCGGCCTTTTTGTTTCTGATCTTCAGGACAAAGTTTCAATATTGCGTGAAACGGGGGCCGGTACGCCAAGTACCGCCCCCGTTTTTTTATGGATATAGCACCATGAGTCTGCTCAGCATTCACCATCTGACCTGTCACCTCGGTGACAAGACACTGTATCAGGACGCCAGCTTCACCCTGCTGCCCCGCGAACATATCTGCATCACGGGCAGGAACGGCGTCGGCAAAAGCACCCTGCTCAAGCTGCTCCAGGGGGAGCGCCAGCCTGACGCCGGGGATATTCTCTGGCAGCCCGGTATTAACCGGGGTTATCTCGACCAGCATGCCGAGCTGGACGGGCAACTGACGATACGGGCATATCTGCAAACGGCCTTTGCCCCCCTCTATCGGGCCGAGGCGGAGATGATGGCCATCTATGCCAGCCCGGCGCGTTGTGCCCAGCCCCATCAGCTGCTCCTGGCCGCCAGCCTCCAGACCACCCTGGAGAGCCAGTCGTTTTACCAGATAGAGAGCCGGATCGACGAGGTGGCCGCCGGCCTTGGCCTCACCCAGCTCGGCATGCAGACCCGGCTGGCCAGTCTGAGCGGCGGTCAGCGCCACAAGGTGATGCTGGCCGGCTTGTTGCTGCGCTCGCCGGATCTGTTGCTGCTCGATGAGCCGACCAACTACCTGGACAGCGCCCACGTGGCCTGGCTGGCAAGCTACCTGGAGGGCTTCGCGGGCGCCTTCCTGGTGGTCTCCCACGACAGGGATTTCGTGAACCGCATCGCCACCGGCATCTGCGATATCGATCGCCTGCAGCTTCGCAAGTACCAGGGCAACCTCGACAAGGCCATGGCCCAGAAGGCCGCGAATGATGCCGCTCACGCCCGGCAATACCAGGCGCAGCAGAGGCAGATCGACAAGCTGGAGCGGTTCATCGCCAAGAACGGCGCCGGGGTCAACGCCAGCATCGCCAACGGCCGCAAGAAGCAGCTGGCGCGCATCGAGCGCCTGACCAGCCCGGAGCGGGACAAGGGGGTCTCCCTCGCGTTTCGCAGCGCCGGGGGCGGCGGCCAGCAGGTGCTCGCCGCCTCTGAACTGGTCATCGGTCATGATAGCGCGCTGCTGGCGCCCCTGACCCTGACCCTCTGCCGGGGGGAGAAGGTGGTGATCGCCGGTTTCAACGGCGTCGGCAAGTCCACCCTGCTCAAGACGCTGGCGGGCGAGCTGGCCCCACTGGGTGGTGGGCTCAGTCTCGCCCCCGGGGTCAAGGCGGGCTACTTCGAACAGGCGCTGCACTGGCCCCATCCGGATGCCACCCCACTCGCCCTGGTGAAGGCCGCCTGCCCCGCCCTCGATGACAGGGGCGCCAGGCTGCATCTGGCCCGGGTCGGCATCAGAGGCAAGCTGGCACTGCAACCGATCGCCGCCCTGAGTGGCGGGGAGCAGACCAGGGTGAAACTGTGCCGACTGGCCCTGCAACCCAGCAACCTGCTGATCCTGGACGAACCGACCACCCACCTGGATGCCGCCCTCAAGGCGGCCCTGCAACAGGCGCTGCAGGACTATGCCGGGACTGTGGTGATGGTCTGCCACGAGCAGGCCTTCGTGGCAGACTGGCCGGATCGGGTGCTGGACATTCACTCCCTCGCGGCCACAGGCTCGCTATCACATCCTTAAGGTGAACATCATGTTATTGAAAGTTTTGCTCTTTTTTATTGCGTTTCTGGTGGGTGCCGATGAGCTGATGCTGGGCCCCCTGCTGACCCCCATAGGCCGGGAGCTGGGGGTGCAGCCCGAGCGGGTCACGCTGTTCATCACCGCCTACAGCCTGGCGCTGGCGCTGATCGCCCCCCTGCTCGGCAGCCTCTCGGATCGCCTCGGCAGGGTGAGGATCATGCTGCCCGCCGCCCTGCTGTTCGGGGCCGCCTCCATTGCCACCGGCCTGGTCGATAGCTTCGAGTGGGGGCTGGCAAGCCGGGTGCTCACCGGTCTCGCCAGTGCCGGCATGCTGCCCATCGCCTTTGCCCTGGCGGCAGACGGCACAGGCACAGATGCCATGAAGCGCATCGCCTGGGTGCAGTCCGGCCTGACGCTGGGCATGATAGCGAGCCCGGCGCTGGGGGCGCTGCTCGCGCAGTGGCACTCCTGGCGCGCCGCCTTTATCCTGCTCGGTCTCTGTGCCTGGGGGGTGGCGGCGGCCCTGGCCCTGCTGCCCGCCGGCAGGTCTTCGGCAGACAGATCGGCGGCGCAGCAGGAGGATAAAGGCGTCCGCCTGCTGGCCATCCCGGGTGCGGCCGGCGCCCTGCTCGCCATGTGCCTGGGCCTGGGCGGCGGCATTGGTCTCTTCAATCTGGTCGGCCAGCACCTGCGCGACACCCAGGGCCTGTCGATGGGGTCTGTGGGGCTTCTCTATGGGGCTCTCGGCATCATCAGCGTCATCGGCAACCTGCTGATGCCCCGCTTGTCTGGCCGGGTCGAGAGCGGGCGCGTCCTGATGCGCCTGGCCCTGGTGGTCTGCGTGCCGGTCAGCGTCGGCTTCTATCTCTCTCCCGCCTCACTGCCCACCCTGCTGCTGCCGCTCGGGCTGTGGGCGCTGGCGGGCGGCATAGGATCCCCCGCCCTGCAGGGCCACATTGCCGGGCTCTCGTCGGCCCACAGGGGCGTGCTGATGTCGCTGGCGATGACCATGATGCACCTTGGGGTGGCGCTCTGGTCCGCCGTCGCCGGGTTTGCCTACAGCGCGGGGCCTGTGGCCCTGGCACTGCTGGCCATGGCGCTCTTTGGCGGGGCCATCGCCGCCCTGCGCCCCGTCCGACCCGGGGCCTGATGGACAGATCCGCACTATCACACGCAACAAGGGCTCCCTCGGGCTGTCTCTTATACAAAAATCCCCAAGCATCGCTTGGGGATTTTTTTGAACTTATCTCCCATTGCGTGATCTGAACCTTTCATCACTCTCCCTCTGGTTCTAACATGCCCTTCACTCAACCGGCGCAATGGGCGCAGGCACAGTTTGGTCA